>CALDOI010000191.1 GCA_937912115.1 uncultured Bacteroidota bacterium | reverse complement strand
TGCATTGTCTTTGGATTGACAATTTCTATTTTGGTATCCAACCATGTGTGCCCACTGCCCACCAAACTAATTCCATTTTTGTCATTTTCATCAATTGTTTCTACAATATTATTTAACAAAGAACTATGGTTAACAGTTAAATACACCGGTTTTGCGTAACTATACCCACCAGTAACAATAAGTGTTGTTTCGGCCATTCCATAACATGAGTAGAGTTGCTCAGGTTTCGATTTTGACACTTTAAAACTCTTGGAAAATGATTCATATGTTGATTTACGAATTGGTTCAGCACCACAGAAAAACACCTCCATAGAACTAAGATCCAAATCATTTCTTTCCTCATCCGTAATTTTTTCCACACAGAAATCATAAGCAAAATTAGGACCTCCGGCAATAGTTCCTTTATATTTTTCGATGGCTTTCAGCCAGTTAAGTGGTTTTTTAAGAAAAGCCATAGGTGGCATATTTATATTTAAACCACATACATAAGCCACTTGCAATATTCCTCCAATTAATCCCATATCGTGAAACAGTGGCAGCCAATGTACACCTACTGAATCTCTACTGGTATGAAATGTTTGCCTAATGTATTCAGAATTATAAAGTAGGTTTAGCTGTGAAATCATTACACCCTTTGGATGCCCGGTTGACCCCGAAGTATATTGTATTAATGCAGTATCTTGTGGTTCAATAATAATATCCTTAAAAGCATCGCATTTATCATCATGTACATCTTCATAAACTATCCACTTAAGTTTACCAAATAATTCATTGTCTTTAAAATTCCTTTGAATATCTTCGTAAACCTGTTGGGAAATAAGGCATATTCTTGCTCCTGAATCTTCAATTATTGTAAATATCCTTTCTATTCCTCTGTTTCTTCGTGGAGGATAAGCAGGTACTGCAACAAATCCTGAATAAAAACAGGCATAAAGAGAGGCAATGTAGGAAAGACTTGGTTGAAATAGCAAGAGTACAGGATCACCTTTTTTACCAACTTCTTGCATGGCTGCTCCCAGAGCTTTTGATCGTGTTTCAAGTTGCTTGTAGGTAAAGGATTCATTTTCATTAACCCCATCATTAAGAAAGCGAAAAACAGTATGAGCAGGATTTGAATTTGCTCGATTCTTTATTACTTCAGTATAGGTAATACATTGCTGAACATCCGGATCATTATAATCTTGAAGAAATGAATAAGCCATAATCTATATTTTGATCCACAAAAATAGTTTTTTGGTATAAACTAGAACTCAAATTCTTTTTTATGATAAAGAGATGATAATTACTCTTGTTTCA
This sequence comes from uncultured Bacteroidota bacterium, assembly GCA_937912115.1. Taxonomy (GTDB): domain Bacteria; phylum Bacteroidota; class Bacteroidia; order Bacteroidales; family F082. The sequence goes on along the minus strand of CALDOI010000191.1, from coordinate 66,376 downwards.
CATACAAAATACTCCAACCAATTAAAATGAATAACAATTAAAAACAGCCCTCATAAATCTGTGAATCCCAGCCTGCGGCAGGCAGGTGTGTCTTTGCATTTTATATTGAACTCCAATTTTCACTTCTAACAATTCAGTTTATCTTTGCGAAAAACAAAATAGTGAATAAACAATTAGTCTATAATAGTACAGCGATCAACTACAATATTGTAGGTTCGGGAAGTACAGTTGTTCTACTTCATGGTTTCTTAGAAGAGTTATCTATTTGGGATAATCTTTCAAAAAAACTCAGCTTAACAATTCAAGTTATTACAATTGATTTACCCGGCTTTGGTAAAAGTGGCTTAATCTCTGAATCACACAGCATGAATTTAATGGCTGATGTAGTAAACGAAATACTTATAACTGAATGCGTTTCAAAATGTATAATTGTTGGGCACTCAATGGGAGGTTATGTTGCACTTGCTTTCGCAGAATTATTTTCTGATAAATTAAGTGGACTAATACTATTTCACTCGCAAGCAGCCGCCGATGATTGCAAGGCAAAAAAGAACAGAGACCGAACAATAGAGATTGTGAAAAATAATCACTCAAAATTCATTAGCAGTTTTATTCCTGAGCTTTTTTGTGAGATGAATGCTGGAAAATACAAATCAGAAATTGAACATCTCATAAAGGTTTCATTGCGAACAAAAGATGAAGGAATAATTGCTTCATTGAGAGGAATGCGTGACAGAAAAGATCAAATTGAGTTGTTGAAAGAGCTAAATATTCCAATTCTATTTATAGTGGGGAAGCAGGATTCAAGGATTCCATTGGAAAAAATTAACCAACAAATATCTTTACCAAAAATTTCCGAAGTATTGATGATGGATAATGTTGGACATATGGGATTTATTGAAGCTAAAGACATTACTTTTGCATCAATAGAAAGTTTTGTAAATAGGTATCAGAATTACGAATAATCAGCATCAAAATATTATGAAGAAAAAAAATAAGGATATTGCAAAAAAGAGCATAAGCGAAACCAAGGTGGTTAATATCTTTAAGATAATATTGATAGTAACAACGTTTACATTTTATTACAACGCAATTTTCAATCATTTTTCAATGGATGATTATCATGTGAATATTGATAACCCACAAATTGCAAAGGGCGTTGCTGGCATCCCCGAAATTTTCTCAACCTTATATGCTGATGATAATGGTATGACTTACGGCTATCGCCCAATTGTACGAACCAGTTTTGCCCTTGAATATCAATTTACATCAAACCTTGACATAAACCCGTATATCAGTCATTTCATTAATATACTACTCTATTTAATTGCAGTTTTATTATTGTACAAAGTACTAAGGCGACTATTAAGTGGTTACAACCCATGGTTTCCATTTCTTATTGCGTTGCTATTTATGGCTCATCCAACACATACCGAGGTTGTTGCCAGTTTAAAAAACAGAGATGTACTCCTTAACTTTTTATTTTCATTTTTAGCGATATGGCAATTTGTTAGATGGACTGATACTGAAAAGGTTAAGTATTTGATTTTTGGAATGGTCAGTTTTATTTTTGCATTACTGTCAAAAGAATCTGCAATAGCACAGTTGGCAGTATTTCCACTTGTGTTATATTTTTTCACTAATATCAAATTAAAAAAACTTGGATCTTTTACTCTTATTTCATTAATAATGGTAGTTGGAGTATTTTTAGCCAGATGGTTAATTCTACCCGAAACAACAAGGTTTATGAGCATGTGGGAGAATCCGCTTGTAACAACAGATAGCTTCCTGCTTCACATAAGTACAGGCTCATACATTCTTGGATTCTACTTAAAACTATTATTCGTCCCCTACCCCCTTTTGTATTACTATGGTTATAACATGATACCTGTTGTTGGATGGGGAAATCCTTGGGTACTAGTATCAATGCTACTACTTGTGGCAATGCTTGTTTTTGCAATTGTTAAGATGAAAAACAAGGATATCTTATCATTTGCAATACTTTACTTCTTCATTAACATGTCGATGTATGCAAATATTGTAGCTCCTGTTCCAGGCATTGTTGGGGATAGATTTGTGTTTTTTGCTACAATATCGTTTGCGATATTTATCGTTTGGTTGTTATTTAAAATATTTGGAATCCCATTAATTAAATCAGACATAAAACAACGCAGAATAATTTGGGTGAGCATATTAATAATATTAATTATTGCTCCCTATGGATATTACGTACGTGTACGAAATAAACAATGGAAAACCCAATATAGTCTGTATAGTGCCGATATGCCTAAGCTATGGAATTCGGTTAAAGCCAATAATCTTTATGCTCACGAATTAATGAAACGAGCTAATCATGAATTATCAAAACCAGTAAACCCATATAAGTTTATTGTCGGCATTATTGACAAAGCTGAAAAACATTATAAGCGGGCTCTGGAACTCGATTCTACACATTATTCTGCACGGAATAATTTAGGAATTATTTATTCTAAAATACATGGTAATCAGGCAAATCTGAGAGTACAAAGTCATATTAAATTCAACAAGCCCGAAGAAGCTGAATTAGAGAAGATCAACGCTCAAAAATATTTTGCTGCTGCCATTGGTTATTTCAATCAGGCACTGTTATATAACCCCGAATATGGGAGTGCTTATTTTAATCTTGCAAACACGTACGATCTTCAACAAAAATATGATTCATCAATAATATATTTCCAAAAAGCTGTGGATGTTGATGGAGGCGAATTAGTTAGCATGTCGCGGTTGGCAAACGCATACTATTTAAACCAACAACCTGTTGAAGCAATTCAACAAAATAAAAAAATAATTGAAACCTACCCACTTAGTGACATGCCATTTATTAATCTTGGCAATTACGCCATAAATGCAAATGATACAATTGCTGCTGTGGAATATTTTAGCCAGGCTTTTGAGCTTGGCAGTAAATCTGCAATAGGTAAACTTCTAAGTAGCTATTACGCATCCAAAGGTGACAAAAACAAATACGATTATTACATGAAGAAAACAGAAGATACGGAGAAAAAAGCTCAGAATAAAAAGCAATAATTCAATGGAAAACCATATCAAAGACATTAGCTGCTATTATCCTGACAAAGTGATTACTAACCATTCACTTCTGGATGAGTTTCCCAAGTTAAAGCTTAAGGAATTAACACGTCTGACCGGTGTATATCAACGTCATATTTGTGCCGAAAATGAAACTTCGGTTGATATGGCAATACGAGCTGCTGAAAAATTATTTAGTACTAGCAGTACAAAAAAAGAGGACATAGATTATATTATTTTTTGCTCAGCAGGTGGCGACTATATTACTCCGGCATCTGCTTGCATAATACATAACCAACTTGGGCTTCCTTCAGATTGTGGTGCCTTTGATTTCAATCAGGGATGTACTGGATATATTTATGGATTAAGCATGGCAGATAGCTTGATATCAGCTGGCAATGCTAAAAATATACTACTAATAACTTCCGAAGCTATTTCAAAAACCATTCATGCCAAAGATAGTAGCAATAGAGCAATTTTTGGAGATGCTGCAACAGCTTCCATAATAACAAAACGCAATTCAGATAGTATCTCCGGTGGTTTTACTTTCGGTACCGATGGCAGCAAATACGATAGAATAATTATTAAAAATGGTCGTGAACGTTTTCCACTTCCTAAATATGCTGAGACTGATAGAGTTGATAATTATGGCAATGCCAGAAATGATGCAAATTTCTATATGGATGGCTCCGAAGTTTTTAATTTCTCAGTAACAAAAGCTCCTGAATTAGTTTCTAAGCTTCTTAGAAAAAGTAATTTAAGATTTGAGGATATCGATTATTTCATATTCCATCAGGCCAACCAAATTATACTTGAAACCCTTGGTAAAAAGCTAAAAATACCCAATGAAAAACTTATAATTGAGATTGCCAATACCGGGAACACAGTTTCGTCAACAATACCAATTGCCTTACACAATTCTTTGGAAAAAGGCATTATAAAAAATGGCGACACCATACTACTAGCCGGATTTGGGGTTGGCTTTTCATGGGGAGGTACAATATTTACCCTCTAAATAATTACAAATTGATTTTGGCCTATTCATAAACTTCTCTAAATAACAGAGAAAAGTAATAAAATATATAGATTGCCTAGATGTTTTCGTCTGAGTTTTATTAATTTTATCATAAATTACTGAATTCTTTTTACAAGCATCAGTAACTTCATTTAAAAAGCTCATTTAATGTTAGAAAAAATTATTGACTATAGCCTTAAAAACAAACTAATTTCAATCCTATTTACTTTTACCATTGCTGCGTTTGGAATATATGCAATACTAAAAATTCCAATTGGAGCTGTTCCCGACATAACTAATAATCAGGTTCAGGTTATTACTACTTCCGGAAACCTTTCAACTCAGGAGATTGAGCGGTTTATTACAACACCAATTGAACTTGAAATGGCTAACTTACCAAGTGTTGTTGAAATTAGGTCAATATCTAAATTTGGCTTATCGGTTGTTACAATTGTATTTGAAGAAAACATCGGCACATATTTGCCGCGTCAGCTTATTGCTGAAAAGATTAAAACAGCCTCAGCGAATATACCTGAGGGATTTGGCACTCCGGAGATGGGTCCAATTACAACTGGTTTAGGTGAAATATATCAATATATAATTGATGTTAAGCCTGGTTATGAAGATAAATATACACCCATGGAACTACGAACAATTCAGGACTGGATTGTAAAACGAAATCTCTCAGGAATAAAAGGTGTTGTTGAAGTAAACAGTTGGGGTGGCTACTTAAAACAATATGAAATAGCTATCGACCCTCAATTGATGCGAAGCTTAAATGTTACCATGATGGAAGTATTTGATGCCTTAGAGTCGAATAACAGTATATCTGGTGGTGCATATATTGAAAAATCCAATCAGAGTTATTTCATCCGTGGTGATGGACTTGTTAAATCGCTATCGGATATTGAGAACATTGTTGTTAAGAATGAAAGTGGAATACCTATATTAGTAAAAAATCTTGCAAAAGTACATTTTGGATATGCCAATAGATTTGGAGCAATAACTGCCAATGGAGAAGGTGAGAAAGTTCTTGGTCAAATAATGATGCTTAAAAATGCAAATTCCAAACAGGTAATTAAAGAAGTAAAGGAGCGCGTTGCAGAGGTTCAAAAAACACTTCCTGAGGGGATATTTATCAATCCCATTCTCGAACGTAGTGAACTTATTTCAAAGACTTCTTTTACAATTGTTGAAAACCTATTACTAGGATGCATAATTGTAATCATCGTGGTTTTTTTATTATTAGGTAACGTACGTTCAGCCTTGGTAATTGCCTCAATGATACCACTTTCGTTACTTTTTACTCTTTCGATGATGTACATTTTCGGAATTGATGCAAACCTTATGAGTTTAGGAGCACTCGATTTTGGTATTATAATAGATGGTGCAGTTATTATTGTAGAATTTATTGCCATCAGAATTACCTCTAAAAAATTAGAAATTAATAGTTTACCAGGAGCTAAGAAACAAACACTAATAGATAATATCACCTTTAACGGTGCATCAAAGATGATGAATTCAGCCGTTTTCGGACAAATTATCATTCTCATTGTTTTCATCCCAATACTATCATTGCAAGGTGTGGAAGGAAAAATGTTTCATCCAATGGCTCTTACGTTCAGCTTTGCAATAATTGGAGCAATGATTCTTGGACTAACTTGGCTTCCCGTTGCGGCATCATTATTCTTAAAGCCTGAAAAGGAAAATAAAAAAGGTATTTCGCATTGGATAATGCAACTCGCATATCGTTCATATACTCCGGTAATTAGATGGTCGTGTAATAACAAAAGTTGGGTGCTGGGAGCTGCTTTGTTTTCACTAATATTAACAGGTTATGTTTTCTCCAATATGGGAGGTGAGTTTGTCCCTACTCTGGATGAGGGTGATTTTGTTATTCAACCTGTACTAAAAACCGGGACATCACTTACTAAAACAATTGAAATGTCGACTAGAATGGAACAGATTCTAATTGATAATTTTCCAGAAGTTGATCAAATTGTAAGTCGAATTGGAGCTGCCGAAGTACCTACTGATCCTATGTCGATGGAAGAAATTGATGTTATTATCAAACTTAAACCACGAAGCGAATGGGTGAGTGCGGATAGTAAAGAGGAATTGGCCGATAAATTTAAGGAAGCACTCTCAATACTTCCAGGTGTTGAATACGAATTCACACAACCCATCGAAATGAGGTTTAATGAACTAATAACAGGTGTTAGGTCGGATATTGCAATTAAAATTTTTGGCGAAGATCTGGAATATTTATCTGCAAAGGCAATCGAAATTAAAAACCTAATATCAAATGTTCCGGGTGCTGCCGACATAGTTATTGAAAAAACAGAAGGCCTACCACAAATGAGTGTGGTATATAACCGAAATAAAATTGCCTACTATGGACTAGATATACAAACATTAAACAGGTACTTATCAATGGCTTTTGGTGGTGAAATTACAGGAAGTGTTTTTGAAAATGAGAAACGCTTTGATATGGTTGTCAGGTTACACGAACAAAACCGCCTGGATATTAACAATATACGGCAATTACAAATACCACTGTCAAATGGTGAACAAATACCTCTTAAAGAGGTTGCCGAAATAACACTAAATACAGGGCCGGCAAAAATTTCACGCGAAAACACACACCGCCGGGTTGTAGTTAGCGTTAATGTACGTAACCGAGATTTACAATCGGTTGTGGAAGATATAATAACTAAAGTTGATAAGGATGTACTACTCCAGCCCGGCAATTATATTGAATACGGCGGACAGTTTGAGAATCTTCAGAATGCTACCAATAGACTCATATTCGCAGTACCATTAGCCCTGCTTCTTATTTTCCTATTTCTGCATTTTGCCTTTAAATCCCTTAAAGATGCAATTATGATTTTTACCGCGGTTCCTCTTTCAACTGTTGGAGGCGTATTCTTTTTATGGTTTAGGGGGATGCCATTTAGTGTGTCGGCTGGAATTGGATTCATAGCTTTGTTCGGAATTGCAGTACTAAATGGAATTGTGTTAATTGAACATTTAAAAGAACTAAAAGAAAAAGGGATGACTAATATGAGGGAGTTAATTTTACAAGGGACAACCGATCGCCTACGTCCGGTGATTCTTACAGCTGCTGCTGCCGCCATGGGATTCCTTCCAATGGCAATATCAACAGGAGCAGGTGCTGAAGTACAACGCCCATTGGCTACTGTAGTTATTGGTGGCTTAGTTACATCTACGATGCTTACAATGATAGCTTTACCATTGTTATTTGAGCTATTCCATAATGTTGTTAGTATTCGTTTATGGCCTCCAAAACTAGTTAGGGCTAAAGGTGTTATGATTATGATATTTTTAATGTTGGCAACTACAATCTCCTATGGACAATCAAGGCAACTAACACTTGATGATGCTATTTCAATTGCCAACCAAAATAATAGCGAACTTTCTGCATATAATCTTAAAGTTGAAGAGGCAAAGGCACTTAAGCATACTTCCTTTTCAGTAGATAAAACATTAATATATTATGATTTCGATCAGAATAATATTGCAGATAATGGTTATCCACTTAATGTATTTGGGGTTGAGCAAGGGTTCCGTTTTCCAACGGTATACACATCGCAAAATAAGTTAAATAAACAGAGTATTACCATTTCAGAAAATGAACTATATCAAAAAAAGTTGAGCATTGAAAAAGAGGTCTCAAAATCGTACTATTTAATACAATATTTACTAAGCAAACAAACTGTTTATTTAAAAATTGACAGCTTAGTAATGAGGTTTTTAAGCAACTCCGAATTCCGATATAATCAGGGAGATATAAGCTACCTCGATTTGCTAAACGCCAAAGCAAAACATCAACAGGTTAAAATTAAAGTGAGTAATATAAGGTATAACATACAAATCGAGTATCAAAAGCTGAGTGCTACGATGCAATACGATAGTACATTTTCCATATCAAATGAAGAGCTTAAGCTAATACCCATCACCAAACGTAATATAGAATATAACTCGGGTTATAAATTAATGAAAATGCAAACCAACTACCAAACTAAGATGCTAAAACTTGAACAAAACAAGTTACTTCCCGACATATCTCTTGGTTACTATATAGGTTCAAATCAGCATACAAATTCCCAAAACTACCAAGGCATTATGGTTGGGCTGGGATTGCCAATATTTTTTGGTGAATAAAAGGCAAAAATTAAAGCCAACAAAATAGCTATTAATGTTAGGGAAAATCTTGAAACGTATTACCTGTCGAAAGCACAAGGTAAATTTGCTGAACTTAGTAGTGAGCTTACGAAATATAACGAATCCATAGCTTACTATAATATTTCAGGAACTGAACTCAGTAAAGAGATAATCAGATCGTCACAAAGAAGTTTTGAACTAGGCGAGATAGACTTTTTTGAGTACGTACTAAGTGTTGAAAATGCATTAAGCCTAACTTTAGATTACCTTGAAAATGTTTCGAACTACAATCAAATTGCTCTGGAAATAAATTACTTAACGAAATAAAAGTATTGCAATGAAAAATAATAATTATATAAACATTCTAATAATTTTCGTGATTTTTATCTCATTTAGTTGCACAAATAATCAACCAAATAAAGCAGAAAACGCTGTTGAAGATGATAGTCGCATTCAAATTTCAGTAGGGCAATTTGAATCTGACCAAATGAAACTTGGCGAATTATCAATACAACCATTTGAGGAGTTAGTTACTTGTAACGGAATTATTAATGCACCTATCGATGGAATTGCTCAAATCAGCGCCAGGATTCCGGGTATAGTTGAGTCAATAAATTACAATATCGGGCGGCACGTACAAGCTGGAGAAGCATTATGTACCATATCGAGTAGCACCCTAATAGCAATCCAACAGGATTTTCTGGAAACTTCGGCTAACCTTGAAAGACTAAAAGTTGATTTTGAACGTAGTAAAGCACTCTATAATGAAAACATTGGTGCTAAAAAGGATTATGTATCGAAGGAAAGCATGTACAAGGCTATGTTTGCTAAATATCAATCATTGAAGATGCAATTGAAACAACTTAATCTTAGCATAGAAAAAATCGAAGAAGGTGATCTCTATACAACATTTTCTATTTTGTCTCCAATTTCTGGATATATAACTAATAATAATATGGTGATTGGCAAATACATTGAACCTCAGTCACAATTAATAGAAATCATTGATACTGACAAGCTTCAATTGCAACTTTCCGTTTTTGAAGATGATATTAGTAATATATTACCCGGACAAAAAGTAAATTTCAAACTCCTTGGCGAGTCAGTTTATAATCATCATGCAATACTCCAATCCATTGGAAAGACCATCAATACTAATTCAAAAACAATAAATTGTACTGCTAAAATAATTAGAGAAGAGAACTATGACTTTACAAATGGATCATATGTTGAAGCGAATATCATTATTAAATCCAATGAATCCCCTGCCCTGCCAAATGGAGCAATTATTAAATCGGAAAACGATAATTATATACTTGTAGTAGATCAGATTAATGACAACACCTATTTCCTTCGAAAAAAGAAGGTGGAAATTGGAAATATTTCAGATAGATTTACTGAGATAAAAGGAGATACAAACTCATTATCTAATATTGTTATTCAAGGAATTTACAATTTACAAATAGACTAAACCATTATAAAATTAGAGTTTTGCAACACGCTCAATAATCTCACTAGCTAAACACTTCATGCTCTTCTTATAGTCAGGATTGAAATCCTGAGTGATCCTATTGGCAATAATGTCGCACACTGTTAATGCGTTGTGCCCCAGCATTGCTGATAGAACATAAAGAGCCGATGTTTCCATTTCAAAATTGGTAACTATTGCATTATTATAAGTGAACGCACTTGCTCTGTCAACTATCGTTCGATCGTTAACCTTAAGTCGTAACTCACGTCCCTGAGGTGCATAAAATCCCGGAGCGGTCAGTGTAATACCTTGTCGCCAACCGTATCCAATTTTTTCAAGAAGGTAATCAGAAGCTTTTATTCCGTATGGTCTGGGAAGATTGCTATCCCAATTTAGATTCTTAATAAAACTGTCTGTCAACTCTTTGTCAATAACTTCTATTCCTCTTTTATAAAAATAGGCAAGCCCATCCAAGCCTAATCCATATTCAGAAACAAGTGGTGAATTAACAACGGGTATATCAGATTGAAGAGCGCCGGATGTGCCAATCCTTATCAGATTTAACACAGTCTTTTCTGACTTCTCCATCTTAAGTTTTAAATCAATATTGAATAATGCGTCCAACTCATTCACAACAATTTCAATATTATCAGGTCCCATACCTGTCGACATTACCGACAATCTTTTACCCTTATAAGTTCCGGTAACCGTGTGTATTTCACGATTATGCTTTTTTAACTCAATTGAATCAAAAAAACCTGCAATAAGTTCTACCCGACCCGGATCTCCAACAAGCATAATTGTTTCAGCCACATCGCCTGGGAATAAGTTTAAATGATATATGGAGCCATCATTGTTTAATACCAGCTCTGATTTATTGTTTGTAGTCATATATTATCGTAATAAAAGAATTCAGTAATTTTGCAAAGATAGCATTTAGCTATATAAGGTAAAACTATTTATACTTACCTTGCTATTCAAGAATTAATTTTAGATTAATACAACAATAATTTAAATTAAAATTATGTCACTACATTTACATTCTTTAAAATAAGATACTATCTATTATGAAAAACGAATCACATACACTTCTCGTCCCAATTGATTTTAATGAACAATCAATGTTCGCAATGGAGCGCTCATACGTAGTTGCACCTTTTTTAAAACTGAATATAGTATTACTGTATGTTTACGAAGAAACCGGAATAAGCGCTTCGCTGATTTCGCCTGAAGAAATAAGCAAAAAGATTCAGGAAAAACTTGATGTTCTGGCTACTGAAGCTCAGAAAAAATCTGGAATGAAAGTAACAACTGTTGTTAAAAAAGGAAAAGTATATTCACAGATTTTAGAAACCTCCAAAGAAGTTAATGCCAGTTTTATCCTCATGGGAACAAACAATTCATCCGAAAATATTCGTATGGATAAAAACAGCATTGGATCAAACACATTAAAGGTTATTCGACAATCGAAAATCCCTGTAATTACTATAAATGGTAAAAAAATATCCCGGTTTGTACATAATATCCTACTGCCTCTCGATCTCACAAAAGAAACAAGACAAAAAGTAACATATGCTATTGATATTGCAAAATCATTCGGAGCAAGAATTACAGTTGTTTCTGTACTATGGTCGAAGAAAGATAAGGACACCAAACATGAGCTAACACAACAATTGAAACAGGTTCAGTGGTTTATTGAAGATGCAAAAATTAAATGCACAAGCGAACTTATTGAAACCTCAGGGGGAGAACGAATGTTAGCCCCTCGAATTTTGAAATATGTTGAAGAAAAAGGTAACATTGACCTTATTATGGTAATGACCCAACAGGAGAATAAGTTAGTTGAATTCTTTTTAGGATCGGCAGCACAGTCGATAATTCGTATGTCGCAAGTTGCCGTAATGTCTATTATTCCTGATGAAGTTGGTAATGAACAGCTTATTTTTTAAGAAGAATGTCGGAGATAAAAGCTGAAATCATCAGCATTGGTGATGAACTATTAATTGGCCAGGTTGTGAACACCAATGCCTCATGGATGGCAGTAGAGCTTAACAAATCAGGTATCAAGGTTGGTAGAATTACCGCAATTAGCGATGATGGGCAGGAGATTGTAGATGCTATAGCACACGCTGAAAAAACCTATGACATTATACTATTAACAGGTGGTTTGGGACCAACCAAAGATGATATCACAAAGAATGTGCTTGCCGATTATTTCGGGTCAAAAATTATTTTTCACGAGCCCACATTCAAGCATATAAAATTCCTGTTTAGTAAACGAAACTATAAAGTTACAGAAGTAAATAAACATCAGGCTTTAATTCCTGACAAATGTATCCCACTTCACAACCAAAATGGAACTGCCCCAGGAATGTGGTTTGAAAAGGATGACAAAGTAATAGTTTCGATGCCGGGTGTTCCTTTTGAGATGAAAGGACTTCTGTTAGACGAAATTATTCCTAGACTTAAAGAGAGATTCAACCTCAGTCATATTTACCATCGAACAGCTATGACCACAGGAATTGGCGAGTCGTTGTTGGCTGAAAAAATTGCTGATTGGGAAAATTGCCTACCGGATTATATTAAACTGGCATATTTGCCTCAGCCGGGAATTGTAAGATTACGTCTATCTGCTTCAGGAAACAATATGGAAACTATTGAAGAAGAGGTTGATAACTATTGCAATAAGTTAATTGACATAATACCAGATATTATTTTTGGATGGGATGATATTTCCCTTGAAGAAGTTGTAGGAAATCTACTAAAGGAAAGAGGGCAAACTCTTTCAACGGCAGAAAGTTGTACTGGCGGCTATATTGCTCATTTGATAACTAGTATTGCTGGAAGTTCAGAATACTATGCCGGGTCGGTAGTTTCATATTCAAATGATGTAAAGGATAATGTACTTGGTGTTGATAAAAATGTAATCGATTTAAAGGGAGCAGTTAGCAAAGAAGTAGTTGAGCAAATGGCCTCGGGTGGAAAAAAACTTCTGAAGACTGATTATTGTTTGGCAACATCTGGCATTGCCGGACCCGATGGTGGAACCGATGAAAAACCTGTTGGCACAGTTTGGATAGCATTGGCAACTCCTGATGATGTGGTATCTAAACTATTTCATTTTGGGGAACACCGTGGTAGAAATATTAGAAGATCGGCACTTAGTGCTTTGGAGATGTTAAGAAGGTACTTAATAAACGAAAAGCCAAACTAAATCTATTTTCTTAACTTAACGTAAGCCAATAAAACAATTGTCATTATACAATAGCTCTTAGATCAATAAAAAATCCGTGCCACTTTTTATAATGGCACGGCTTTTTTATTGGTACAAGGTTTATTTTAAATTTCTGCGCTCTGCGTTTGAATCTGTCTTTCTACTTTTTTAAATAATCCCTGTAATACTTTACCAGGGCCAACTTCTGTAATATTATTGGCTCCATCGGCAATCATATTTTGCATAATCTTTGTCCACCTTACCGGTGATGTTAGCTGGGCAATCAGGTTTTTCTTAATGATCTCACCATCATTAACCGACTGTCCGGTAACATTTTGATAAATAGGGCAAATACCTTTGTTGAATTTTACTGAATTAATCGCTTCTGCTAATTCAATCCTTGCAGGCTCCATTAGTGGGGAGTGAAATGCACCCCCAACTTTTAGTGGAAGAGCTCTCTTCGCACCAGCTTCTTTACACTTTTCAATGGCTTTATTTATTCCTTCTACAGATCCTGAAATCACCAATTGGCCAGGGCTATTATAGTTAGCTGGTACAACAACATCGCTGATACTATTACAAATTTTTTCAACAACAGCATCATCTAATCCAAGAATGGCAGCCATTGTAGACTCTTCCATTTCACATGCTTTTTGCATTGCATCAGCACGTTTTGCTACCAACTTCAAACCATCTTCAAATGATAAAGTTCCATTTGCAACAAGTGCAGAAAATTCACCCAAGGAATGACCGGCCACCATATCGGGTTTAAAATCATCACCCAAAACTCTGGCAAGGATTACTGAATGAAGAAAAATAGCAGGTTGTGTTACATTTGTTTGTCTTAGGTCTTCTTCAGTACCATCAAACATCAAATCAGTTATATTAAACTTTAAGATGCTGTTTGCTTTGTTGAATAGTTCCTGGGCTTTAGTAGAATTATCGAATAGTTCCTTGCCCATTCCGACATATTGTGCTCCCTGTCCGGGAAAAACATATGCGTTCATATATTATATATTTGATTAATAACGTATTATTACTTTCTGTTGCCAAAAAATCGGAGCAAAAATAGGAATAAATTAATAAAGTCGAGATAAAGAGTTAATGCCCCCATAATTGTTACTTTCCTGGCAGCCTCTGTTCCAAGAGATATCTCTGATCCAATGCGTTTTAACTTTTGCACATCATATGCTGTTAATCCTGTAAATACAAGCACTCCAATAAAACTAATAACATATTGCATAGTTTCACTCTGCATAAACATATTTACCACAGAAGCAATTATTATTCCTACCAAACCCATCATCATGATACTGCCAAACTTAGTTAAATCTGTTTTGGTTGTATAACCAAGTATTCCCATAAATCCAAACATTGCAGCTGTGATAACGAAAGTACTAGCGATTGAAGGTAGAGTATAAACCATAAAGATGAAACTAAGGCTCATTCCCATCAAAGCTGAGTAAATAATAAAAATAAGCACGAGTGATGAAGCACTTAGTTTTTGAAATCCCATCGACATTAATAGTACCAAGCCTAAAGGAGCAAGCATCACGATCCATCCCATCATATTCATACTTCCGGTTTGTGAATCAAAAAGGATGTTCATTAATGAAGGATTTGATGCAAACATCCACGAAACCAAGGCCGTTATTGAGAGGGCTAAACCCATCCACATAAAAACTCCAGAAAGGAAAGTTTTAGCTACCGGTATGGTCTCAGTTCTACCGGCATAGTCTATTTGGTTATTTGTATAATTCATATTTTTTGTATTATTGTTAAACGCATATGTTGATTCAATATTTTACCCATAATAAAATTTAGTATTGGAATTTTTGTATTGATAATTCAAGAATTAATTTACCAGAAGAAATGATTATTAAGATAGGTTAGAAGAAATCAGACTTATAAATTCCGCTCTTGTTTCTGCTCTTTCAAAGGCCCCGGTAAAATCTGATGTTGTTGTTACCGAATGTTGCTTTTGAACTCCACGCATAGACATACATAAGTGCTTAGCCTCAATAACAACAGCAACTCCCAAAGGGTTAAGTGTATTTTGAATTGCATTTTTTATTTGTGTAGTAAGTCGTTCCTGTACCTGAAGTCGCCTTGAATATGCTTCCACAACACGAGCAATTTTGCTTAATCCTGTTATGTAACCATTTGGTATATAAGCAACATGTGCTTTCCCGATAAATGGTATCATATGATGTTCGCACATTGAGAAAATTTCAATATCTTTAACTATAACCATTTGCTTGTAATCTTCCTTGAATTTTGCTGATAATAGTATTTCTTCAGGATTATGATCGTAACCCTGTGTTAAAAATTGTACGGATTTAGCAACACGATACGGAGTCTCCAATAGTCCTTCTCTATTAACATTTTCTCCCAATAATCCTAATATTTCTTTATAGTGATATTGTAGTTTTTTTAGATTTTCAGGATCGTATTTTTCAATCTTTTCGTAACCCAGCAACTCGAGCGGTTTTTTTATTGTTTCCATATTTAATTACTATGTCAAAAAAAATGCCAACATTTATAATTTGTCATTATTAATAGGATATTATTATTCCCCCTTATACTCAACGTAATTATTTTCCGATTCAACAACCTTAACACAATGAAGTACAGCACCTAAATCCCTAACACTCCTATCCAACTCGTTCCATATACCAACTGCCAAATTTTCCGTTGATGCGAGTTTATCCTTCATAAAATCAACTTCAAGATTTATATTTTTATGATCAAGCTTCACAATAACACGTGATTTAATTAACGTGCCAAGTGTTTTTAAGTTTACCAAAAATCCAGTTTCCTTGTTAATGTCACCTCTAACGGTAACAAATAACTCATAGTTATGACCATGCCAATTTGGGTTAGAACATTTCCCAAATACTTCTAAATTTTTTTCATCTGTATAATCAGGCCTAAATAATCTATGAGCTGCATTAAATCTCTCTCTACGGGTAATGTATATCATCGAATTGGATTAAGGTTCAAAAATAATATTTTTTTGGAATTCCTACTTCAAGGCATCATCTACACAAGATACGAGTCAAATTTCAGGATTTATTTTTCCTGTGTCCTTTATCTGGATAAAATTAGGATACTAATCTTACAAAACATCTTTATATCGCTTTTAATAATGAACTATGATACCCAATATGATTTTTTATTTTTGCCTTATAATTTGCATATATGACATTTATTGTCTATAATTGCAAATATAAATTTCATTGACATGATAAATTGGAATGATAAAGTCAAACGTCTTTTAAAGTCCGAGCTTATTAAACGAGGAGTCTCAAACACTGATCTAGCTATACTTTTAA
The DNA here is from genome assembly GCA_937912115.1 of uncultured Bacteroidota bacterium. GTDB lineage: Bacteria > Bacteroidota > Bacteroidia > Bacteroidales > F082. The sequence goes on along the minus strand of CALDOI010000191.1, from coordinate 50,090 downwards.
AGGAAATTGATGTACATGAGACTAAAGCTAGTATTGATAGTAAAATTAGTCGTGGCAGTTTTAGTGCTTGTTTTTTTCTACAAACCCTATCGGTTATAGGTTGTTCAAAAGTAGAAATTGAAGAATATGAAAAATCACTACTTGTTGCTGCTGAACCTATTGTTGAATATAATAAACCCTTAAATCATGAAAAATAAAGAGATAAAATTTATTGATTTATTTGCTGGTCTGGGAGGAATTCGACTTGGTTTTGAAAATATATTCAATAATCTTGGATATAAGACTAAATGTGTGATGACATCTGAAATCAAACTATATGCGGTAAAAACACTCCAGCAAAATTTCAATCACGATTTTTTAGCAGGTAATATATTTGATATAAGAAATGAATTTATTCCAGATTTTGATTTTCTCCTGGGTGGTTTTCCTTGCCAACCTTTTAGTTCTGGAGGAAAAAGACAAGGGTTTTTAGACACACGAGGAACTTTATTTTTTGAAATCGAACGAATTTTAAGAGATAAAAAACCATATGGTTTTATTCTTGAAAATGTTGAAGGCTTAGTCAAACATGATTTGGAAGATTCAAAAGATAAAATAGGAAGAACTCTTACAACAATATTGCATACTCTCAAAAATGATTTAGGATATAATGTTTCATGGAAAGTATTTGATTCTTTAGAATTTGGTTTACCCCAATCAAGAAAACGTATTTTTATTGTAGGCACTAAAAATGGAAAAGTTGATTTAACTGGTAATAAACCGAAATTTAATAAGCTGGAGAGCATTTTAGAAAGAGGACTTGATCCTATAAAATCAAAATTTGTTGACAAATTACTATCACATTTTGAGATTGAAGATTTATATGGGAAATCAATTAAAGATAAAAGAGGTGGCAAGAATAATATCCATAGTTGGGATATCGGAATAAAAGGCAAAGTTTCAGATGAACAAAGTATTTTGTTAAATAAATTATTTAAAGAACGAAGGAAGAAACAATGGGCAGAAGAAATTGGTATAGATTGGATGGATGGCATGGCCTTAACTTTAGAACAGATAAATACATTCACAGTAAAACCAAAACCTGAACTCAGAAAAATGCTAGATGATTTGGTTAAAAAAGGATATTTGAAATTTGAGCATCCTAAAAAGCTTATCAAAGAAAATACCAAGAATGGCGTTAGGTCTTATCGTGAATATGACGAAACAAAACCAAAAGGTTATAACATTGTCACCGGTAAACTTAGTTTTGAAATCAATAAAATTTTAGATCCTAACAACATTGCTCCTACTTTAGTTGCAACAGATGTTTCAAGACTTGCTGTTCCTGATGGCAAGGGACTTAGAAGATTAACCATTAGAGAAGGATTAAGGCTTTTCGGGTATCCTGAATGGTATAAAGTACCGACAAAAGAATATGACGCATTTGATTTATTGGGGAATACTGTTGCGATTCCTGTAGTTGAATTTGTAGCGTCAAGGATAGCAGAAGTTATAGAAACCCAAGAATATCACTTGACCAATAAAGAAACACCTGTATGTGTTTCATAGTTTTTTAAAACATTTCTTAACCAATGTCCGTTATCATGCCTCGTTTGTGGATATTGATATCTAGTTTCATTTAAAGCTGATAGAAATTCTTCCTTCGTTGCAAAAGGAGTAAATTTTGCTCTACTTGAATACCAAATACTAGGTCTAATATTGTATATCACCCCCTTTTTTTCTTGTACTTTTAAAGGGTAAGTACCACTTGGACATGCAAGCTCCCAAATCTTTTTTAGCCATACGTTTTTAATGCTAATTACGCCTTCCTTCATTTGATATGCTATGATTAAATAATCAGAATCAATTCTGTAAGCACTATCTAAAAGGGAATTGCAATAAGAATCAAAATTTGCTAAATCGAATCCTGGACCTCTATCAAAATCGAATGATTTAACTTCTAAAAGTCCCTTTTTATGATCGTATTTATTCAAAAGAAAATCGGGAAAGGTTTGAGAGTTAGTGTTTTCTTCAAAATCAATATCTGATTGTTGAAACCATGCCTTTAGCCACTCTTGTAAAAGATTGCCGACAGAATCTTTTGTTTTAATGTATATGCTCAAATCTTTTACTGTAAACTTTATACTCCCTGTTTCACCAATAATTTTGTATTCTTCTACAAGCTTTTTATATAATTGTTCCGCTGATAATTCCATATAACTAAATTGAAGTTCTAATTAGCTCAAAGATATAAAAAAATATCTCGGCAAATTCTTTTCTATATACTGATTAGCAAAGAAATATATTCGGTATTCATTGCTTCATAAATAAATTAAGATGCGTTTGCCGTATGATTCAACTGCAAGGCTGACATAGTCATTTATACTATATTTGCTTTTCAAACATTGTAAACAGATTGAAAAAATGAGATATTTCCCAATTGATAATAAAATGTTTATTGAAAATCGAAAACGTTTTGTTGAATTATTACCTAAAAAATCGGTTGCAGTTTTTTATTCCAATGATCAACAACCCAGAAATGGTGATCAATATTTTAATTTCCGACAACAATCCGACTTTTTCTACTTAACTGGCATTGATCAGGAAAAAAGCATTCTTATTATTGCTCCCAATATGAAAACCAATAAGTTAAGAGAAACACTTTTCATTATAAAGACAAATGAAAAAATTGCAATTTGGGAAGGACATAAATACACAATTGCGGAAGCCAGAGAAACGTCAGGTATCGAAAATATTTATTGGATAGATGATTTCACCCTAATACTTCGTGAAATAATGTCGATAACCAATGATGTATTTTTAAACCGAAACGAATATTCAAAATTCTTTCCTGAGGTTGAAGATAGAAATCAGCGTTTGGGAAATGAGCTAAAAAAAGAATTTCCATTACATCGTTATCATCGATCGGCACCGCTATTAACTAAATTGAGGTTAATTAAATCAAATTATGAGATTGACCTTATTCGGCAATCCTGTAATATCACAAATAAGGCTTTCAAAAGAGTACTGGCAACTACAAAACCCGGATGTTATGAGTTTGATATTGAAGCAGAAATAAGTCATGAGTTTATAATAAATCGAGCCAATGGACATGGTTATTCCCCAATAATTGCCTCCGGGAAAAACTCCTGCGTATTGCATTATGTTGAAAATGACATGGAATGTAAAGATGGTGATTTGCTCCTTTTCGATTTTGGTGCTGAATATGCCAATTACTCGACTGATATGAGTCGTACAATACCTGTAAACGGCAAATTTACCACACGACAAAAAGATTGTTACAATGCAGTATTAAAGGTTTTAAGGAAAGCCATATTACTTTATATCCCAGGCAATACCATTAATATCATTAATAAAAAGGTAAATTTGATGATGGAAAAGGAGATGATTAAGCTCGGTCTATTTTCATTGGAAGATGTTAAAAAACAAGACCCTGATTCTCCTATTTACAAGAAATACTTCATGCATGGTACCGCCCACTTTTTAGGATTGGATGTTCATGATGTTGGTGACAAGGAAGAATCTTTTAAACCCGGAATGATATTAACCTGTGAGCCCGGCATATATATCCCGGAAGAAAATATTGGTATCAGGCTTGAAAATGATATTCTTATAACCGATGGTGAACCAATCAACCTTATGTCAGATATACCCATCGAAATTGAAGAAATTGAATTATTAATGTCCGTAAAATAAACAAGGCAACACAATTATAAAATCGAACCCATAAACCAAATACAGTGAAAAAAATCAAAATCATTACTTTAATAATCAGTATTCTATTGTCAATAAATACAATTGCACAATCCGACTCTGTGGTACAGAAAATTATTGAAATTGGCACAACCGATAACCAAACAATGGATCATTTGGATATCCTCTGCAACCGCTTCGGGGGCAGACCAATTGGATCGGATGCATATGAAAATGCAGCAATCTGGGCAGCGAGTAAATTCCAGGAATGGGGAATGGAAGTTGAAATGGATGAGGTGGGTGAATTACCAGTAGGCTTTAATCGTGGACCTTGGTTTGGAAGAATGTTATCCGATGAGGGAATGCATCTACATTTTGCAACACCATCATACACATCAGGAACGAAGGGAGTTCAGCGCGGACATGTGCTTATCGAACCAAAAACACAGGCTCAATTCGACCGAATGAAAGGAAGGCTCCTTGGTTCGTGGGTACTCATTTCTGGAGTTAATGAAGGCTGGCCCATTGATTATTCTGAAAAGGCTGACAGTATACGTAACTCTATTAAAGTAAAAAATGCGGAAACTGAAAAGGAAAACAATGAAATAAAAAGAGAAAATTGGAAAAATCGAGGCACAGATAATCCTCAAAAAGAGTTATTGAAATTAATTGAAGAACCTGCCCTATTCTACAAAGAAATGAAAGATGCAGGAATTCTTGGTATTATCCAATCCAGCAAAACTCCAATTAGAGTTATGTACGACCGGAAGAATTTAATGAACATGACCTTCGAAACCTTGCCAACTGTCCCAGATATTAAGCTGGATGAACATCAATATGAAATCATAAAACAGATGGCCGAAGAACGCCGCTATTTTGAACTTGAGTTCGATATTCGTAATCATTTCAAAATGGGGCCGGTTAAGTATCACAATGTTATTGGTATCATTCCCGGCACCGAATTCCCCGATGAATATGTTATTATGAGTGGACACCTTGATGCTTACGATGTTGCCACAGGAGGTGTTGATGACGGTTCGGGAGTTACACCTACCATGGAAGCTGCTCGGTTAATTATGGAAGCAGGTGGAAAACCAAAGCGAACTATTTTGGCAATTCTTTGGGCTGGCGAAGAATTTGGGCTTCTGGGCTCACAAAGCTGGGTCGACAGACATATGGACGAACTTCATAAGGTTTCAAATATGGTAAACCGCGACGGTGGACCAACAGTTCCAACAGGAGTTAGTGTAAGTGATGCTATGCGTGATGATTTTGAGTTGATATGCAAACCAATTAATGATATAAATCCTGATTTTCCGTTTGAAATCACCTCTCGAGAACCAAGTGAAAAACCAATAAAAGCATGGGGTACCGACAGCGGACCCTTTGCGGTTGAAGGAGTTCCCACAATTGGGCCTAAAAATGGTGATCCAAAAGGCTATGATTTCAATTATCGGGAAATATGGCACACCGAGCGGGATCTCTATAATAAAAGTATTAAAGTATACCAAGAGCATGCAGCTCTTGTTACAGCTATAATTGTTTACGGAATAGCAAATTTAGATCATCTACTTGTTCGTACTGGTTATTATATTGATCCTGTGGCAGAAACAGGAAAAAAGAAAAACAGGACGAAGAAATAATCCAACGGCTTATTTTGATAGCTAATTGGTATTACTTACTAGAACTACTATATTCTGCAGTCCATAAAAAGAAAGAACCGGCTCCACTTACTTCACTATTTTTAAAATAAATAACATTGCTTGACTTATCTAACACCGTCATCGAATATGAGCATGAACCACCAAGCTCACCTATCTCTCCTCTTACGCGAATTTTGCCATGATAATTATTTGATGGTTGCACAAACGAATGTGATAACTGAGCTACTTCTGTTAATATAACTTCATTGCCATCAACCCCTAAATACGCAATTGTATCCATATTAACTACACCTGTTGGGATAACGCTGTAAGTTACTGTGTAGTTTTCCAGCGGAACCGGATCGGGATCATCCGATTTATTGCATGACAGTACTATTAAACTTATAACTGCCATGAAAACAATTGTGGTTTTTTTCATAATAATATTAATTGATGAAATGCAAAACTAAAAGAAATTAACTATTGCTATCTTTTTCTCTATAAATTAACAATGTCTTAACAACCCCTATTCACTGTCAGCCCATATCTTAATTGCTAAAAGATTGTAATTATGTGGAACCGTGGCAGAAAAAGAAGATAAAACAATAATCAAGTTTGTATGGTTAATTATTTCCAATGGTATTTGATATTCTAAGCAAAACGAAGAATCATTTTAACCTCCATAAAACCTTTGCTTCTCCGCACCTCTGCGGTAAAAAACTAAACCTACTTCTTCACCGTACGTTCTATTTCCCGTAAATTTTCCATCTTCTTCTTCGATAAAAAACTGTGAATATCACCCATATGTTCCTTCACTTGCTTATTACCAAACTCATAAACTTTGCTAACCAAACCATCTAAAAAATCACGATCATGCGACACGAGAATAAGTGTTCCATCATAATCCTTCAAGGCACTTTTTAATATGTCCTTAGTCCTCAAATCCAAATGATTAGTAGGCTCATCAAGTATTAATAAATTAACCGGTTCCAAAAGTAATTTAATCATAGCAAGGCGAGTACGTTCGCCACCCGACAAGACTTTTACCTTTTTATTCCAGCTATCGCCACCAAACATAAAAGCCCCGAGGATATCTTTAATTTTTGTGCGAATATCCCCTTTAGCAACATCATCAATAGTATCAAAAACGGTAATCCCTTCATCAAGCAACGAAGCTTCATTTTGGGCAAAATATCCAATCAGCGTATTATGACCAATTTCCAATTTACCATCACAATCCGTTTCATTCATTAAACATTTCACCATGGTGGATTTACCTTCCCCATTTTTGCCAACAAAAGCAACCCGTTCACCCCTTTGTAAATTAAAGCTAACATCCGAAAACACGGTGTTATCACCATAGGACTTAGCTACACCTTCCAACACAACAGGGTGGGCTCCGGATCGTGGCGAAGGAGGAAATTTTAATCGCAACGCTGACTTATCCTCCTCATCAATCTCTACAATGCTCAACTTCTCCAACATTTTAACCCGCGATTGTACCTGATTTGTTTTCGAATAAGTCCCTCTAAATCTGTCAATAAAATCCTGGTTATCCGCAATAAATTTTTTCTGTTCCTCAAACTGTTTTTGCTGCTGCTCACGGCGCTCTTTTCTAAGTTGCAGATAGCTCGAATACGTAACCTTGTAATCGTATATGCGCCCCATTGTTATCTCAATGGTTCGGGTGGTAATATTATCCACAAAAGCCCTGTCGTGCGAAATTACGATTACCGCCCTAGCACTTGTTACAAGAAAATCCTCAAACCACTGAATCGACTCAATATCCATATGATTTGTAGGCTCATCAAGTAACAACAAATCAGGCTTTTGAAGCAATATCTTAGCCAACTCTATGCGCATGCGCCATCCACCACTAAACTCGCTGGTGGGTCTATCAAAATCTTTCCGCAAAAATCCAAGCCCCAACAGTATCTTTTCTATTTCCGCATCGTAATTAATCTCCCCCACCGAATAGAACGACTCACTAAGAGTCGACACACGCTCGATAAGCTCAAAATATTCAGGCGATTCATAATCGGTACGCGACGAAAGCTGTACATTCAATTCTTCAATTTCGTGTTCCGTATTTAAAGCTTGCTCAAAAGCCTGAGCTGCCTCTTCAAATAGGGTGCGACTATCAACAGCAAGCAGATGTTGTGGCAAATAGGCAATCACAGCATCATTTGGCGATGTAACCTTCCCTCGTGTGGCAGTTTTTATACCCGCAATAATTTTAAGCAAAGTCGATTTTCCCGCCCCATTTTTTCCCATCAAGGCAATCCTATCCTTCTCATTTATGGCAAAACCAATATCCTTAAAAAGCGTAGTTCCACCAAATTCAACCGCAAGTCCGTCAACTGAAATCATTTATATCTTTTAAAATTGGGCGCAAAGATAATTACTTTGAGAGATATAATAGATTTGGTTCTAGTTTAGAATAAATAGCTTTTTTTTGCGGCTTAACGGGCTTTCCGTTTGTAGTTGCTTCATGGCCACTGTATTTTTGTAGGCAGTACGTGGGCTTCCTCCGTCAGCCTTCGCCTGCCAACAAAAAATATCAGCACCCATTTCACCAAGCTACCACTTCAATCCCTGCCGATCAGCAGCCCTGTTCTTATATTTGCAATACCTATACTATCACTGATTTGATACAGTTTGTCCCAATCTCAAAACAAATTATTTTGTAAATTAGCAGTGCTAAACATAAAATGAAATGGCCAATATTAATAGATTCAAAAAGTTATTAAAAGATAATTCTGAATCATTACGTGAAACTGCATCAAAAGCAAATCTTAAGGCCATGCATAAATACAAACAAGTGTCTAGTTTATTGTCGGGGACAACAATGCCTTTTCTTTCGAACCCTGATTTATTAAATTGGTCAGAAAGTATTACCAAAGGAACAGCCTCTGCTTATGATAAAGCTCTTGATATGGAATACCTAAGATCACATATTGGGGGTGGAAATCATAGAATGTTTGATGGAGGTCATGACTTATTTAGTGCTTGGGATAGAATAAAGAATACAAAACAAGATGATTCCAATACTGACGAGATAGTGAATTATGTGTCATCTATTTGGAAAGATCTAACTACCAAACAAGGTCTTCCATTCTTCACTTGGGAAAAAGGCAATTATGATAAGTATGCAGATTGGTGTTCTGAAAAAATACCTTTTGTTGATAAAACATACTTCTATGATTTACTTAGTTTTGATGCATTTGAAATTATTGGAACCTCTATAGGTGCTGCTTCAGTTTTTTTTGGCCTAAAAAATAACGACCAAAAGAAAATAGCAGAAGTTATTGGTAGTATGGGCGTTACATCTATTGCATCAGCTAATCCAATAATGGCAGTCGCTTTGATATTTATTACTGCTTATGTAGTATTTATTAAGAAAAACGAAATCAAATCAGGTCATGTTGCCAAAGGTGCCATTATTTCTTCTGTAAGTGTTGCAATATTTTCAATTCTTGGATTACCTCTACTTGTCGAATTAGGTATTGCAATAATAGTAACAACATTGGTTAGAAAAAAAGTTCTGGAAAATGAAGAGTTAATGAATATGGTGGCTACTCAAATCCAGGAAATCAAACAATCTTCTTTAAATCAATACAATACAGTAACAAGTAGCTTAACTAACTCATTCACGGAAATAACCCATTCAAAATATATGGATCAACTTAGTAAAATTAATTATCAATCATTTAAAAAAATAACTACTGGAAGATATCTCTCACCTGCCACCGATTCCATCACACAAATTGATGGGATTTGTATAGAAGAATAACAAAAATGATTTAACGACTATCAATAAACAATATTGATGCGGTCATTTTAGTACAAATACAAAAGGACCAAGAATACCAATTGCAAGTATTAAGTAAATCCTACCTTTGCACCATGTCAAGCATCATAAAAAACCAACAGGAAATTCTCGATAAATTGAATATTAAAAACCTAAATCCCATGCAGGAAGAGGCTCTTTTAACTATTCAATCTAACCCATCGACCGTATTACTATCTCCAACAGGAACAGGAAAAACACTTGCTTTCCTATTACCAATTATTAGCGAACTGGATCCTGAAAAATCTGAAATACAAGTTCTGATTATTGTTCCATCACGGGAACTGGCTATTCAAATCGAACAAGTTATCCGACAAATGGGAACAGGTTATAAGGCTATAGCCGTATATGGTGGCCGATCAGGCTCTCAGGATATGATCGACATAAAACATCCGCCAGCTATACTTATTGGAACTCCCGGACGTATTGCCGACCATTTACGAAGAGAGAGGTTTGTAACTGATTCAATCACCACACTTGTTCTGGATGAGTTCGATAAATCACTTGAAATTGGATTCGAATCGGAAATGATCGAAATAGCCGATGCCTTACCAAAGGTTCAAAAGAAGATACTTACCTCAGCAACCCAGAGAGTTGAAATTCCTGCATTCGTTGGAATGAGAAATCCAGCCTACCTTGATTACTCACACGAACAAATCTCCAATCTAAAAATCAAGACAGTCCTTTCACCATCAAAAGACAAACTTGACGCTCTCTTAACTTTACTAAATCACATTGGAAACCAGCCTGGAATTATCTTCTGTAACTTTAAAGACACAATTCAATATGTGAGTGATTATCTCACAGAAAAAAAAGTTAATCATGGCTGCTTCTACGGGGGAATGGAGCAGAAAGATAGAGAACGAGCTCTAATTAAATTCAGAAATGGTACTCACCAAATTATCATTGCCACCGACCTGGCAGCCAGAGGTATTGATGTGCCGGAAATAAAATTTATAATCCATTATCAATTTCCACTTAAAAAATATGAGTTCACACATAGAAACGGAAGAACAGCACGTATGCATAAGGAGGGGACAGCATATGTTATTCAGTGGGTAAAGGAAGATCTTCCTGACTTTATTAACGTTCCCGCAAAGGATAGCTTTCGAGATATTGAATTACAGAAGTCGAACGATCAGGAAAGAACGCGATGGAGCACTTTATTTATTTCAGGTGGTAGAAAAGATAAAATTTCAAAAGGCGATATTGCAGGGTTATGCATAAAACAAGGCGGGCTTACCAACGATCAGATCGGAATTATCGAATTAAAACAAGATTGCGCATTTGTAGGAGTTCACGAATCGGTAGTTGAAAACCTAATCTCATCGATAAATAATACTAAACTTAAAAAGAAAAAAATAAGGGTAACTGTTATTTAGTTATAAGTTATGTGTTAAATAGTTATACGTTGATTCGGCTTAGAACAATACTCACCTAAAATAACAGATCGCTCTACAAACCATTATTCCGATGGATTATTTAACCATATAAGGACATATAAAGTGTTGGTCTTCCAAAGCAACACACAAAGCGTATAACATATAACTAATAACAAGTAACGGATAACCTCACACCTCTCCAAATTAATAAAAAACAGGATATCCAAACAAATGATGTATCTTTGCCGCACATTATAGTTATTACATGACATTCAAATCTTTAGGGGTTATCGACCCCATCCTGAAAGCCATAGAGGCTGAAGGCTATTCACACCCAACTCCCATCCAGGAACAATCAATTCCAATACTACTACAAGGAAAGGACTTATTAGGTTGTGCCCAAACAGGTACAGGAAAAACGGCAGCATTTGCCATTCCCATACTTCAACATATCTACAATAATCCGCAACAAATCAAAGGACGGCGAAAGATAAGAGCCTTAATTGTTACACCAACACGTGAACTTGCGATCCAAATTGCTGATAGTTTTACAACCTATGGTAAGTATACCGGAATCCGAAATACTGTAATTTTTGGTGGAGTTAAGCAATTGGCTCAAACACAAAGCCTGCGTCAGGGCGTAGAAATACTAATTGCAACTCCTGGTCGTTTGCTCGATCTAATAGAACAAGGATTTATTACTTTAAGTGATATTGAATTCTCAGTGCTTGATGAAGCAGATCGTATGCTAGATATGGGCTTCATCCACGATATTCGAAAAATCATTGCAAAATTACCTGTAAAAAGACAATCATTGTTTTTTTCGGCAACCATGCCACCTGATATAGTAAGGCTATCACAAAAAATACTTGGAAACCCTGAGAAAGTAACAGTAAAGCCAGAGCAAACAACGGCTGAAAAGGTTGAGCAGTTTCTATACTATGTTAGTAAAAAAGATAAACCAAAACTACTTCTGCATATTCTAAAAACAGATGAAGTTGGGTCGGTGCTAATTTTTTCAAGAACCAAACATGGAGCCAATAAAATCGTAAAAATTCTTGACAAAGCATCAATAGTTTCCGAAGCTATTCACAGCAATAAATCGCAAGGAGCAAGGCAACGAGCTCTCAGCAATTTCAAAAGCGGCCACACAAAGGTTCTTATTGCAACTGATATTGCAGCTCGTGGAATTGATATAGATGATCTTTCGCATGTAATAAATTTTGATCTTCCAAATATTCCTGAAACCTATGTTCATCGAATTGGCCGAACCGGTAGAGCAGGAGCAAGTGGTATCGCACTTTCATTTTGCGATGCTGAGGAAAGAGCATATTTGAAAGATATTCAAAAGCTTATTGATCAAACCATAACCATAGCTGAGGAAAACCCTTTTGAGGATGATGGTACTCAGGTTGAAGTTAAAAAGTCTGTAAAACCAAATGCCTCAAAGAAGCAATTTCAAAGAAGGCGTTCTCCCAATTCTTCAAATGCCGGAGGAAGTGAAAACCAACAAAAAAGCCGGAGAACCTTTTCTCGAAGACCTCGTTAATACCAAATATCATAAACAATACTATAACTTTTTGGTGAATGTATTCACCAATAGTTATGCTAGTACTTCTCAGGATTAAGCAGCATCAACAAACGGAACGGCTGCAATTGCTCCTTTAAATAATTCGGGGCTATAATTAATAACTGCCCCAACCAATAGTCCGCCTGCACTACCACCCATTGCAAACATACTATTAGGTGAAGTGTATTTTTCGGCAACCAAATATTTACCACAATCAATAAAGTCAAAATAAGTGTTCTTCTTGTTTAGCATTTTACCATCTTCGTACCAATGGCGTCCCAATTCCTCGCCTCCGCGAACATGAGCTATCGCAAAAGCAAATCCTCTATCTAGTAAACTTAAACGCAACGACCTGAATGTTGACTCAATGTTGATTCCATACGAGCCGTAGGCATATAGCAATAAGGGGGCTTTCCCGTCAATCTTATATCCTTTTTTGTACACTATCGAAATGGGTATTTTACACCATCGCGGGCTACTGCGTACTTTCTTTCGGTTATATAATCATCTGGGTTATATCCTCCAACTACCTCTTGTCTTTTTAACATTTTTTGCTCACGATCAATCATATCATAATCATAAACAGTGCGAGGCGTTTTTAATGATGTGTAATTATACCTAAATTTTTGAGAACTAAAATCAGGATTTGCCGACGAAGTTACATAGTAATCGTCTTCCTCGAAATCCAGGAAATAATCACTAACTAAACTAGTATTAAATATCCTGAATTTCGAAAGTCCGTTTTTACGTTCTGTAACAACAAAAAAAACGGAAAATACTTTTAAGTCTTCAAGCATTACGTCATCTCTTCCCTCAATAACTTCAGTCCAGTTATTTATATCCGTCTCATTCTCTCCAACTTCCATCAAACGAAAGTTTGAAGCCTCAAAATTTGTAAGTATTAAAAACCTGCCGTTTTGATGCCTAATACTATATTCAACCTTTGGCAATCTCTGTTGAAAAATATTAAACTTACCATCGGGATTATTTGCATCCAGAATTCGGTACTCACTCTAAAGAATACTTTCGGAACTTATTACCAGATACTTGTCAGATTTTGTTTTATATACATAAACTGAAAATGTTGGATCAGCTTCTTCATAAATAAGCACATCAGTTTCAACAGCAGTTCCCACTTCATGTTTATAAATTCTATATGATCTCAAGGTCTTATCCTTAACCTGATAGTAAACCGTACGATTATCATTGGCCCAAACAATATTACCGGTGGTATTTGATATTACCTCATCAAATAACTTATTTGTTACAGTATTCCTAAAATAGATATCAAATTTTCGTCTGCTAACAGTATCAATACTATAAGCCAATAATAATTATCGATGCGGGCATCACCATGCATTACCAGTTCTTTAGCTATTTGTTTAGCCTTAGGTTGTTTCAAATTAGTGTTGTTGGTTGGTTTGCACGATATTAAAATAGAAAAAGCAAGTAGGACTAACGTGGAAAGATACAACTTGGTCATTTCTTTAAAACTAGAAGGTGGTTAAAAGTAAAGGCTTAAACCAAAGCTAGGCATAAAAGGTAATTGATAAACTGTTTTATTGGTCACAATATCGATATAAAAAATATTTTTACGATCATAAACATTTGTAACACTTAAGTCGAGTACCATTTTAGTATTTTCACTAAAAAAGATATTTCGTTTAATATCAAGATCCAAACGATGATAGATAGGTAATCTTCCCTCAAATAGATCTCCATAGATTATTCCTAACTGCCCATTTTCATTAACATAATCAGTATTAACACCTCCTGGGAATGATAAGTATTCATAAAATCCCTGAATCTGAGTAAATGGGAAACCAGTTCCCAAATTCCAACGGGCACCAAACTCCCATTCTCCTTTTTTCCCTGTTACGTACGAAAAAACCACATTTACATTATGTCGGCGATCAAAATGAGGAGTATATTTAATCATATCACCGTTAACAGCTTCATATTCACGATTAACAAATCCCAATGAATAAACTAACCATAAATACACTTTTTTGTAATCATACTTCAGCACAACATCAACACCATATGCATCCCCTTTTTCAAGAATAAAATCTTTTGTTTCTACATCAGTTGCTCCCGGAGGTGCACTTTCTTCAGAATATATTTTGAAACGATTGATATTTGTTAGTTGTGGAAAATGTTTATAATATCCCTCAACATTCATAGTTATCGAATTGGATACATCAAATTCGGAACCAAGTACCACGTGATTAGATTTTTGGATTTTACTATTAACTTCCTTTGCGTTAAATGTAGCGGGCAGGTTTTCAGGTCCTGATAAAAATCCATAAAACAAGTTAACAACATCTCTATCTGATGAAGCTGCAATAAGGTTTTGAGTATACATACCACCAGCAAATTTCAAACGAAATCTATCGGAAGCATTGTATTTAATTGCAAATCTAGGCTCAGGTGAAACTTCAGACAATGAAGCATAAACTTGAATTCTCAATCCGGGTTCAACGATAAACTTTCCAAATACAGCCTTATATTTTGCATATAATCCAAGCTGAGTAGTATTTTCAATTTGTTCGATTTCAGTATTTAAAAAGTTGGTGAATTTATATTCGGTTCGATAACCTTCAAGTTCGAATCCAAATTTCAATTCATCTTTCCCAAGAAAATAAGTAAAATTAAATCCGGCATTAAAGCCGCCGATAAAGCTACTTCTCTTATTCAAAGTGCTTGAGCTGATATTTGAATTATACTGAGAATATGCAATTAACCCATCAATTAATACCGGAGATTTTCCCGGAATTATTACGAAATTTGCTCCTCCTCCAGCTGATTTCCAACCAAAATCAGAAATGGCTTTATAATCCTTAACATTATCGTTATAATTAAATCCAAAAAAGCTCACTTTACTTCCATTTGCAGCGTTTAACGAAACCTTTCCATAAAAATCAGAGAAATTAAACGGTAGTCCATTTTCATCAATATAATTGTAAAATATTTTTGAGCTTTCGGCTAAATATGAATTTTTAAACGACAACACAAATGAAGCACTTCCTTTATCGGGTGCCTTTTGTTTAACAATTGGGCCTTCTAATACTGCTCTTGCTCCAAAGGTTGAAGCTCCAACAACTCCTGAAAATCTTTTTTTATTTCCATCTTTTGTTGTTATATCCATAACCGATGAAAGCCGGCCCCCATATTCCGCATTAAAAGCACCGGTATAAACATCGGCACTCCGAATAATATCTGTTTCAAAAACCGAAAAAAGGCCAATTGAGTGAAAAGGATTATAAATTGTCATTCCATCGAGCATAACCTTATTTTGAATAGGCGATCCTCCCCGTATATAAAACTGACCACCCTGATCACCTGTAAACACAACACCTGGAACAACCTGCAAATACTGAGCAAAGTCGGCCTGGCCTCCAACAGATGGTATTTGCTTAATTTGTTTTGGTGTTATCCTCACAACTGAGGTTTTTGTTTCAGTTCTGGCGGCAGCTCTTTCGGCACTTATGGTGATTGTTTCAAGTTTAAATGACGACTTTTTAAGGAAGAAATTTTGACTGATAATATCACCGGGTTTAATTTTAACATTTTCAACAACCGTATCAAAACCGAGGTATGTAATATTTAATGTATAGTTGCCGGGATCAATTTTCGATATAATAAAGTACCCATTTACATCCGAAGAGCCTCCAAAATTAGTCCCCTCCAGTATTGCGTTACAATACATTGCAGGTTCTCCTGTTTCTTCTTCATAAATAAAACCCCTGATAACCCCCTGTTGAGCAACTACATAACCCTGTCCAAACAACATTATAATCAAGGTAACAATAACGAATAAGTATCTGTTTTTCATAAAAGTGATTTCTATTGTTTTGAAACGTGCAAAGTAATTAAAAAGTGTATTAGGATGGAGGTATTTTTGATATAATTTGAGATTTACTATTTTGCCAATTATTCAGCATATGAGTTATAAAGGTTGTGGCACAAAAAAACCCTGCATCCCTTTTAATTGGATGCAGGGCTTGATATTATATATGATTGGTCGGGCGAACTATGCCCTACAACGTTAGTAACGCACTATTGAGTAACTCGAAACGGCTGCTTCTACAACAAGATAAATTTTACATTCGGCCTGATCAAAGTTTTCGGTGATATAATGACCGTGATCAACTTTTTTAAATCCGGAAATATTTTTTCCTGATAATACTGACGAAATATCTAACTCGCAATAGGCATTCTCGGGTACTTTAATTTTGATTGATGAAGCACCAGATTCGATGCTAACCTTTGTTTCATGATACTTATCACCGAGCTTAACCCTTATTGCTGCTGCGCCACCTTCAATATCGAGGTTGCTGATTTTAAGTCCGGATAGATCCAGATCAACATCAGCGGCACCTACTTCGTAATGCATATCCCAAACAGGGAAAGCATTCAATGCCATCTCAATTTTGTTTTTCGAATGGGTTTTCAGTACAACATCATCTTCAATATAGATGTCAATATCAACCGATTTGTCCATTTTCGTTACAGCATATTTGTAATCCAATACCGAGCCCTTTTTCTCGAAGTCGAGCAAATTATATGATTCATCCATTAGGATAAATTTACTTGCAGCTACTTCCATGTCCAACGTTGCTGTTTCAATACTGTCATCCATTGGTATTGTAAATTCCTGATCTATTACCTGGTAGTCATTACTATTATCATAAGTAATACTATAATCTCTATCATGCCAGTAAACTGTTCTATTCATCATGTATGTGACAGAACCTGCCAGTATTACAAGAACAAGTATTACTTTTATTATGTCTTTTACCGGCAATACAGATACTCCCCAGAGGATAAGAATTACCGGCCATAGACGCCATAGGTTGTACCAGTCGAAATCGATTACGTTTAGGTTTTCAAGTGTAAATAGGATTCCGATAAGGATCAAAATCATTCCCCAAAATATGTTTCTAAATTTCATTGGTCTGTTTTTTAGTTGGTTTAAAAATATCTGGTTTTATCAAAAGCACGCCAACAACTACCAGTAGCAGTGGCCAAAGATCGGTAATATTATACCAGGGCAATAATCTATCACCCAAAAAAAGTAGTCCGGCAAATATTAGAATAATTCCGGCAATTAGTCCGGTGTTGGAAGTTTTCGCATTTCTAGCCCTGATAATTTCATCGGCTATTGGCGTTTCGCTTTTTATGGTTCCATCATCATCAGTCTTTTCTTTAGTGCTGTATTTACTATTAAAGCTATCAATGAGTTTATTTTGTTCAGGGACAACTATCCACATAACGATGTATATTAATACTCCACCTCCACCAAAAAGTGCAAGCAGCACAAATATAACTCTCGCTAGTACCACATCGATGTTGAAATAATCTGCTAATCCGCCGGCTACCCCACCAATTACCGTGTCGGATGCTGATCGGTATAGTCTTTTTTGAGTTTCCATATCTATTAATTTTTGTTTATTGGTTTTAATTTTCAGCAAATATATTGTGTATGCTGAGGCAGTGAAATAACAATTCGGTGAGTGGGGGTGTTTATTCGGTAATTGGGGATGGAGTGGAATTGGAAAGTAGATAGGATGCAAAAAAACATTAATGAATCCACCGTCAAAGAAGGTAGATTTCAAATGTATATTAAATTATGTGTAGTAGAATACTTATGGTTGAGAATTGAATTATTGCATTTTGAGAAATAATACTACTCAAAGCTTTATAACCTCCGGAAGGCCGGGCTGATAAATTACTTCATCAAAATAAAATTATATGTTATTGTACCACGTTGTAATTCGGCAGCATTATTATCCTTGGCAAAGGTTGAATTATAGGCGGCATCAACTGCTATCTTACGGAGATTTTGATCAAGTACATTTGTTCCTTTAGCGCTCACCTGAGCTTTTTTCACAATTCCATCCTGATCAACCCAAATACTTACAATAACAGTTCCTTGTTCTTTAAATTTTGCAGTTGGTTGTTCTAAATGTAACGATCCTCTGCCTCCAAGATAGAATGAGATTCCATCCCCGGAGCCGCCTTTACCATCATATTTATCACTGTCTTTATAACCATGGGGTTTTCCCTGGTCGCCGGCACCCTCGGTAATTCCCTGGTTTGTACCTTGTGAATCGGATGTGCTTCCTGTATAAAGGGCTCTGGTATTTACAACCGGTTTTGGTTCTTCCACAACAACTTCTTCAACCGCTTCAGCCTGAACAAAAACAGAATCAACTATTTCTTCAATGGGTTTTTCTTCAACAACTTCCTCCTTTATGGGTTCTTGTTCTTCCTTGGGTTTCTCTTCTATTTCTTTCTCGGGCTCCTTTTCAATAACCTCTTCTTCTATTACCGGAGCTTCTTCAATATCCTGAGTTATAATTTCTTCTTCAACAACCTCAGGTTCAGGCTCGGGCTCAGGTTCGGGAGTTGGCTGAACAATCCTCTCCTGAACAGGAACTGGCTCAGCCTTTGGAGGTGGAACATCGCTTTGTATATTACCAAAACCCTGATCATCATAACCAAGATTAACCTCAACGCCCTCTTCACCAGGTAATGGTAATGGGGTTCGTAAAGCAACAAGCAATAAAAACACAAGCAGTATCAAATGCACTAATACTGTCCCTATTAAACCTCTTCGTCTGTCTTTATCCAATTTCATTTTCCCTGATACCTATATACTTTCTTATCTATCGAAAACTATCGTTTTGGCTTGGTTGCCAAAATTACTTTATGTTCGGTGTTGTGTTTATTGTTTATTTCATTTACTGCATCAATAACAACAACAATATCTTGTACCGGTGCAGTTTTGTCGGAGCGTAATACTACTGAGGCTGATTGCTCGTTTCGAATAAGTCCGTAAAGAATATTTTCCAGATTTGCAGGCTCAACTTTACGATCCTCCACATAGATACTCCTTGCTTTATTTATATAAACAGTTACGGTTTGCTTCGACATCGTTTTGCTGTTGCTATTGGGCAATAGTAATTTAATAGCGTTGGGAGCAACTAATGTTGAAGTCAACATAAAAAATATCAACAACAGAAATACCATATCCGACATGGATGACATGCTGAAATTAGTATCACGTTTATTTCGCATTTGTATTGCCATACTGTTTTCTTCTTTAATTTAAAATGAATTTACAATACTAATTGGGTTTATGATAGCACCAAGCCACTATTTAGCTGGTTCATGAAGCATATCCATAAACTCAGTAGCATTAATTTCAAGTTTATAAACTACCGACTGAATTCGGGAAACAATTATATTATAAAAAATATAAGCTGTAATACCAACAACAAGTCCACCAACGGTAGTTATCATTGCCTGATATATACCCCTTGATAATAATTCAATATTAATATTATTGCCCGCCATCGACATATCATAGAATGCTCTAATCATTCCAATAACTGTTCCTAAAAACCCAAGCATTGGAGCAGCACCAGCAATAGTTGCGAGTCCGGCTACATTTTTCTCAAGCCTCGACACTTCAAGTTTACCTGTATTCTCAATTGCGGCATTAATATCACCAAGTGGTCTGCCAATCCTTGACAACCCCTTGCTTATCATCCTCCCGATTGGTGAGTTATTTGTAAGACATAGCGCTTGTGCTGACTCTAGTTTTCCATCCTGAATATAGGTTCTGATATTATTCATAAATCCTTTATCCTCTTTCTTAGCTCTGCCGATTATAAAAAATCTTTCAATAAAAATATAAACCGCAATAACGGAAAGCACTCCAATGATACCCATTATCCAGCCACCTTTCATTACAAGGTCGATAATTGGTAGTGTTATTTCATCATCCGGATTTGTACCGGTTAACAAATTTGCAGCTTCCTGAATCTGTAATATTATTCCTGTTGTCATTGGCAAATGATTTCTATAGTTTATAACTTTGGTAAATTTACTTTGATATTGATGAGTAGCTAATTTGTGTATTATTTCTTTTAAACATATTTGTGTTAATACTAACTAAATTTCGCCCCATTTATTATAGATTAACATAGAAGAAAATTAAAACCAAGATTTATAAATATCCTTTTAATGGGGATATTGGGTATAATGGATATAAAGGTATAGGGGGTATAAAATGGACTACTTCATACCCCATACCATTATACCCTATACCCATATAACCCCGTCCTAACAACCCAAAACACTCAACTCAATACCCAAAACCAAATAATTTCCATATAAAGTGTAATTTCACAACAGCTAATTCGTCTTAGTAGATACAATGACAATAAAAGAGTTTAAAATAAACTTATTACCGCTGAAGAACAGAATGTTCAGACTATCGTTGAGCTTGTTGAACAACCGTGATGATGCTGAAGATGCTGTTCAGGAGGTTTTTGTCAAGATTTGGAATACACAGGAAAAAATGGCTAATCTCAAAAATATTAAAGCATTTATGATGACAGTGACTCGAAATCATTGTTTGGATAAACTCAAGAGCAAACGAAACCGTTTTCTAACTCTAAATGAAGATATAACAAAACAATCTAATTCATCACCATACAAATCACTTGAGCAAGCCGATTTGGTAAAAAAAGTTAAAGAAGTTATGCAACTACTTCCTGAGCAACAAAGAACAATTGTTCATCTAAGGGATGTTGAAGGATATAATTTTGAAGAAATTTTGCAGATAACAGGATGGGATATGAATTATCTTAGGGTGAACCTATCGAGAGGAAGAAAAAGAATTAAAGAAACTATTTTAAAACTACAGCATTATGAACAATCAAGATATTAATGCATTGATAGATAGGTATTATGAAGGGAATCTATCGCTTGAAGAAGAAGAATCACTTTTTGTTTTTTTGAAAAACAATAATGATCCAAAGTATGCTGAAGTCAAAATTCAAATTAATGCTTTGAACATCCTTTTTAATGATGAGAAAATGTTGGATGAGTCGTTCGATGAAAAATTATTGGAGAAACTCTCCGCATCGGAACCAACAAAAATCGCTCGTTTCAATATCAATAGAATACTTTCGGGAATTGCTGCAGCTTCACTTATCCTGATTACCATTTGGGTAGGCTCAAATATATTAGGCTCTACAGAAGTTTACGGAACAGTTAATGATCCTCAAATTGCCTTTGCAGAAACAAAGAAGGCACTACAAAAAGTATCTGGTAATGTACAAAA
This sequence comes from uncultured Bacteroidota bacterium, assembly GCA_937912115.1. Classification (GTDB taxonomy): domain Bacteria; phylum Bacteroidota; class Bacteroidia; order Bacteroidales; family F082. The sequence goes on along the minus strand of CALDOI010000191.1, from coordinate 28,813 downwards.
AGGCGTAATACCTGCAGCTACATCAATGAAAAAAATTGAGACTGGCTTAGAGAATACAAAAAAAGTTACTAAAGCAACGGATGCAATTAAACAAGTACAAAAAATCAACAAATTAAATGAAACTGGTGAGTTACTTAAATCGATGACAAAAGTTACAGTAAAATCAGGAAAATCATAATAACGAAACATAAATCGCAACTAAAATAATAATATCATGAAAACACAATTAATCAAAGTATTAGCAATTATCTTTACAATGCTTCCTGCTACAATGATGGCACAAGATGATTTTAACAAACTCTATGAAAAATATGCAGGCAAAGAAGGAGTTACCAGCATAAATATTTCGCCTGAAATGTTTAGACTCCTAAGCTCAATTGATATGAGTGATAGTGCCGAAGAAGTCAAAGATGCCCAAAATGTAATGGAGCAATTGGCAGGATTGAAAATGCTGGTCTACGAAAACCCGGAAGGCAAAAGCGTAGCAAACTTCTATAACGATATTAAGAAATTTTTGCCTCTGGGTGATTACACCGAATTAATGACAATTAATGACAGCGATAGTGATATTAAATTCCTTATAAAAAAAGAAGGCAAAAATCGGATTTCTGAATTACTGATGATTGTAAAAAGCGAGGGTGAAGTTCTGGTGATGAGCATGATTGGTGATTTAGACATGAATTCGATTTCCAAAATTGGCAGCTCACTCGACATGAAAGGAATGGAAAATCTTGAAAAAATACATGATTAATAAACAAGGCAATAACTGAAAAGAAGCCACAGATTCACAGATTAATTTGTGTATCTGTGCTTATTTGAAAACTCACGCCAATTAAAATCGCACAAATTAAAATATAATAAAATGAGAAAATTAATTTTTATAATAATCCTGATAACTATTGTTCCTACTTATCTTTTTTCGCAAAATAAGGAAATGAAAAAACTATTTATGGAATACGAAAACGTAAGTGGTTTTGACCTAAGTATTGGCACATCCGATGCTGATTTCGATTTTGATTTTGACAGTGGTTTTTTCGAGCTACTTAATAACATCAAAGATATTTATATACTTAATTATAAGGGAAATATCAACAACGCAAAGTATATGAAATTCAAAAATAAATTCGACAAAATCATGAGCAAAAGCAATTATAGTCCCATAATTGACATAAGTAGTGATGGTGTTTTTAAAATCCTAATTCAAAAAGATTCGAACGATAAAGCCTCCAGCATTGTTATGATAAATGAGAATGATGAAAGTGCTATGTATTTGGTAGCTGTTAATTAGATAATTAGTCATTGGACATTGGATAATTGGTCAAACAACATCCATCCTTCCAATCTTCCTTTCCTCCATTAATAGTTGATAATTCCGAACTACTAATTATCTCAACCTATAATTATATAGCGTGCTACCAGCAGCCGACACGAGATTTATTTTATTATTGCCTTCGAGATTGCCAACGGTAAAAGGAGTTTCTCCAACAAGCCCCTTGCTGATAATTATATTACCCTTGCTATCAAATAGGTAAATCGTTTTTTCCATATCGGCCACAACACCTAGTACATGATGCTTATTCCCCAAAGTAAAAAATGATGGCTTGATCGATATTATCGAACCAAAATCATAACTAAACAATACTTTTTTAAACCTATCGAACACTGTCAATTTACTATCATCTATATAAATAAAATCAATCGATCCATCACCATTGAAGTCCTCGTAAAGGAAAAAATGCTCGGGACTGAATTTGCCAAAGTCGGTATAGTTTAGTTTGCCGGAAGAAGAAACATATACAAGCTTTCCTTGCTGATCGGTTGTAATTAATATGCCTTTGCTGTTTGTGCGATTTACATAATAATCGGAGTTTTTTGCTTTTTTAAGATTGCCTGATATTTTAATTCTCCTATTCCCTTTTCTATTAACTATCTTTATCTCATTTTCAATATCTGTAATAATTATATAATCCTTTTTATTGGCCAATAGTCGTGTTACCGGATCAATTACAATATTTGAAGTTCTTGGTTTCGACCAACCTCTTATCTCATCTCCCTCAATAGAATAATTGTAGACTCTTTTATCTGCCTGAGCAATCAATAATCGATAATCCTTATTCCCCAGATAATCAAAAACAACTATCCCATTGGTTGCTTTTGAATGAAGTTTTTTGGGATAACCCTTTACACTATTCCCATTTTTATCGATTAAATAAATATAATTACCTGTATTAAAAAGGTATTGAATTTTTTCATTTTTGTAATAATCTACTTCAAATATTTCGCCAACTGGTGTAGCATCAAGCTTCTTCTTCCACAATATTCTTCCATCTGGATCAATCAAATACATATTGTCCTGTTTATCGAAAACAATAATATTTTGCTTGTGTGATTGATGATCAGATACTATAGTTGGTTCCCAGACTATTTCATCATCAAGCTTAACTTTCCACAGTGCTAAATTTTCCTCATGATGAACTCCTGAATGATTTGTGTAAATATTTGTAAAGTACAGTGGATTGCCCGAAGTTAGCTGAAAAGATAACCCCTGAAATGAGGACACGACTTTTTTATTTAGTTCTAATTCTCTGGAAACAGTTTGGTTAAAAAATTGACCAAATCTCTGACTAAGATCCCCGGGTTTCAAATAAACAAGTAAATTTGATTTGGTTGATATATTATCGGAGAAATTCTTGAAATTATCGTTTAGATCAAGAGTTTTACCTGTTTCAATATATCCTATCAAATTTATTAATGAATTTTCTGAATTAGCAAAAACAACATAATCTCCAACGAATGTGTAATAGTTTTGTTTAATAGTTGAAAAGGCATCTCCAAAAATAAGTGGAATGAAGTCGGTTTTATTAATTTTTCCAATAGTATAACCTTCATATCTTGAAGTTCTAGAATTTACATGAATTCGTGCGATAGAACCAAAATCATACTTTGCCTCCTTAATATCAGAGATCTTTACAGCAAACCATGATCCATTTGCAACTCCTCCAACCGACTCAGCATTTGAGGCAAATACAAGCTCATTGCCAAATAAAGTCAAAAGTTTGTCAATATCAAATTTAATTTCTGCAGAAATGCTTTTGGCATCTGACCCTGTTATACTATTATAAAAATAGGAACTAAAGTCTGATACCCCAATCCATAGTAGTGTATTAGTATTATAAGGCAGTATATTAATAGCTTCGATTTTAACAGCCTGCTGATCATGAAATAACGTTAAGTGTTTTTCGTGTGAATCAGCGATTGTAAATCCGGAAAATATCAATTCATTGTTTTTTAACAACATATCAATCTCTGTCCAGCTTGCGAAATTTCCCAACCAGTTCAATGCAACTAATTCGTCAGCAACAATATATGGACTAAGTAGTTTTGAGAGTTCTTTATACTTAATAAAAACCCTTGCCTGAGCTTTTGAGCTACTAGTTTGCTGTAACTTAACAAATGAAGCATCATCTTTTAAATTCCCAATCGATCCCTTATATGTATCAATTAATCGTGATAATAACTTCAATGACGAAGAATAAACAAAAACACCATCAACAATCGCAAAATAACTGGTTTGGTTTCGTTCGGCATCAACAATTTTAAAACCATCACGTATTCCTGCTATATCCAGCACTCCATAATCTCTTCCAAGTTTTGCACTAAGCATTCTTTTTAATCCCATAATATTAGGATTATTTTCAATTTTAGAGAGAATTAAAGTTTCCGCACCAACAATAGAATCGTGATATATTGCAATTGTTAAAGCGCTATTCCATAGTAAGTTATAATACTCTAAATTATCAACTAAAAGCGTGTCCAATGAGATAAGATTATCTCTTAAAACGCTAATATCATGTACTTGCACTATTTTGTTCCAAATGGAATTGTTCTTAATAAGTTTAGAATAGGTAGTTATAGGATCGTCGATTTCGATAACTATGGCTGCATTTGCCGGGATAATATCAAGTGGTTCTCCATCAACCTTACCAATATGTTCAATCAAATACCAGGTAGCTACAACAATAATTATTGTAGCAATAATTCCAATTTGAATGATGCCTTTTTTAGTCATTACATTATAGTTTCATCAAACAAAGTTAGTACAATTAGAGAAGTAATATTTTTTGAAAAAAAACTATAGTTAACATACCACTGTTAATTAGTAATTGACCTCAAAATGAAAGACTTTATTATAACTCTTTGGGGTATGATAAAAAGTATTTTGTTGTGGGTTTATCGAGCATCGATATGTTTAGCTGATCAGAAGCTATGGCAATATCAACTACCAAACCATCATTTTGAAGTATACCAATTTTGTTTGATCCGGGTTTATATGTATAATTGGATGTTAGATCATTTATAACAAAATAGTCAGCCTCTTTATCAGATAAACCATATTTGCTCATTGTTTGTTTTTTTATATTATCGACAATTGTACTTTCAAAGGGTTCTTTCTGGATTTCGATTTTAAACAGCTTACGATTTATGATACTACTGCAAAGAGTAGACAAAATAAGATCATCATGATTTGTCCATACTTTCATTGATGTTGAAATATCGTAATCGTCAAGTTTTGAAAAATTTTGGATTACTTCATTATTATTTTTAAAATCATCTGCTGATATTCTATTTCTTAAAAAGAAATCAAATGCTGGAGTGGCAAATAGATTTACTCCTTTCATTCTTAGTTCTTTTGCTCTTTTTAACACTTTCATGATTGTATATTCAGCAACCAGTACTGTTTTGTGAAGATAAACCTGCCAATACATTAATCTACGTGCTGTAATAAATTTTTCAACGGAATAAATCCCTTTCGCTTCAATTACCAGATCATCATCAACTACATTAATCATGCTTAACAACCTTTCATAATTAACAGTTCCTTCAGATACTCCACTAAAAAAGCTATCTCGTTTTAGATAGTCAAGCCTGTCCATATCAAATTGTCCAGAAACTAATTTATGAAGAAATCCCTTACTATACGTATTATTGAAAATATCAATGGCAATATCTAATTTCCCATCAAACTCCTCATTTAGCATATTCATAAATATTCTGGAAATCGTTTCATGATCAACATTATCAACTATCGAATGTTCAAGAGCATGAGAATATGGTCCGTGACCAATATCATGAAGTAATATGGCAGTTGTGACTCCCAAAAATTCATCATCAGTAATATCATGACCTTTAAACCTTAATTCACTAACAGCTTTCGACATTAGATGCATAGCTCCAAGTGAATGTTGGAATCGAGTATGAAGTGCTCCAGGATAAACAAGATGTGTTAAGCCCAACTGTTTAATTCTTCTCAATCGCTGAAAACTCTGATGCTCAACTAAATCAAAAATCAACTCATTAGGTATTGTTACAAAACCATATACGGGATCGTTGAAGATTTTGCGTTTATTTACTTTCCTGCCCCTCATAAAATTTGTTAATTTTGTAATAACATGATGTTCTCTGGCACAATATTTATATTAATTTATCATTGTAGTAATAGTAACAACTTCAATAAACAAAACACAAAATTAACTGAATAAAAATAAAAACCGGAATATGAGCAAAATAAGAATATTATGGGCTGATGACGAAATTGAAATGCTTAGGCCACATATCATGTATCTTGAAGAAAAAGGATATGAGGTTGATGCTGTTGTAAGTGGTGATGAAGCGGTAGATTTAGTCATGGAAAACCATTATGACATTGTTTTCTTGGATGAACAAATGCCGGGCATGAGTGGAATAGAAGCTCTTGAAAAAATTAAAAAGCATACGGCAGGCCTTCCTGTTGTTATGATTACAAAAAGTGAAGAAGAATCGATTATGGAGGATGCCATTGGGTCCAACATTGCCGACTACCTTATAAAACCTGTAAAGCCAAGCCAAATATTATTATCGCTTAAGCGCAATCTGGAAAACAGAAAGCTAGCTGGTGAGAAAGCTACAGTTACTTACCAACAGCAATTTCGTGAGCTGGGAATGAAAATTACCGACAGACTTGATTGGAAAGAATGGGGTAATGTATATAAAGACCTTATAAGGTATGAAACTGATCTTGAGAAATCAGATGATAAAGGGATTGTTGAAATATTGAACATTCAAAAACACGAGGCAAATAATGCATTTGCTAAATACTACGAAAACAATTATAAAGATTGGCTGTATGGCGATACTGATGACAAACCGGTACTTTCACATACACTTATTAGAGATGTGGCTTTTCCTTTACTCGACCAAGGAAAGAAAGTGTTTATGTTATTGGTTGACAACCTGAGGTATGATCAATGGAAAGTAATACAACCAATAATTGAACAATATTTTAGAGTTGAAAAAGATAATCTCTATTATGGTATAATTCCTTCAACTACACAATATGCCCGGAATGCTCTGTTTGCAGGAATGATGCCAAACGACATTAGAAATCGCTATCCACAATATTGGGCTGATGAACATGAAGATGGTACAAAAAATAAATTCGAAAAAGAATTATTGCAGGAACTATTCGACCGTTATCGCAGGAAACACACTATATCTTATAATAAAATTCTAAACCTTAATGCTGGTCGGAAATTATTCGAGAATATCTCTAATTTAATGACAACCGACTTTAATGTTGTGGTGTACAACTTTGTGGATATGCTATCGCATGCCAGAACTGAAATGGAAATAATTCGCGAATTAGCTGATGACGAGGCTGCCTACAGATCATTAATGTTATCATGGTTTGAACATTCGTCACTTTTCGACATAATAAAACATCTTGCATCAAAGGATGTTACTGTTCTTATAACTACCGATCACGGATCAGTAAAAGTAACCAATCCGGTTAAAATAGTTGGCGACAAGAATGTTAATACAAATCTAAGGTATAAGTACGGCAAAAGTTTAAACTATAAAGCAAAAGATGTTTTTGAGATAAAGGATCCTGAACAGTATCACTTACCAAAAATTAATATTAGTACGAGGTGGGTATTTTCAAGGGGATCTGATTTTTTCGCCTACCCAAATAATTACAATTATTATGCTAATTATTACAAAAACACATTCCAACATGGAGGTTTGTCGATGGAAGAAGTCTTAATTCCAATTATAACTCTTACATCAAAATAATGTACACAATCACTGCCTCAAGTTTGAGCGACCTTAAACATGTAGCACATACCATTTTATGTGATATGAAGGGTCACAACATTTTTGCAATTAATGGAGCAATGGGAGCTGGCAAAACAACTATTATTAAAGAGTTTTGCAGTGAATTAGGCGTAACCGAAGTAGTTAGTAGTCCAACTTTTGCCCTGATAAATGAGTATTCTAACGGAGATAATGATCCTGTATACCATTTTGATTTCTATAGAATTAAAAAAATTGAAGAGGTATTTGACATTGGCTATGAAGAGTACTTTTATAGTGATTATTATTGCTTTGTAGAATGGCCTGAACTTGTTTTGGAACTTTTACCCCAATCTTACGTATACGTACTGATTGAAGAAAAAGAAAATGGTATAAGAGTTATTAATTATTCTTTGGTATCTCATTAGTTTTTTAATAGTATTTTAATTTCCTAATCTATTAAAACAGAAACCTGAATTATTAAAACATACTATATCAATTGATGGTTTGACTAATAATCACTATTTTTTGCATGAACGATAAAAATAAAGGTTTCCTAAAACTATCAGATGTTGAACAGCTGATGCCACAGGAAGAGATGTTAGAATCTATCCCTAAAAAAAGTCGCTTTTCAATTGGTATTCCAAAAGAAACATCCAGAAATGAAAACCGCATCTCACTTGTACCCGAAGCAGTTAAAATTTTAATCGACAACGATCACAAAGTCCTGATTGAAGATGGAGCTGGTAAGGGATCCAATTTCAGCAATGAAGATTATGCAGCAGTTGGAGCAAACATAGTGGGTTCTACTGCTGAAACCTACAATTGTGATATTATTATTAAAGTTTCGCCACCTTTAGAAGAAGACCTGGAGGTAATGGGCAAACATAAAGTTATACTGTCGTCGTTATTCCTGCCAAATTCCAAGAAGAGTTTCTTTACTAAATTAATGTCCCAAAAATCAATTGCAATAGCATATGAATATATACAGGATAAGTCGGGTGCTTTACCGGTAATGAAATCTATTAGTGAGATTGTTGGCAATACATCCGTATTATTAGCAGCACAATATCTAAGGAGTATTGAGTTTGGCAAAGGCAAATTACTTGGTGGCATTCCTGGCATAAGTCCATCTCAAGTTGTAATTATTGGTTCAGGAACAGTTGCCCAGTTTGCTGCAAGAACAGCTCTAGGAATGGGAGCTTCTGTTAAGGTTTTTGACAGTTCAGTAACAAAATTACGGAGGATTCAAAAAAACCTAAGGTATAGTATTGCAACTTCTACCCTGCATTCGGAGTCCATTAAGGCTGCAATAAAAAATGCAGATGTTGTAATAAGTGCAAAATTTACTGACCTTGGAATATCACCATGTTTAGTTACTGAAGACATGGTAAAACAAATGGAGCATGGTTCCGTAATAATTGATGTTAGTATCGATCAGGGAGGTTGTTTTGAGACATCGAGGTTAACCACGCATGACAATCCAATATTCGAAAAACATGGCGTTACTCATTATTGTGTTCCAAATATTGCCTCCTGTGTTCCAAATACCGCTTCATTTTCGTTAAGCAATATTATCGCTCCTATGCTTATTCAAATTTCCGAATTTGGTGGGATTGAACAGATGTTAAAACATGACGAAGGATTTAGAAAAGGAGTATATATTTATAATGGAGCTCTTACTAATAACCACATTGGCGACATGTTTGGTTTACCTTCACGTGATTTGGAACTTTTGTTAGCTGCTTTTAGATAATTAGTTTTACATTTCGCATCGACTTACGCCTACAATATTAGTCAATTTAGCATCACCCATCTATCGTTATATATGTTTGAACCAAACACTTACATACCTTTGGGAATGCTTTCCGTAGCTTGGAATCATTTTATTATCTGAAACAAGTAATATCCAGCTTTAACAATTATTAACATGAGCCAAAAAGTCAATTTTGTATTTTTGTGCTGTACAAAATTTCATTCAAAATGCTTGAAACAAATATAAGGGAACTAAACGAAAAAATTCAACGTGAAAGTCAATTCGCTGACCTTATTCACCTTGAAATGGGGAAGGTAATAATTGGTCAAAAACATATGACCGAAAGACTACTTATCGGACTACTCGCTAACGGCCATATACTTCTTGAAGGAGTACCTGGCTTGGCAAAAACTCTAGCCATTAATTCACTAGCGAATGTTATTGATGCAAAATTCAGTCGCATTCAGTTTACTCCTGATTTGCTACCTGCCGACTTACTTGGCACATTAATATATAGTCAGAAGAAAGAAGAGTTTATGGTGAAAAAAGGCCCAATATTCGCTAACTTTATACTAGCTGATGAGATAAACAGGTCGCCGGCAAAAGTACAAAGTGCCTTGCTTGAAGCTATGCAGGAACGGCAGGTTACAATTGGGGATACAACTTTTAAACTTGAAGAACCATTTCTGGTAATGGCAACTCAAAATCCCATTGAACAAGAAGGAACCTATCCTTTACCTGAGGCACAAGTTGACCGTTTCATGTTAAAAGTTGTTATTAACTATCCTAAAAAAGAGGAGGAAAAATTGATCCTTCGTCAAAATATTACGAACACACAATCTTCAACAAATAAAATACTAACGGCAAAAGATATACTTAAAGCACGCGAAATTGTACGTGAAGTTTATTTGGACGAGAAAATTGAAAATTACATTACTGACATTGTATTTGCATCAAGATATCCAAACGATTACAAACTAAGTAGCTTCTCGGGTATGATTCAATATGGAGCTTCTCCAAGGGCGAGTATAAACCTTGCTTTGGCAGCAAAAGCACTTGCTTTTCTTCGCAAACGTGGTTATGTAATTCCAGAAGATATTCGTGCAGTTGCTCACGATGTTATGCGCCATAGAATTGGATTAACATATGAGGCTGAAGCAGAAAACATTACCAGTGAGGATATAATAAATGAAATTCTAAACTCAGTTGAAGTACCTTGAGAAACTATCTCATAGTAAAACACTCAATTAGCTAACAACACTTAACTTTTAACAAATAACGTATAACTTTTAAAAGTGGACGCACAGGAAATCTTCAAAAAAGTAAGGAAAATTGAAATTAAGACAAGAGGATTGTCTAATCAGATATTTTCCGGTGAGTACCATAGTGTATTCAAAGGAAGAGGTATGGCTTTTAGTGAAGTACGCGAATACCAGTTTGGTGACGATATCCGCAATATAGATTGGAATGTTACTGCCAGATTTAACCATCCTTTTGTAAAGATTTTTGAAGAAGAGCGAGAGTTGACTGTTATGTTGTTAATCGATGTTTCAGGATCAAATAATTTCGGAACAAGTAGTCAGCTAAAGCAAGATATAGTAACAGAGATAGCTGCTGTGCTTTCCTTTTCAGCCATTCAAAATAATGACAAGGTAGGTGTGATATTTTTTAGTGATAAAGTTGAAAAATTTATACCTCCAAAAAAAGGGACAAGCCATATATTAAGAATAATCCGAGAGTTAATTGATTTTAAGGCTGAGAATAAAGGCACAAATATTTCAGAAGCGTTGCGATATTTATCAAATGCAATAAAAAAGAAATCCACAGCCTTTCTAATAAGTGACTTTATGGATAGTGGATTTGAAAAAGCTATCCAAATTGCAAACTACAAACACGACCTTATTGCCATCAGGGTAACCGACGAACGTGAAACTGATATTCCAAACATAGGACTGGTTAATATGCTTGACGCAGAAACAGGTACTACAAGATGGATAGATACTTCAAGCCCGAAAGTAAGGAAACATTATTCTAACCAGGTAAGATCGAAAAGGGCTTATTTGGATACAATTTTTGGTAGATATGGAGTAGATATGGCAAAAGTTTATACAGGAAGAGATTATGTAGTACCTCTTATGAGTCTATTTAAGAAAAGGGAATCAAGGAAGTAAAATAATCACATTTATAATGAAATGGATAAGTAACATAATAATATTTTTCATGATGCTTTTTTTTGGATCAGCGAATGCACAGCAAACCGGTGCATGGTCATCTCTGGATTCAAATGCTATTATGATTGGTGATCAGATTATTTATGAAATTGGAATACAAGTTCCACAAAACACACTTATTGCATGGCCTTTTTTTGGTGATACACTCACCTCAAATATTGAAATAATAAACAGAAGTAATATCGATACTACTTTGTCTGATTCTGACATTATTCTTCATCAGAAGTTTCTAATTACTTCTTTCGATTCAGGTTATTTTGAAATACCTGCGGTAGATTTTAAGTTCGGATTTGAAGACGACAGCACCATCTATAGTACGTCAACTGGAATTCTTTTCCTACAGGTATTTGTGCCGGTTGTTGATACCTCGCAAGTTTTTAAACCATTGGTTGGTCCAATTAAAGAGCCATATACTTTGGCAGAAGTATTGCCTTGGATAATAGTTACATCAGCCGGAATAATTTTGATCGTACTATTGATATTCTACCTAATAAAACGGAAGAAAAAACAACCAATTTTTATACGTAAACCAAAACCAGTATTACCAGCTCACATATTGGCAATTAAACAATTAGAAGAACTTCGGTTGGCCAAAGTTTGGCAATCAGGAATGTTGAAAAAATACTATACTGAGCTTATTGATATAACCAGAGAATATTTGGAAAATCGTTATCATATCGATGCTCCTGAGATGACAAGTTATGAGATCATAACGGAATTACATGAACTCAAAATTAATAAAGAAGTAATGTCAAAACTGGAAGCTGTGCTTAATCTTTCTGATATGGTAAAATTTGCAAAAGCAATTCCAACAGCTCTTGAAAATGACCTTGGTCTAACGCATTGTGTTGATTTCGTTAATGAAACAAAAAATGTTGAAGAACCAATATTGACAGAAACTGATAAAGAAACTAACTTAAAACAAAGCAAATAGATGTTAAATATTGATAATTGGGCAAATCCCGAATATTTATACATACTGCTGGTAATACCTCTACTAATAGTTTGGTATTGGTTTAGGAATAAGAAAAGCACAGCCGAATTGAGGTTTTCAGGAATTCAGGCTTTTGACGGTATTGCCCCAAGCCCAAAAACATGGTTAATACATGGTTTATTTGTTCTGAGGATATTTGCAATCTCACTAATCGCTGTAGCATTAGCACGACCGCAATCAATTTCCACAAAACAAAATGTACACATCGAAGGTATAGATATTGTTATGTCGATTGATGTTTCGGGGAGTATGCTTGCCAGAGATTTTAAACCCGACAGATTAGAAGCCGCAAAAGAAGTTGCCGCTGAATTTATAGCAAAAAGGCCAAACGATCGGGTGAGTCTTGTAATTTTTAGTGGAGAAGCTTTTACACAAGTACCTCTAACCACCGACCACCAAATGATAACAAATATTTTTAGTGAAGTTAAAAGTGGGATGATTGAAGATGGAACAGCAATAGGGGATGGATTAGCAACTTCTGTTAGCAGATTACAGAATTCGGATGCTATCTCAAAGGTTATAATTCTAATCACCGACGGCGTTAATAATTCGGGATCTGTTGATCCAATTTCAGCTGCTGAAATGGCTCATATGTTTGGTATTAGGGTCTATACTATAGGTATTGGCTCGATGGGAACAGCACCCTATCCTGTTCAAACTGCTTTTGGTATTCAAATGCAACAAATGCAAGTCCAGATAGATGAAGAACTTTTGGAAAAAATTGCCGGAATGACTGGAGGAAGATACTTTAGAGCCGATAATAATAAGAAACTAAAAGAAATATATAAGGAAATCGACACGCTTGAAAAATCAAAAATCGATATTCAGGAGTTTCGAAAGAAACATGAAGCTTTCGTGCCATTTGCGTTATTAGCTCTAGTGCTTTTTACCCTGGAAATTATTTTAAGATACGTTGTATTCAGAAGATTTCCATAAATAAAAACAATACTAATGACAAATAAACTAATTATCGAAATCAAAAAATGATAAAATTCGCACATACTGAATACTTTATCCTACTTGGAGTTTTGCTTGTTTTTGCAATTCTATTCTGGCTGTACAGATTATGGTTAAAAAAAGCAAGAAACCGATTTGGCGACAGCAAAACAATTGCCAAACTGATGCCTGAAGTTTCGTCATCAACACCAGTGCTAAAGTTCATTATTTTGCTAATAGCCGCAACATTTTTAATCGTAGGGATAGTGGATCCCCAGATAGGCTCAAAACTTGAAAATATAAAACGAGAAGGAATCGATTTATATCTTGTATTAGATGTTTCAAATTCAATGTTGGCAGAGGATATAAAGCCAAATCGGCTTGAAAGGTCAAAACTTGCTATATCCACATTGGTTGATAAACTTCAGGGCGATAGAGTCGGTATTATAATTTTCGCCGGAAATGCCTATAAACAGCTTCCATTAACAACTGATTATTCAGCAGCGAAGCTCTTCCTTTCTGCCGTCGACACAAAAATAGTACCCACACAGGGAACGGCCATTGGTGAAGCCATTGAAATGGCAACTTTAAGTTTTGGTGAAACCGAACACAATAAAGCAATTATTGTAATTACCGACGGTGAAAACCACGAGGATGATCCACTGGAAGCAGCAAAGATGGCCAATGAACTTGGAATAAATGTGTTTACCATTGGCATGGGATTACCCGAAGGTGCTCCTATTCCAATATATAATCAATATGAAACACAAACTGGTTTTAAAAAGGATAAACAAAACAATACAGTTATTACAAAACTTAATGAAGATATGTTACGACAGATTGCTGCTGCCGGTGGTGGAGCCTATGCCCGAGCAAATAATGCGAGCAGTGGTTTACAAAGAATCTTCGATGATATAAATGAAATTGACAAAAAAGAAATCGAAACACGACAATTTACAGATTACGAAGATAGATTCCAAATCTTTTTAGGTCTGACAATAATTATGTTAATAATTGAATTATTGATAGCTGATAGAAAAACACGATGGGCTAAGAAATTTGATTTTTTTGGAAAGAAAGAATAGTACTATGCGAACTATAATAATATTTCTAATTATTGCCCTTACGGCAACAGCCGGTTACTCGCAAAAGGAGAAAAAAAGAGTACGCAAGGGCAATAGCGAATATAGCGAAGGCAATTATCAGGATGCCGAAAAAGAATATCGCAAAGCGTTAATGGAAAAACCAGATTACTCAAAAGGTACTTTTAACCTTGGTGATGCAATGTATGAACAGGAGAACTATGAAGAATCGACAAAACTTTTTTCTGAAATAATTGAGCGAAACACAACAAATGAGGAAAAAGCTGCTGCATATTATAATCTGGGAAATACTTTTATGAAGGAGAATAAATATAAGGAAAGTATTGATTCATTTAAAAACTCATTGCGACTAAATCCTAACGATAAAAATGCGAAATATAATCTTGAATACGCAAGAAAGAAACTAAAAGAACAGCAACAACAGCAGGATCAAAATCAAGATCAGGACAAGAAAGACGAAGAGAACAAAGATCAAAATAAGGATCAGGAAAACAAGGATAAAGAAAACCAAGACAAGAAGGATCAGGATAAAAAAGACGATCAGAAAGACGAGAACAAAGATCAGGATAAAAAGGACCAAAATAAGGAAGATCAACAAAAAGATCAGCAACAGCAACCTCAACAAATATCCAAACAGGATGCTCAACGCATGCTTGATGCTTTACAAAATGACGAGAAAAAAACTCTGCAAAAGCTTCAAAAGCAAAAAGCTCAGGCAGTAAAAGGAAGTAAAAGTGATATTGATTGGTAGTGTGTATTGACTAAGTGGCAGATGATAATAAATAATAACTAAAGAACCTGACATATACTAAGATGGAATATTTTTTGTTAGGGTTATGTGGTTGAACTACTTTGGTAAACGTATAAGGAAACATGATAAATAGAATTTTAATTATATCATTATTCATAACATCAGGCTTTCTTGGTCTGGCGAATGATCAAATACGTTTTAGTGGTTCTGCAAAACAAGTTGCCAAAGTTGGAGAACGCTTTAGAATTGTGTATGAAATAAACCAGGATGCTGACAATTTTCAGTCACCAAATTTTGGAAGCCTTCAGGTACTATCCGGACCAAGTACATCAACCAATTCAAGTGTTCAATATGTGAATGGGAAGATGACACAATCCTATTCGATGACTTATACATATATAGTTCAGGCTACTCAGGAAGGCGAGGTTGTGATTAGCCCTGCTACAGCTACCGTTGATCGAAAGCGAGTACAATCGAATAGTATTAAGATTCAAATCGTCAATTCTACCGGTAATCAGCAAGGCAGTACTTCCGAAAATACAAATAATAAAACTAAAGATCCCGGAGTATTGCAGGATGATGATGTTTATATAAAAGCTTCCATAAGTAATGCAAACCCATTTATAGGAGAACAGGTTATTTTAACCTATAAGTTATACACTAGAGTTACGGTTTCTAATTTGGTGGTTAAAAAACTATCGTCGTTACAAGGATTTTGGTCGAAAAGTTTATTAGAAGAAAACAAACAATATCAACAAGATACTGAGATAATTAACGGTGAGGAATACGTTGTTGCAGTAATAAATAAGTTTGCTGTATTTCCTCAAAAAACAGGAAAGCTTACAATTGAACCTACAGAAATGGAATGTACGGTTCAGCTTAGAGTTCAAAACAAGAGAAAGCGTGGAAATGATCCATTTGAAGATTTTTTTAATGATCCATTTTTTAACAGAAATGTAAAGAACATAAGTACTATCATTAAGTCAAATCCCATAGTAATAAACGTTAAATCTTTACCTCAGGAAGGGAAACCAATGGGGTTTAATGGTGCCGTTGGCGATTTTATATTTAGTAGCCGAATCGACAAAACCAAACTTATTGCAAATGATGCGCTTACTCTTACTTATACCATATCTGGAAAGGGAAATCTAGAATTAATTAATATTCCTGACGTTAAATTTCCCGTTGACTTTGAAAGTTTTGATCCAAAAGTAACGAGCGATATTAAAACAAACTCCACAGGTATATCAGGAAAAAAGAAATTTGAATACTTGGCAATTCCACGAAATGGAGGCGATTTTGAAATAATGCCAATTTTCTTGAGTTATTTTAACCCAAACGACAATAAGTATCATACTTTATCATCCGAAAAATATAACATTCTGGTAGAAAAAGGAGAAGCTACTTCAAATGGAATATCATATAGTTCCTCAGCACAAGAGGATATAAGATTTATTGGTCAAGATATTCAACACATTAAGTTGCTTCCTTTTAGCTTTCGTGAACATGGTAAATTTTTATTTCTCTCTACCACCTTCTTTATCTTTCTGCTATTGCCCATTGTAATAATG
Organism: uncultured Bacteroidota bacterium; assembly: GCA_937912115.1. Lineage (GTDB taxonomy): Bacteria > Bacteroidota > Bacteroidia > Bacteroidales > F082. Next base: position 12,361 of record CALDOI010000191.1, on the reverse strand, counting down.
ATAATTCTTATTATAATTATTAGGAGGATGGACAAACAAAAATCAAATGTCGGACTATTAAAAAACAGAAAGGCAAATAAAGTTGCGAAAACCAGACTTCGGTCCGCTGAAAAATATATGAATGCAGGAGATGACAAAGCATATTATGATGAGATTGCTCAGGCACTTTGGGGCTATATTGCTGATAAATTCAGCCTAAAACAATCTGAGCTTTCGATTGAAACGGTGGCTGATATGTTAAAAGAAAAAGGAGTTGATGAATTGGTGACTGATAGTTTCATAAACACCCTTAATAATATTGAATTTGCAAGATTTGCTCCGGGCGATTCAAGCAATAAAATGGCAAGTATTTATAACGAATCGGCTAGTGCAATTATGCAAGCCGAAAAGGCATTGAAATAAAATATTTAATAATGACTAAGGCCATAAAATACACGATAATTATTATTTTAAATGCTATAACCTTAAGCGGCTTTACTAACAACGCTGATTCCTTAATTGTTGATGCAAACAATGCTTATAATAAGGGGCTTTATGATTCTGCTCTATCTACTTATCAACAAGTTATCGACCAAGGATTAGAATCAGGGGAATTATATTATAACATGGGTAATACATGTTACAAGAATAATGATATTGCCTCGGCAATACTTTATTTCGAAAAGGCCAAAAAGCTTCTTCCAAATGATGAAAGTATTAATTACAATTTGAATATTGCAAATAGCATGATCGTTGATAAGATTGAAAAAGTCCCTGAACTTTTTTATCAGCAATGGTGGAATTTTTTCTATAATTTTCTTGACGCTGACTCATGGGCAATATTTACTTTAATCTCTTTTGCACTTCTTGTGATTACAATTGGTATATTTATCCTATCACGAAAACGAGGTAACAGGAAATTGTCATTCTATATCGGATTGCTTTTTTTGATAATAACTGTTGTATCATCATCTCTTGCTGCACAGAAATATTATTTTAATATTGATCATAAGGAAGGAATTGTTTTCACCTCCTCCATAACAGTAAAAAGCTCCCCAACGCAGAATGCCGTTGATTTATTTGTAATCCATGAGGGAACAAAAGTTATGATTACAGATAAAATTGATAATTGGGTTGAGATAAAAATAAAAAATGGTAGTGTTGGTTGGTTACCAGAAAAATCCATTAAAGAAATATAACTCTGTTTTGTGAAACAAAATTGTGTTTTATGAGTAAACCTTAACCAACCTTATATACTCGGTTTTGCGGATTCACTCAAATAAATCAGTTTTACTTCTAGTTATTCTGGCTATAATTTGTAATAGCTGCTTAAAGAGTAAGAAACCTGGCATACCAAATGAAATTCAAGAAGTATTAAATCAATCCGGTATTCATAAACCGGGTCTAATGAGACTAATTCTTACCTTTCAGAAGCCGGAAGATTCCTTAAAACTCAAATCAGCATATTACTTAATAGAAAACCTTGACAATAATTATAGTATACAACAGTCACTTGTCGATTCATTGGATAATCCTATCGAGATAAACATTTATGACTTCCCTGATATTTCATCTATAAAACAAAAACGTGATTCGATCGAAAAAGTAGTGGGCAGATTAAGTTACAAGGCCGATTCAATTTGGTTAGATTTCAAAAACATAAGTCCCGATTTTTTAATTAATCACATCAAAACATCTTACGATATATGGAATAGTAGTCTGTTCGAAAATAGTTATGATTTCAACACTTTTTGCAACTACATACTCCCGTACAGAGTTTCAAATGAAGAGATTGAAAATTATACTGATAATTTTCAGGATAAATATGGTCATCTATTGGATGGAAACAAAAACCAAAAAGAGATTGCTATCTTACTAAATGATGAAATTAACAGCAGTATAACTTATGACGAAAGAATAGTTTATAATCCGAATGTGCAGAGTATTGAACTAACTGAAGAAAATAAATCCGGAGATCTTCGTGATATTAACATATATAAGATTAAGGCTCTAAGAAGTTTGGGTATTGCAGCAGCCATGGATTATACTCCGTTTTTTGCTGATTCTATATTAGGATATTATTCAACAACGGTAATACTACCAAATAAAGAAAAAATTTATCTCAAGAATTCAGATGATAATACAAACCCTTATCAACCAATTAAAACAGCGAAGGTGTATAGACGAATACATGGTAACAACCCAGTTGGTTTATTTACCACTAAGGAAAAGAGCACTCATACCCCACCATTTTTAGGGGACTATAATTATATTGATGTTTCAAACGAATATATAGCAACCAAAAGTATCAATATTCAATTAGTTGATACTTCACAATTTGTTTATTTGGCTGTTTTTAATGATAATGAGTGGAAACCCATCGAATGGGCTGTGCTAACTGATGATAGCACTGCCATATTTACAAATATGGGAATTGGCGTTAGATATAGACCGGTAAAAGTCTCAGAAGAAGCAGTAATACCAATGGGAAAAGAATTCATTCTAAGCTACTAAACAAAAAAAAGCCTGTCAAAATATTGACAGGCTATAATATCTTCATAAAAAAGAGTTCCTAAACTGTTTTTACGTTTACAGCATTTAAACCTTTTTTTCCTTCTTTCAATTCAAATTCTACATAGTCACCTTCGTTAATCTTGTCGATTAAACCGGTTATGTGTACAAAATATTCGTTGTTTGAGTCCTCATCTGTGATAAAACCAAAACCTTTTGATTCATTGAAGAATTTTACTGTGCCTTTATTCATTGTTAAAAATTTAATAATTAGATATTTTGCAAATGTATACTTATATTATTTAGTTTGATACTTTTTTATAGTTTTTTTTCTAAAAAAATAAAATTAAATAGCTTAAGTAGAGTATTTAATGAATTTTGAATGCAAATTTTTCCAATAATTATGGTTTTGGATAGTATTTTTTAAAAATAATATCAATAATAAAAAAAATCACTGATTACTTTCTTTTCATTTCAGGGGTAATGTGTATTCTTATATTATTCTGATATGCTACTACAAATGCATCGTGAACTCCTTTATTTTTTATAACTTGGCTATATTGAACAGCTTCCTGATATGTTAGGAACATACCGGTTGAGTAACGATGAATACCATCCTGATAATTTTCATAAATCTCACCATCTATATTGTACTTACTTTTTAAAGAACTCAACGATGGCAAATTATCACGTTTAGCAAGTATTTGTACACGATAAACAATACCAGAGTATGAAATTTCCGGTTTTTTTGTAGGAGGCTCAATTAGAAGTACACCGGAATCTGATGATCCTGATGATCCTGATGCTTTATTTGTAGATTGTAATCTATAATTATATATAGGAACAACCGGTTTAAGCGTTTCCTGCTTTACCGATTTCATTTGCGGTCGTTGTGATTTGTTTTTTGGCTTCGCAATTCCATTAAAGAAGTATGACACTCCAAAGCTGGTATATAAGGGTTGATCATATTTAAAACCATCTCGCCAAACATCAACATCATCATTAAGTACGGTACGTAAATTCATCTCAAAATTCACAGCCCAATTTTCGTTTAACATATAATTAAGGCCTGCACCAATGGGTATTACAAAGCCTCCTTTTTTGAAGGTAATGCTTCCAATTGCATCACCACTATTAATAACCAAACCTGATAGTGAGTCGGTTAACTGTGTATTCCACGATCCATATCCTAAACCAATAAGCCCATAAACAGAAAATTTACGAGAACTTGGACCCCAGAAAAGATTATTAAAGTCGATTAGAAGATTAACATTGCCATCAAAATAGTTTCCTGTTAAATAAGTATTAACGGGAATTCCAGTTGCACTTTTTGTTTTATGACTTTTAAGTCCTGAATACCATAAATTGAAACCCAAACCAAAAATTGGATTAAAATACTTTCGTACCGTAAGCCCTGTTGCAAATGCTATCTCACCCGAAAACTTTTGAAAATACCCGTTATTACTCGCATCACCATAAAATTCTGTAAAACCAAGGTTATAGTTTACTTGCCAATTATTAGATAGTTTAGTATTGGATTTTTTACGCATTTGACTAAACCCATTCATCGCGAAAGCGATAATAAGAATAGTAGCAAGTATTTTAATTGAATTTCTGTTAGGCATTTGAGTTAAACCTTGTTTTTATTCACAATAATCCATTATAAAATCATGCGCCTGACCAAAGCCTAATTCAAGAGCCTTATTCCAATCTTTACAGGCACCATCCAGGTCATCCAAATAATACTTAGCAACACCACGATTGAAATAATTTTTAACCCAATTTGAATAGTCCATAATGTCTTTAGGTTGCATATCCAAAGCTTTATCAAAATCATCGATAGCATCGTTGTATTTCTGCATCTTACTTCTGGCATTTCCCCTAAACGAATAAATTAGGAAATCATCAGGGTCTGGATTAATCTTTAAGGCCTCATTAAAATAATCGATGGCGCTAGGCCAATCACCCATTTGATATCTTAGAATTCCCCAATTATAATTATTTTTATAAGCTCCTTCGAGGGTAAGGTGATCAACATTCTCAGTAACATCGAGTACATATTCCTGAGCATCACGTATAAATGATTTAAATCGGAAAAAATTAATTTCGTAAAAGGTCATTTCAAAATTTCTCTCCCAATTTGATGGAGCAGTATAAAAACTGGCTAAATAATTTCTGTTGAAAGATTTAATAAGTTTAAAGCGAATAACTTCATTATCTCCATTTTTAATAGGGAATACAGCAAAAACAATATTCCAGTCGTTGACAATCTCCCCTCTTTCAACACGTTGTATTGCTGCTACTATCTCATCATCTTCCTGTTTTTTTTCATAATCCCTTATAGTACCTCTAGCATATAACTGAAGATTAACAGCATATTGTTCATTAAAGGGTATTTCATTCGGTAATATTTCTTCCAATTTATAACTGGGAAAAACAAAAAAATCAAGTGATTTAAACCCACGCCAATTTTCATGAAGAACAGGAAATTCATATTGGCCATCGAAATATTTCTTAACAAGAACATTATATTGCTTGTTTTTAATCATAACCTTCCTTAATTGCAAAGTTATTATGTTATCCTGACCCAGTTTACGTTCACCTCCGGTACCTTTATTAGTTTTTTCATCAGTAAAAGGAATTCGATTTTTCGCCGAGAGCCAACTTCCATTGTCCTGCTTTGCCCAACCTCGCATCTCATCCATCTCTGACTGAACAGGACTTAATGATGAAAAATTCACCAAATCGGTATTATCCTGATCATTATTATTACTCTGGCTAAACAACTGATTATCCGTGCCAAGCAACAAAAATAAAGTAATCAAGAAGTAACTATTAATTATAAACCTCAACATAAGTTATGTTTAATTTAACAATGCGTTGCCGAATCCGTAAATTTAGAAAAAAAAGTATGTACATAAGTGCCTCGAAGACATTTTAATAAAATTTTTATTAACAGCAATTATATACAATTCTACAATACAATCCAGAATTAATATAAATTAAGATATAATGTTTATATTAATCCTATTTGGAATCCAGAACTCACTGAAAGCTAATTATCTTTTTCTTGCAAAAAATCATTGATATTTTTCTCAATTCTGCTGAGCACACTTTCAGAAGGTGTTTTTACAAACTTCTCACCAGTAACCTGTTCGAATAACTCAATGTATCTATTAGATATGCTTTCAACTATTTCGTTTGTCATTTCCGGAACCTTTTGACCTTCCTGACCTTGGAATCCATTTTCCATAAGCCATTCACGTACAAACTCTTTCGAAAGCTGCTTTTGCTGTTCACCCTTTGCAAACCTCTCTTCATATTTATCAGCATAAAAATATCTTGACGAGTCAGGAGTATGAATCTCATCAATCAAATAAATCTGATCGCCAATTTTACCAAATTCATACTTGGTATCCACAAGTATTAATCCTTTTTCGGCAGCAATTTCGGTTCCCCTCTTAAATAATTTCTTAGTGTAATTTTCTAATTTCTGATAATCCTCAGCACTCACCAATCCTTGTGCTATAATTTCTTCCTTTGAGATATCCTCATCGTGTCCCTCATCAGCTTTGGTTGTTGGAGTAACTATTGGCTCTGGAAAACGCTGATGTTCCTTAAGGCCATCAGGAACAGGAACACCACAAATTAGTCTTGCTCCGCTTTTATATGTACGCCAACTGCTGCCAGTTAAATAACCTCTAATGATCATTTCAACAGGAAATGGGTTACAATAATGCCCAACGGTTACCATCGGATCGGGAGTTGCCAATTTCCAGTTGGGTACAATATCAGCGGTAGCATCCAAATATTTAGCTGCTATTTGATTCAATACCTGACCTTTATATGGTATGCCTTCGGGTAGTACAACGTCGAATGCTGAAATGCGATCGCTGGCAACCATCACTAAAAGTTCTTCACCAATATTATATACATCACGCACTTTACCGTGATAAACGTTCTTCTGATTTGGAAAATTAAAATCTGTTCTGGTTATTGCTTCTTTCATGTTTATAGATTTATTTATTTTCAGATTTATTATATGCTTCAATTATTCGTGTAACAAGTTTATGCCTAACAACATCTCTCCCATCAAGATAGATAAATTCAATTCCCTTAATCCCAGTGAGTAGTTCAGGAGCCTGTAATAAGCCGGATAGTTTTTGTCGGGGAAGGTCGATTTGAGTAACATCACCTGTTACAATAAATTTTGATGATTTACCCATTCTGGTTAAAAACATTTTTAGCTGACTTTCGGTTGCATTTTGAGCTTCATCCAATATCGCGTAGGCATTACTTAAAGTTCTACCTCTCATAAATGCCAAGGGTGCAACTTCAATTGTATCATCTTCAAGATATGATAAAAACTTCTGCGTTGGAAGCATATCCCTAAGCGCATCATAAAGTGGTTGAAGATATGGATCAAGTTTATCCTTCATATCACCAGGTAAAAATCCAAGACTCTCTCCTGCTTCAATTGCGGGACGTGCAAGAATAATTTTTTTTACCTCTCTGTTTTTCAATGCCCTTACCGCCAAAGCAACAGCCGTATAAGTTTTACCTGTACCGGCAGGACCTATTGCAAAAATCAAATCATTTTTGTCAGCACATTCAACCATTCTTTTTTGATTGATGGTAAGAGCTTTAATTATTTTACCATGCCTGCCATAAACAAGTACATCTGAATCTTGAGAGTCATGTATGCCATTTTCCTCTGGCTCCTCTCCCATTATTCTTTTTACTACTTCTTGGTTTATTTTTCCAAATCTTTCGAATTGAATAGTTAGTAGTTCTAACCTTTTTTCAAAGTTATTTATATCATCCTCAGTCCCAATTAATTTAATAATATCTCCCCTAACAATTATCTTTAACTTAGGAAATAATGACTTAATTAAATTTAAATTAACATCGCCCGGGCCATAAAACTCCAAAGGACTACCCAAGTCCAACTGTACTACCCTCTCACTCATAGGCTTAACCTCATGCTTCCATCTATTAGAATAACTTTCAAAAATATTAAAAAAATACTCTAAACAGAGTAGCAATTTTTATAATTTTGATTTTTCGCATGAAATGGTGAATTACCTATTATTACTTACTTGTTTTGATGGCGTGATATTCATCATAATCAATGGATAACAAACTATAGGAATATAGAAAAGAGATGGGGATAATTACATTAATTAGTGATTGGGGAACAAGTGACTATTATGTTTCAGCGGTAAAAGGTATGATTTATAAATTTCATCCCGAGGCACTAATTGTAGATATCACTCATCAAATTCAACCTTTCGATTCAATTGAGGCTGCTTATATTCTAAAGAATGCATCTCAGAGTTTTCCCGATGGCACCGTGCACATTATTGGCATCAATACCGAGGAATCTCTTAAGGATATGCACATAGTGGCTTATTATAACAAGCAGTATTTTATAGGTACTGATGACGGCATATTTTCATTAATATTTGATCACCAGCCCGAAAATATTTATGAACTAGATATCCCGCTTGAATCATCAAACCATACTTTTTCAAGTCGTGATCGATTTGCTAAGGCTGCGGCTCATCTTGCAAAAGGAGGAGATGCAAAAGACCTCGGTCCTGATAAGCTTGAACTTGTAAATAAGATGCTTTTTAAGCCTGTTATTATTGAAGATACTTTAAAAGGTATGATAATTCATATCGACAATTACCAGAACCTGATAACAAACATTTCAAAAGCCGAATTCAAAAGCTTTATTTCCAACTCAAAATTTGAAATATCATTTAGATCGCAAAGATATAAAGTTACAGAAGTTCATGATTCATATGGTGATGTTCGCCCTGGTGAAATTGTAGCATTGTTTACCAGCAATGATTCCCTTGAAGTGTCTATAAATAAAGGAAAAGCTGCTTCGCTACTTGGAATCCAAAAAAGTGATCCAATAGTGATTTCAAGGATTTCCAAACAATAGCCACAGAATTGTTTTTCACTTCGGATTAATTTAGTTGTTATCCTCAATAATTTGACAGAAGGCGGAAGTCAGAAGAGCGAAGCCAGGCTTCCTACTTCAAGCTTCTATCAAATGATTTTATAAATATTTAAAGGCAAATGCACTAAAATGCATAACTCTTACATAAAATATGACAGATGCACTATAACCCACGCATCCATTCCGGCCTGAGTTCTGATTGATCTTGACTTTTCAAGACTCTGGCTATATCCGATAGCAGTTTATCTTTATCCCTATTTAAAATTCCTTTTAGTACCAGATAGTTTGATGCATGATCGCTTCGGAAAATAGTATTGTTTAACTCCAGATTACTTATGAAGTCTCCCATTTCTGATATTAATTCCATTTTGCTCATTTCCGTAAAATCACCAGCAAACTTATTTTTGTAATGATCAACTCCAAATGGGAAACTGAGAACCAGTGTTGATAAATATTCAGGATCAATTGCATTTACTGCTTTTGCCGAATTTTGCGCATGTTGAGTTGTAAATCTCTTGCCGCCAAGTCCATTTAATATCATAACTGATAATTTCAACCCTGATTGTCGAGCTTTAACTAATGCATCAACCGTTGAATTATATGTCTCCCCTTTGCTGATTATTTTCAACAATTCATCATCGCCGGTTTCAATGCCGGTATATAGTAGCTTTAATCCCGCATTAGCCAATGATTCTAATTCATCATGAGTTTTAGAGCTAAGGTCTTTTGGAATTGCATAAGCGGATATCCGATTTATATTGGGAAATGAACTGTTTAATTTTTCAATGATTCTCATTAACTTATCATATGACAATACCATTGCATTTCCATCTGCCAAAAAAACTTTTCGTATTTGAGTCGAATAGGGACTTAACGAATTAATTTCTTTAAAAACATCCTCCTCTTTCCTAAGATGGAATTTTTTTGATGTATACATTTCGCAAAACGCACATCTATTCCATGAACACCCTATTGTAGTTTGAAGAATCAATGACCTCGCTTCACTCGGAGGACGGAAAAGTGGTTCGGAATACTGTATAAAATTTGATAGCATGAAACAAAAATAGGATAATATCAATTCGTTTATTGATTAGATAAATGAAAAACTGGATTTGTTATCCTCCGCCTAAGTAAATGATCTATTTTAGTTTATTATTTTTACAATTTCGATTCTTTACCTTGTTTAGAATGACAAACACCTCTGACGTCAGTAAGAATTTGAAGATTTATTTATGAAATTATGATACTTGTTACAGGAGGTACCGGATTAGTAGGAGCACATCTACTATATCAACTTATTATTTCTGGTGAAAAACCTATTGCTTTAAAACGTACATCATCTGATATATCCAAAACAAAAAAAATCTTTTCTTACTATTCAAAAGACCATGAAACTCTTTTTAATAAAATTAAATGGATTGATGGTGACATACTCGATTATTATTCTGTACTAGATGCAATGGATGGAATTAAAAATGTTTACCATGCTGCTGCTTCAGTTTCATTTCAATCTTCTGACAAGGAAGGTATTATAAGCACCAATGTAACGGGGACCACCAATATTGTTAATGCAGCTATTGAAAAGAAAGTGGAAAAACTGATTCATGTTAGCTCAATTGGTGCACTTGGAAGGGCCACTGCAAACGGAATAGTAACAGAAGAAACTTATTGGAGTTCAAAAAAATCTTCAGTATACTCCACGAGCAAGTATCATGCTGAAATGGAAGTATGGCGAGGAATTGCTGAAGGATTAAATGCTGTGATAATAAACCCATCGATTATACTAGGCCCCGGCGACTGGAGTACTGGTAGCTCAAAACTTTTTGCAACAATGTATAATGGCCTCAAATTTTATTCAACTGGCACAAATGGATTTGTTGATGTTGAAGATGTTGTCAGGGTGATGAGAATGTTGATGAAAAGCGATATTACAGGAAAGAGGTTCATTATTAATTCTGAAAACGTGAGCTACAAAGATTTCTTTTCCTGGATGGCTGACTCACTTTGTGTTCCAAGACCAAAATATAAAGCCACACGATTATTAAGTGAAATTGCATGGAGATTATTATGGATGAGAGGATTACTAACCGGAACAAAATCAACAATAACAAGAGAAACAGCTATTACAGCCAACCAAAATTATTACTACTCAAACAATAAGATAACGAAAGAGTTTAATATAAGTTTTTTATCCGTTAAAAATAGTGTTAAAAAGAATGCTGCTTTTTTTATTAATGATAACAATAACTCTGGTAATTAGTCGTTTCTGATAAAAAGCTTCGCCTATTTTCGAAGAATACTTTTCATTTAATATTTATTTAAACCCAATTATGAAACTTGTTTTTTTATTAGTTTTTATTGCCGTAATTGCATTTTCGGGGTGCAAAAAGAATGACAACCAAAACGACCCTATTACAAAAGAATCAGTTCTTGCCTATTATCCACTTAGTGTTGGTAATTATTGGATTTATCAAACCTCAAATTGTGATTCCACTTGGACCAATTGTAATTCGATAAGAATAGACTCCAATTTTGTTTCTAAAGATACTTTGATCAATGGAAAGTTATATTACAAACTTGAAGGTAGAAAGATAATTGGAAACGAACCTTTTTACTTAAGAGATTCTCTTGACTACATCGTGGACATCAATGGGAAAATCAGATTTTCAAATACTGATTTCAACAGTAAGTTTAATGAAGAATATGTTATACCAAATGGTGATACATTATATCATTGGTATTATAAAATGCAACAGGATCCAGTTATATTTAGTGTTCCCTTGGGTGAGTTTTTATGTTTAGATAATAAACTCTCCTTTTTTAGACGAAATGAAAATTTCACGCATGAATTTAACGGGCATACAGCTTTTTCGAAAGGTGTAGGAATAGTATATGAAAATGCTTTATTTGCTAGCACTACCGGTGGGATTAAAAGAGAACTTGTGGCTTTTGATTTCTTAATCTCAGACTAAAGTTAAGTAGTTGGTGTCTATTTTTCCAACACTACAAAAGCATTTGCCATTTCTTTCACATGCGAAATACTAAGGTGAATGCTACTAATTTTTTGTTCTTCAAGATATTCTTTTACTTTACCATGGGGGACTATATATGGTTTGCCAAGTTCATCGTTTAGAACTTCGATTTCATGAAAAGCCATACCAAATCGATAACCTGTTCCAAGGGCTTTGAAAAAAGCTTCTTTAGCTGCAAACCTTGCTGCAAAACACTGATATCGTGTTACCTTACCCTTACCACAATATTTTTGCTCTGTTTCTGTATATAGCTTTTTCATTAAAGCATCATTTTTTTCAAGATGCTTTTCCATACGACCTACCTCAATTATATCTGTTCCTATGCCGAATATCATTGTTTTGGGTTTTGTGTTGTGGGTTATCTATTCTTGTATTTTCTACCTTTATTATCGCTTTTTGACAAATAACTCAACAATCCTGAAATCATTTTCTCAATTGTATCAGCCTGATCATAAAGGCTGTTGAAATAATCCGAATCTATCCAATTCCTATCTAAACATCTATATAACCTCAAGATCTTTCCCAACCTTAATAAAAGCCGCAATTGCCTTATCAAGATGCTCACGCTTGTGCCCTGCAGATAACTGTACTCTTATCCTAGCCTGACCTTTTGGTACAACTGGGAAATAGAATCCGATTACATAAATTCCTTCTTCAAGAAGTTTAGCTGCCATGTCTTGCGAAAGTTTTGCATCATAAAGCATTACTGCACATATAGCCGATTGTGTTGGTTTAATATCGAACCCGGCTGCAAGCATTTTTTTCATGAAATAATCTGTATTTTCATGGAGTTTATCCTGAAGATCGTTTGATTCATTCATCATATCAAACATACGTATACCTGCACTTACAACCGTTGGTGGTAATG
>CALDOI010000190.1 GCA_937912115.1 uncultured Bacteroidota bacterium | reverse complement strand
ATAACTAGAAGGTTTGAATTTGATGTACATATGATCCTTTTTCGTCATACACATGAACCGCACATGCGATACATGGGTCAAATGAGTGAATGGTTCTCAACAGTTCCAGTGGTGCTTCAGGGTCAGCAACAGGTGTGCCTATTAGCGCTGCTTCGTAGGCCGACATTTTGCCTTCCACATCCCTAGGTGATGCGTTCCATGTACTGGGAACAACAAGTTGGTAATTTTCAATTTTCTTATCCTTAATTACAATCCAGTGGGCAAGAGCACCCCTTGGAGCTTCAGTCATTCCAATTCCTTTAGCTTCCTTTGGCCAGTCTTCGGGATTCCACATATAGTCGGTATGCATACGGGTATCACCATTTTTTATATTTGTAATTAACGAATTGTAAAATTCCTGCGACCAGTCAGCAATCAGTTTGGTTTCTAATCCTCTGGCTGCTGTTCGCCCTAAAGTTGAGAAAAGAGCCCCAACCGGAACATCCAGATATCCAAGTGCTGATTCAACTACTTCTTTGTAGTCTTCACGACCTGAAGCATATCCTACCAATACACGGGCCAACGGACCTACTTCCATTGCATTTCCTTTCCATCGCGGGGTTTTTAGCCAACTGTATTTTCCTTCAACATTCAATTGATCGTAAGGTGGTTGTGGACCAGTATAGTTAAGGTCGGTTTGTCCTTCCCACGGATGTTTACCACTTTTGTCGCCTGTGTCATAATTGTAATATGAGTGGGCTATAAACTCCTTAATCTGATCTGGGTCAGTACCATCAACCTCGTGTACCTTACTTAAGTCGCGATCCATTATGATACCCCTTGGAAATTTATAACTAGTGATATCGCCATATCCATTAGTTGGTAAATCACCATAAGACATATAGTTCTTCAATCCACCACCAATTGCTCCCCAGTCTTTGTAGAATGATGCAATAGCAAGAAGATCTGGAATGTAAACCTGATCAACAAAAGTTTTAGCATCGTCAAGAAGTTGCTTAACATAGGCTAATCGTTCAATATTAAGTGCATTTACTTCATTTAGGTTTACCGATAAGGGAACTCCACCAACGAGATAGTTTGGGTGAGGATTTTTACCACCAAAAATTGTATGAACCTTAACTATTTCCTTCTGCCATTCGAGGGCTTCAAGGTAGTGTGCAACAGCCATCAGGTTTGCTTCGGCTGGTAATTTATATGCCTTGTGTCCCCAGTAACCATTTGCAAATATTCCTAATTGTCCGCTATCAACAAACTTCTTAATTCGTTTTTGAACATCACTAAAATAACCGGGTGAACTTTTTGGCCAGCTTGATATACTTTGTGCCAGAGCAGATGTTTGTTTTGGATCGGCACTCAAACATGATACTACATCAACCCAATCGAGGGCATGCAAGTGATAGAAATGAACAACGTGATCCTGCATCATTTGGGCACAGAACATTAGATTTCTTACAATATCTGCATTTGGTGGAACTATTATTCCAAGTGCATTTTCAACAGTTCTTACCGATGCCAGAGCATGCACGGTGGTGCAAACTCCACAAACTCTTTCTGTAAAGGCCCATGCATCACGGGGATCACGGTCTTTAAGTATGAGTTCCATACCTCTTACCATTGTTCCAGAGCTATATGCATCTACTATTGTACCATCCTTAACTTCAATCTCGACCCTTAAGTGTCCTTCTATTCGGGTAATTGGGTCAACTATTATTCTTTGGCTCATATATAATCCCTTTCTTTTTACGATTTAACTTCTTTTGATTCACATTCTCCATCCATAATCAGTTTACGCTTACGGATATTTGTGGTTATTGCATGTGCTGCAATACCTACACCTGTTGCAATGCCGAGGCCTAAGCCAATTTTGTCAGCATTGGCTTCAATACCAAAGGCATGAATATCAGGTAGTCTTTCGTAAAATGGACCGTTGTCCCAAAACCCTTCTTCGCTGCATCCAATACATGGATGACCCGATTGGATTGGGAAACTGACACCATTATTCCATTTAATAACACCACAAGCATTATAAGTAACTGGTCCTTTACATCCCATTTTGTATAAACAATATCCTTTTTTTGCGCTTTCATCATCGAATGATTCAACAAATAATCCGGCATCAAAATTCGGACGGCGATAACAAGTATCGTGTACACGACGTGAATAAAATGATTTAGGACGCATAAGTCTATCGAGTTCGGGAATTGAATCGAATGTAAGCAGATGAACAACAACTCCGGCCATTACTTCTGCAATTGGCGGACAGCCTGGGACATTTATAATTGGTTTGCCTTTAATTATTTTATGTATTGGTGTTGCCCCGGTAGGATTTGGGTTTGCTGCTTGTACACATCCATTGGATGCACAACTTCCCCAGGCAACTACTGCTTTAGCCCCATCAGCTACTTCCTGAATAATGTGTTCGAAGGACTTGCCGCCAATGCAACAATATACGCCATTATCTTTGGTTGGAACTGATCCTTCAACCGTAAGTAAATACTGGCCGTGATAGTTTTTCATTGTGTCGTTAAGTGATTTATCAGCCTGATATCCGGCTGCAGCCATAAGAGTTTCGGTATAATCGAGTGATACCAAATCGAGTAATATGTCGGCAACCAGAGGGTGGGAAGACCTTATGAATGACTCGCTGCAGCAGGTGCATTCCTGTCCGTGAAGCCATAGAATAGGTAATCGGGGTTTGGTTTCCATGGCTTTGGTTATCTGCCCAACCATATTTGCCTCAAGGCCCATAAATGCTGCCATCATTGCCCCGAGTTTCATGAAGTCGCGGCGTGAATAGCCTTTATCCATGGCGACTTCGTAATAAGTCTTACGTTTACTACCCATAATAATGAATTTTGGTTTTATTGTTTATATGATTCTACTTCTATTCCATTTACTTTTACAGTCTCAACAGATAAATTTCCTGTTATGCTAATTTTGTCGCCCAAACTGATGTCATCAATATTCTTTAATTCAATCATCATATTACTGCTTTTGCAGATAATTCGGATATATCGCTGTTCGTTATCGATAATTTCAGCAACTTTTCCGGTTATTTGTATTTGTCGATGTGTTGGCATTGCACTGCCATAGGCAAAAGGTATTCCGAATAACTAAAAAGCTACATATGTAACTTTGTGGTATGTTTGTAAATGGAAGGCTATTAGGCAGATAGGTAATATGATAAACAATTAATTTTTACTGATTCTAAATAAGTAAATTAATGTAATTGCGGATATCCGCATGGTAGCTATGGAATTCCGTAAATTAACAGAGATGGTTTAGGAGATTTCCAGTTTCTTGATTTTATCCCTAAAGGTTGACAGTTTCATGCCCAATTCCTGGGCTGCATTGCTTTGGTTTCCATTTGATTTTGATATCGCCTTTGATAGCAATTTACTTTCGATGCATGCAATGAGTTCGTTGTATGTCATTTGTCCGGATTCGAAACAGATGCTACACGATTTAACCAGATTGTCAATATTGCTGATGTTTCTAAATCTATCGGGAAGGTCGGAAACCTGAATAATTTCATTGGCAAATAATGCCGAACGTTGCATAACATTCCTTAATTCCCGAACGTTACCGGGCCAGTCATAATTCATAAAAATATCCATTACTTCATCGGATATTTTCAATATATCGGTATGACAAAATCGTTTTAAAAAGTGTTCAACTAACAAAGGGATATCACCTTTTCTTTCCCTGAGCGTAGGTATTCGCAATTCAACAACATTAATTCTATAATAAAGGTCCTGCCTGAAAAGCTTACGATCGATAAGGTCGGCAATTTCAAGTTTAGATGCACAAATTAAACGCACATTTATTGAAATGGGTTTTGTATCACCGATATGTCGAATTTCTTTTGCTTCAATAGCTCTAAGTAACTTTGATTGAACATTCAACGGAGTATCATCAATATCATCAAGAAACAGTGTTCCTGTGTCTGCCAGTTCAAACATTCCTTTTTTACTATGATCGGCATTTGTAAATGATCCTTTTTCGAAGCCAAACAATTCGCTTTCCATTAATTCGGGAGGAAGGGTGGCAAGGCCAATTTTAACCAAAGGATTATGTCCGCGATTACTCAAATGGTGTATATAATCAGTGAATACTTCCTTTCCAACGCCGGTTTCTCCAATAAGCAATATACTTACATCCGAATCCGCAACTTTATTGATGCGTTCGATGAGTTCAAGCATACTGCTATCCTGAGTTATTATAGAAACCGATTTCAGTGCACTCATATACTACTCTGATTTACTATCTTCAATTTCAAGTCCTTTGCTAATTTCATTTAAAGCCTCAATATTTTTCAATGCTGATGCTTCATCAATAAGTGAAAGTGCAGTACCAACATGTGCTAATACGTAATCACCTATTTTAGCTTCGGGAACCCATTCGGTACAAATATCCCTACGCACACCACCAAAATCGACTGAGGCCATAGCTATATCATCATTGTTATTAAACGATATAATTTTACCCGGAAGTGATAAACACATAATTTTTTTCATCAAATATATGTAAAATATTACATATATATCAAATTGAATTTTTGCATTTTTAAAAAAAATAAAAGGATTTGAAATAATAACAATTGAAGAACTAGCCATATACTGAATTTGCAGCAGTGATAGTAAT
>CALDOI010000189.1 GCA_937912115.1 uncultured Bacteroidota bacterium | reverse complement strand
TTGAACGTATTACAGATGGATCGTTATGCTCACCGTTAAGATTCAGTTTTTCAACTCCATAATACTTTCCCCCGGGCGTAAATGTATTAAAGGATACTTTGAATGATTTTTTTTGAGAATGTCTGGAAGTATTGCCTCTGAGCCGAAAACCAACCGGTTCAATTGTATCTTTTATCGTGCCATTATCAAAAATAAATCTTGCTGAAAACTCAATATCGCTTTGCAGATTATCTTGTTGATAAATCCAAATAAGCGTATCGGGATTTATGGTTATGTCAATACGTGGAACAATATTGTCGATAAATAATGGACCATTATCAGGAAATATTGGTTGACTTTTTACAATCAGAAAAGTAATTGATAGAACTACTAAAGTTATTATCTTTTTCATAAATCGAATTTGATTTGCAAAGATAGTCTAATCAATCCAGAGCATAGATATTATCACTGAATAGAACCAGATGAAAAATAATTATAGAGACAGATTTAATTCTGCTACTGTTTTATGAAGTTCCAATTCCAAATCCAATAGTTTATCTTTACTATCATAATAAATCAAAAGTTCATAAATATATTCAATTAGTGAAATTTGTCCTTTCTCCAGTGCCTTACTTAAGAGATTTGAATTATTAAATAATATTAGATTATTTCGATAAATATCTACTCTTCTTTTTAACCCAACTGCCTTTGTATAAAGTGTATTAAGATGATTATGGTACTGTAATTTTTGATCCTCCGAAATACTTTCAAATGCAATGGTATTTCCCCTGGCATATTTAACAGTATTTTTGTTCTCCCACAAGGGTATTGACAAGCCCACAACTATTCCCTGAAACTGTTCTCCAACAATTTTCTCGCTCATATAACCGGCATCAATTTTTGGCAGACTCAATGCCTTGCTATACTTTGCCTGTTTATGGCTTATTTCAATTTCCTGCCTTAACCAAATAAGCAGCGGGTTATTGCTTTCAGCAACTTTATACCAACTATTAAAATCAGATGGAAGCTCAACTATTGGAAAACTTGCTAGTTCTATAGCTATTGACTTTCCTCCGTTAAAACCTTCTAATTCTGATAACAGAGCAATTCTTTCGATTTCATTCGTTTCCAGTTCATTTCTAATATTCAATAAATTTAGTTGAGCCTTATTATATTCAATAATATTGCATTCGCCAATATTATACTTTGAATGATAAGAATCGGCCACAGTTTTTGCATGTTCTAATCTAGTTGCGTACTCAACCTTTAGGGAATTTGTATAAATCAAATCCAAACATACCACATGAGCCTTTAACATTAATTCTCGAAGTTGCTTTTTATACTCAAGATCAGCTTGTTTGTTTTTAATGTCCGATATTTGCTTCCCATATGCATATGCTGATGGAAAATCAAATGATTGCTTTATGCTGATATCAGTTCTGTTGCTCAATGTATTTGGATTACTCCATAAATAATGAAATTCCACTTCCGGATTTTGCAGATAGTTTCCTGTTTTATTTCCGAGCTTTTGTGCCTCAACAGTCCTTCGAAGTGCACTTAGCATGGTGTTATTAATTTCAATCTCAGCAAGGACATTTTCAATGCTATTTTGCGAATGGAGATTGTAAGTAATTGAAATTATGCTGATTATTATAATTATATGTTTCATCTTTTGTTTTTTTAATGATTGAATGGATTAGTTGTTCAATTGTTCGATTCATTCTCTCATTGCATCAATTTATCATTCTCTCATTTAACTTGCTGTAAACTATGGGTATTATGTAGATATTTAGCAATGTTGAGGTAAGCAATCCTCCCAGAATTACTTTTGCCATAGGACTTTGAATTTCGTTTCCCGACAGATCTCCATTTAATGCCAAAGGAATTAATGCCAAAGCAGCTGTAAGAGCAGTCATCAATATTGCGTTTAATCTATCCGATGAACCAGTTACTACAGTATCATGAAGAGTCTTTCCTTGTAATTTGAGTTTTTGATAATTTGAAATCAAAAGAATCCCGTTTCTTGTTGCAATACCGAATAATGTGATAAATCCAATTATTGCCGGAATACTTAATGTCCCTGAGGTGAAGTAAATTGAGAAAACTCCGCCTATTAACGCCAAAGGTAAATTCAATAAAATAATTCCAGCCAATTTGAAATTTCTAAATTCCTGAAACAGCAAAAGGAATATTATTAGTATGGCAAAAATGGAAGTTAGCAATAATGTTCGCGATGCTTTTGCTTCACTTTCAAACTGTCCGCCATATTCAATTCGATAGCCCTCGGGTAATAGTATTTCGCCATTGATATTCTTTTGAATATCCTCAACAACACTCCTTAAATCACGACCGGCAACATTTGCAGAAATAACAATTTTACGCTGTACGTTTTCACGACTGATTGAGCTGGGCCCTGAAACGGAAACAATTTCAGCCAATTGCTCCATCGGCACTTTTTTGCCATCATAGGTTTCAACCAGTGCCGATCGGATGCCTTCGATGGTTTCAGTATAATCCTTGTTTAATCTTAACACCAAATCAAAGCTGCGCTGACCTTCATAAATATCCGATAATTTTTCCCCTCCAAAAGCAATGTCAACATACTCATTAAATTGTTCAATGCTAATTCCATAGTTGGCCAGCATATCACGGTTTGCACGGATCTGAATTTGTGGTATTTCTATTTGCTGATCAACATTAACATCAACCAAACCATCAATATCTATTATTGAATTTTTAACCTGATTTCCAAGTGCAAACATTCTGATTAAATCATTTCCAAAAAGTTTTATTGCGATATTTGCCCTTGTTCCTGAAAGCATATGGTCGATTCTATGACCAAGGGGTTGCCCTACGGTAAAAGCGATTCCTGGTATTCCAGCTAATTTGCCTCGTACATCAACCATAAACTCTTCCTGAGTTCGATTTTCAAGATTGAAGTTAACATCTATCTCTGCACTGTTAGTTGTTTGTGAATGCTCATCCAACTCACCCCTCCCGGTTCTTCTTGCAGTGCTTGTTATCTCAGGAATATTTAATAGTTCTTTTTCAACTAAGTTTCCCAACTTATTACTTTCTTCAAGCGAAGTCCCCGGCTGTGTAACAACCGAAAGTGTTAATGATCCTTCATTAAACTCGGGTAAAAAACTTCGTCCCAACGATGAAAATGCTAGTATTGAAAGTGCAAACAGCACAACCGTTGCCGCAATAACAATACGGCTATGATGCAATGCCCATGTTAACGTTTTACTATAGTATAATGTCATGTTACGAATCAGCCACCTCTCCTTTTGATTTTTTGCTAAATATTTGTCGTTGGAAAGCATCATCATCGACAATAGTGGAGTCAACGTCATGGCAACTATTAGAGATACAAATAGTGATACTATAAAAGATATCCCCAGTGGTTGAAGCATTCGTCCTTCCATCCCCGAAAGGAAAAATAACGGTATAAATGCTACCATAATAATTAATGTGGCATTGAAAATAGAAGCTCTTATTTCCTTGGATGCTTCATAAACTACCGTATATGATGATTGCCTGTCGGCAATGGGTTTTTGGTGATTTTGCCTAAGTCGTTTGTATACATTCTCAACATCAATAATAGCATCATCAACCAGCGATCCGATGGCAATAGCCATACCACCAAGGCTCATTGTATTTATGTTTAGCCCAAGTAATTTCAGTACTAATATGGCTCCCAATAAAGAAAGTGGAATTGCTGTTAAGGAGATTATAGTTGTTCTGAAATTTCCAAGGAAAATAAACAGAATGATAATTACAAAAACACCACCTTCCAATAATGCTCTAAAAACATTATTTACAGATGTTTCAATAAAATCAGCCTGACGAAATATTTTAGTATCAATTATAACATCAGGAGGCAATGTGTTTTTCAGAATTGCAAGGTTTTGCTCAATCTGTTCTGTAACATTAAGTGTGTTAATATTTGGTTGTTTAGATATGGAAATAATAATTGCGGGCTTAGCATTTTCAGATGCATATCCCATTTTAACATCACTTCCAATTACTACTTCTGCAACATCCCTTACCTTGATGGGTTTCCCGTTTTTTAATTTAATAAATGTATTTCCAAGAGATTCCAGATTGGAAGTTCGGGCAATTCCTCTTACAACATATTCATTTCCAAATTGACGAATCACCCCACCTGTGGAATTTTGACTTATTGAACTACATACATCCGCTAATTCCGACAATGACACTCCATGAAAAGTCATTAATTGTGGGTTAGCAAGAACCTGATATTGTTTAAAATCACCACCAATAATGGTAACCTGTGAAACACCTCCCGTTGCAAGAATGAGTGGTTTTATATTCCATTCGGCAATTGTACGAAGTTCCATCATTGAGGTACTATCAGCCTGCAATCCTATAAAGAATATTTCACCCATAACACTCGACTGAGGAGCAAGGGTGGGTTGTTCAACACCTAAGGGCATTTGTGTTGAAACACTAATCAGCTTTTCGCTAACTATCTGTCGTGCTTTAAAAATATCAGTTCCCCAATCGAATTCTACCCATACAAATGAAAAGCCGTGTGCTGAGGTTGAACGAACCCGTCTAACATCTGTAGCACCATTAACTGCAGTTTCAATGGGGAAGGTTACCAATCGCTCAACTTCTTCAGAGGCCATTCCATGCGCATCGG
>CALDOI010000188.1 GCA_937912115.1 uncultured Bacteroidota bacterium | reverse complement strand
AATAAACATCCAATGATCAGAATCACTTACAATGCTCATAAAGAAATCCGGCATATGGTGATAATTTTGAATCTGATAATATCTATGTCCATCAATTTCAACAAATTGTCCTGATGTACCGGCTTTCTCAGTTATTATCTTGCTATTACCAACATATATGCTATTATTTTTCATATTTCATTCAAGATTTTCGTTACTGTAGCTTAACTCTTTTTTGAAAAAATATTTGTAATTCTTCGAGGGATTTACCCTTTGTTTCCGGTACTTTGGTAAGAATAAAAAATAAGCCCATTAAAAAGCCACCCAGGGCAACTATTAATGAAATCAGAACTATATGACCAGTATTATGTTTCACATTTAGTGTTTTTCGGATTCAGATACCCTTTGATATACCCTTACATAATCAACCTCCATGGTTTGTGGAAACGCTTCATAATCTACACCTTTAATACTCCCCCATGCACCTCCAACTGCCAAATTCATAATTAGATAAAAAGGCTTATCATATGGCCATTTGGTCTCTCCAAGACCTTCATTCTTATATTCAAAATAGAGGCTGTCATCAACATAGGCTCTTAGTATATCCGGTGTCCAATCAAGAATGTAGGTGTGGAATTCGTTATGTGCATCCGGAACAAAAACGGTTGCTGTTTTTTGGGTTTGCTTCTGCCACTGATAATCTTTTGAGTGGGCCGAAGCATGGATAACTCCTAAGTCATGACCTACGTGTTCCATAATATCAATTTCTCCCACATCGGGCCAGTTCCCTTCTTTATACGACCAACCACCTGGCATAACCCAAATTGCCGACCATGTTCCGCGCCCTGTGGGTAATTTTGCACTTACCTCTATTTTACCATATTGCCAATCGGCTTTTGACATTAATCTGGCGGATGTAAATTCTTTACCTCCAAAATTTTCTTTGTGTGCCGTTATATTAATTGTGCCATTTTCTACCCATGCATTATCATTATCAGCATAAGTATAGTATTGGGCTTCATTATTACCCCAGCCTTCATCATTTCCATCTGTATCAAACATCCATTTAGTGGAATCAGGAAGACCTGAATATTGAAACTCATCCTGCCAAACCAGCTTGTAACCATCCACTGGTTTTTCCTTTTTATCATCAGAAGTACCATTATTATTACAGCAACCTGACAGCATTATTATAGTACCTAAATAAAGGAATAAAATTTTC
This sequence comes from uncultured Bacteroidota bacterium, assembly GCA_937912115.1. Taxonomy (GTDB): domain Bacteria; phylum Bacteroidota; class Bacteroidia; order Bacteroidales; family F082. The sequence continues at coordinate 1,656 of CALDOI010000188.1, read as the reverse complement.
ATCATGACGTTTTGACTTTGTAAAAAAACTATTTTACTTCTTGATATACACGCACATAGTCGATATACATACTCTGAGGAAATATTGAATTATCAATTCCCTGGGCACCACCCCATGTTCCTCCAACTGCTACATTTAGGATAAAGAAACTCGGTTGATCGAATGGCCAGTTTTCGATAGTTTTAACAGGGGGATTATAGGTATGCACAACATTTTCAGGTATGTCAACATAGAAGATCATCTTTTTATCTGTCCAAAGAAGTCCATAAATATGAAATTCTTCTTCGCATGTGGACACTGTCATACTGTTACCAACTCCTCCACCTCCGCTACCCGAGGTCGTATGGACTGTTGAATGAATAACATTGGGTTGATATCCTACGTATTCCATAATATCAGCTTCTCCGCAAGCCGGCCATCCTGCACTACCAAAGTTACTTCCCAGCATCCATATTGCCGGCCAAATACCGGTACCTGAAGGTAATTTTGCACGAATTTCAATCTTTCCATATTGAAATTCCCGTTTCCCTTTTGTAACCATACGTGTAGATGTGTATGAACCTACCGTAGTATTATCATTTAATTTCCGGGCTGTCAGTATCAGGTTACCATCAACAACTTCGGCATTATTACCGTTAGTGTAATTCTGAAGTTCATTGTTTCCCCATCCCGAAGCCCCTGTTTCAAAAGTCCAATCATTGGTATTAACAAGCGATCCATCAAATTCATCTGACCAAACTAGGGTTAGATTTGGTATATAATCGGGGTCATCCTGTGTGATATGTACATTTTGAATTAGAGAAAATTCATCACTTCCTTTTTTAGCTACAAGTTCAACAGCAAAGCTTCCTGCAAAGGGAAAATATGCCACATATTCCATTTCATTTTCAATTACCATATCGCGGAAATGCCAGCTGAAAGAGTTGAAAGTACCCAGCGATATATTTGTTAAAGTAACATAATTAGGAAATTCCGGATCAACTACTGCTGTAAAAGATAATTGAAAATCTGTTGAAACAATACTTATTGATTTTTTTACAGACTTGCTGTTGCCGGTATAATCCAATAGACTTAATGACACATCATAATCGCCGGCAACCGGATAATAAATTTCAAAGCTTTCCTTTTTATTGGTAGTTGTGTCAGCATCACCATTTCCAAAATCCCATATCATTGAGTAATATTCCCCATCAGATTTATTTTCGAAAACCACATGGTTATCATCTTTGTATTGAAAACTAAAATCAGCAGTAAATCCACCTTCATCCTTTTTATCACATCCTAAAAAGGTGAAAAGAATAACAAAACCAAAAATTATCAGGATTGAATTAGTTTTTAATATGATTCTGAGGAGTTTATTATTTTTCATTTGTCTATTTTTTTTCACCGCTGAGACACTAAGGCGCTAAGAAATTATCTTTGATATTTCCTTGTGCTCTTATTGCCTATCAAAGGTGTTTCATCTTTTGTATATTCTGATATAATTCCGTTTTTAATACTTGATTACTTTTTTCAACTGTACTAGAAAAAGACGCTGCAAAAAGAGATTCTCTTTGACTGTTCAATTTGCAACGTCTTATCATTCATCAACCAACTAATTAAAAACATGATGCATTAATAAAAATGCTAACTACTTTATTTTTGTACCGGTTTTAC
>CALDOI010000187.1 GCA_937912115.1 uncultured Bacteroidota bacterium | reverse complement strand
ATGCATCAACTACGACGCCTTTGTCAAGAATACGGTCAATCACCTCCACGAGGCTTGATGATCCAATAGTTTTTTCTACTGCCATGATTTTATGTATTAATTTGTTAATAAAAACCGTGCTTTACAATGAGGGACGGCTTACCTCTTTAATAAATTCGATACTGCAAAATGCTTAAGCTGCTTTAGCTGTTAAGCCAATAGCTTCTGCATACTTCAAATAAGTTTCAACTGATGCAACTACTATTCTTGCTTCAATTGCAAGTAATTCGATACCTACTAATGATACTCTTACCCATGCATCAACTACGACGCCTTTGTCAAGAATACGGTCAATCACCTCCACGAGGCTGGATGAACCAATGGTTTTTTCTACTGCCATTTTTTTATGTATTAAGTTTATGAAACCGTGCTTTAAATGAGGGACGGATTACCTCTTGTTATTTTGGATAGGCAAAGGGGATGCCATAAATTATCAGACGATAATTTGTAACCTAATAAACTGTGCTAAAAGGCTATATTACAGCAATAATAAAAATTAATTAATTTTTGAGAAATATATTTTCTCGGTACAATTGAGGAAAGTATAAGAGTATACCTGTGAAAAAATAGCACATACGTGCGAAAATGAGTTTATACCTCGACGCCTTTGTTAATGCTAATGTTGTATTTTTTCATTTTTCGGTGGAGGGCATCGCGGGTTATTCCAAGAGTATTAGCAGCTACTTGTTGATTATACTGGGCACTTTTTAATGCATCACTAATCAATTTAATTTCATGAACCTTCAGGTTGAATGATTTAACCAGATTATCCGAGGAGGATATTTTTTGCAGTTTTACATGGAAATCATTAATTCCGAGTAAATTACTTTTACAAAGAATAATGGCTCTTTCAGTCATATTTCTTAATTCCCTGACATTTCCCGGGAAATCATATTTTTCAAGTATGTCAAACACTTCCTTTGTGATCCGAATATTGGGTTTCTTAAATCTTGTTGCAAAATAATCTACAAAATGAATAAGCAGGGGTTTGATATCTTCTGGCCTTTCACGGAGAGAAGGAATATGAATATGAAGGGTGTTAAGCCGATGAAACAGGTCGAGTCTGAATTTCTTTTTCTCCACACATTTTTCAATATCATAATTGGTAGCAGAAATGATCCGGAAGTCGGTGTGAATTGTGTTTGTGTCGCCTACTCTGGTAATCACTTTTTCTTCTGTGGCACGCAAAATTTTTGCTTGCAGGTTTAAAGGCATGTCGGCAATTTCATCAAGAAATAGGGTTCCCTGATTACAAACCTCGAAAAAGCCCATTTTATCGACAATGGCACCCGTAAAGGATCCCTTTTTATGGCCAAAAAATTCACTTTCAAGAAGTGATTCGGTAATAGCACTGCTATTAACTGCACAAAATATATTATTTTTTTTAGTGCCTGAATAATGGATTATTCTGGCAATATTCTCTTTTCCGGTTCCACTCTCACCGGTAATCAACACATTGGCATCGGGATAATTTGCGGCAGTAAGGGCCTGTTCTAATACTTCCATTATCTGAGGACTAACACCAATAAATTGACGGTCAATTTGTTTTTCGAGATTTTTGGAAATCAGAGAGTTCTTTTCTTCCATCCTCTTCAGCTTTCTTTGCATCAGAATGTATTTTTGAGTACGCTCAATCGCAATCTGAATGTCGATATGTCTGAATGGTTTACGCAAATAATCGAATGCTCCATTTCGCATTGCTTTAATTACAGTATCCATATCGCCATGAGCTGAAACAATGATGACCTCCATTAATGGGAATTGGATTTTTACCTCTTTTAAAATGTCGAGGCCATTTACACCAGGCAATCGTACATCAAGGATCATTAGGTCAATTTCATGTTTTTTTAATATTTTTTTTGACCCATTAGCTGTATTTGCCTCAAAAGCTTCAAAGCCTGAATTCTGAAAAAATTCGTACAATTCTTCAGTAAATTGTTTTTCGTCATCAAGAATCAGTATTTTAATTTTATGTTGCGTATCCATAATCAAGATTTATTTGGAAGTAATAAAATTATTTTAAAGGTTGTTCCATAAAACATGTTGCTGCTTATTTCTATTGTGCCATTCATTTCATTTATTATCTGGTATGAAATAGACAATCCAAGACCAGTACCCTTTCCGGTATCCTTGGTTGTATAAAAAGGAAGCATAATATGCTCGATATCTTCCTCGCTGATACCAGGTCCATTATCTGATATTTCAAAAATTAAGTTCTCATTCTCATGATACGATTTGATCCCAACGAACAAATCATAGAATTTTGACTGTTTGCTTTTCTTTTCAAGCAACGCATCTTTGGCGTTTGATAGCAGATTAAGGATCACTTGCTCAAATTTTATACTATTGCCAATTATTAAAGGTGTATTTTCTTCTAATTGCAAATCCAGGCTAATTCCTAAATGTTTAAACTGTTCTGATATCATCATCACGGCATTATGTATGCTCGAATTGATATCAAAGGCTGTTAATAAATAATTGTCGTGGCTTCTTGAAAATGCCTTAACGTGATCAATTATGTTCCTGATACGTGTAATGTTTTCAAAAATTTTATTCGATTTTTTCTTAAGATATTCTATTTTTACATTTTCGTCTTTGGTAACCTCAAACAAAACATTATCCATAACAAGCGAAATGGTATTTAATGGCTGGTTGATTTCATGGGCTATGCCAGATGCCATTTCTCCAAGACTGGCCATACGATCAGCATGGATTTGCGTTTTATCCATTTTCTTTCGTTGGGAAATATCGCGGAGAGTGATCATAAAGAATACTGGCAATCTATCCATGTCCTGTATTAACGTGATACTGATTTCACCAGTAAATATAGATTGGTTTTTCTTTCTGATTTTTAACTCAACACCTTGTGCAAGCCCTTCATTCATTGTCCGTTCAATTATTTCTATCAGATCATTTTTTTCTTTTGATGGAACGAAATGGAAAAAACTTTTGCCCACCAGATCATCTTTGGTTTCGGCGCCCAATAATTCAATTGCGATTTCAGAAACCTCGGTTATGATTCCATCCGTGGTGATTAATAAAATACCATCGGGAGAAGCATCTAAAATTGTTCTGTATTTTTTCTCGCTAATTTTTAGCTTCTGCTCATTCATTATGCGTTGGCTGATTTGTCCAATCCGCTCGGAGATGGCATCTATGAGTGTTCGCTCTTCGGTTAAGAATGGCCCTTCAGCTTCTTCTGGCCTTTTCTCAAGGTAACAAACATCGATTCTCCCCACTACTGATTCTTCTATCATTATTGGAGCAGATTGCTTCCATATTGTTTCCGTGAAGTTTTTTGTGATGAACTCCTTTTTATTAATCACGATCCTGGCGCACGCGATCTCAGAGTATTGCCAGCTACTCGGCAGGGTGTTCGTAAATTCCTGAAGCATTTCGTCCATAGTGATGCCTTTCCTTGTGTCTAGCTCGGACAAATTGTAAAATGCGTACAACTCTTTGACCCGTTCCTTTAATTGAGCTTCGACCTTTTTACGCTTGGTGATGTCTTCTTGTATCACCACAACGTTTGTCAACTTGCCTTCGGAAGTAAATATTGGAAACAATTTAATTTTAACAAAAATTTTATTATTATTAAATGGTGAGATGTATTCTTGCTCGGGGACATCTATCTCATTCCCTTTTAATGCTTCCCTAATATATTTATCAAACCCGTATTTAATATTTTGAGGTACTGTAAGTGCGCTTGCCCCAAGAATTAAATCTTTATCAGGAACAGCATAAAATTTCAGGAACGCTTCATTAACAATTAATAGAATGCCCTTGTCATCTAACACAAAAGTGGGAAGCGGAGACTGCTGTATGAGACTGTCAAGAAACTCGTTTTTTCTTTTTACTTCCTCCTCCGCCTGTTTGCGATTGGTAACGTCTTTTGCAAAACCAAGAAACCGTTTCTTGGAAAGTTTAACACCTTCTATCGTCCACCATCGTATGGTCCCGTTTTTATGTTTGAACATCAAATCTGCTTTTGATGAGCCGTTTTTAAGCAATAACATGAATTGAGCAAAGCTTTCATTATTTGATTTTTCAGGCTCAAAATCCGAAATCGACATTTTTAATATCTCCTCCTTCGAATATCCAGTTATCCGGCATCCAGCTTCGTTCACTTCAATGTATCTTCCTTTTTCATCTACAACAAAAACACCATCTGGTGCATTTTCGATGTAACTTCTGTATTTTTCTTCACTTTTTTGAAGATCAGCATTTACCTTGATCAATTCATCTGCAGATTCTTTCAGTAGAGTTGCATCCTCGATGATTTTCTGCTTTTGGTTGAAAAGGTCAATAAAAATCTTAACTTTATTCAGTAAGATGTAGTTTTTTTTTGGTTTAATAATGTAATCGACAGCACCTGAATCATAGCCTTTTGAAATATCTAAATCATTATAATAGCTTGCTGTAAGAAATATAATTGGCACTTTTTCCTCCAATCTGTCTGTATTTATTTTTAATGCCAATTCATAACCGTTCATTTCGGGCATCTTAATATCTAGAATTGCTAATGCAAGTTCAATTCCATGTATTTTTTTTAACGCGTCTGAACCAGACAATGCCTCTATCAGGTTAACTTCTGGACTACTAAGAATTGACTGAAGTAAAAACAGATTATCATTATCATCATCAACGATCAGTATGTTTGGCAAAGATTTCATTACCTTTATAATTTAATTTTGTAAAATTGGTCAATCGAGCATTATGGCATGTTGTGGATGGTGGACACGCTCACTTTTGACTGTTACGAACAGTTATATAGCAACTACAAAATTAGAAATAGTTTTCAATTAAACTGATATTATCAAAATAAAACGCTCAATTTACTGCCTGTACGGCAGGCGGTATGAACTTTATCAGGGCTTAATTACGGAACTCGGGTACCTGCACATCAATGCTAAGGGAAATGCACAATAGGTTCACCCTAGAGGCAAAATACCAATGTGATATTCAGGGGCGGATTAACCCGTAGTAGTGATGAAGTTTCGGTAATTGGAATGGAGCAAAGGGATTAGCAGCTTAATATTTTCATTAATTTAGCAACCATTTACATGGGAGGACTTAAACAATAAGAATATTATCTGAAGAGCCATATGACGGGAGACTCAAGTACGGTTCTGCAAGAGGCTTTGGGGGGGGACTCCCCTTATCTACATGATTGCTGACAGTTAGGTGCAACTAAAGCAACAAAACGATACTAATGAGATTGAATATAAATAAATTCAAAAAAAAGAAAATATGACATTTCACAAGATTACTTTATTAATTGCATCAGTAGGATTATTTACTTCTTGCAGTAATGATGTCTCACGCCAAACTGCACAAGAACCGAATTATTCTAATTCATATTATTGGGCTTCATTTCCTAAATCAATTGAAAAAGATGTTGATGTTTTTTATGTATATCCAACCTTGTTTGGAGGTACAGGTGTAATGAATATGGATATTAAAGATGATAGTATGAGAAGTCTTGTTCAAGCTGTTATCCCAAAGCAAGCTGGGGTTTTTAAAAATGACTGCAATATTTTTACACCATATTACCGACAAATAGCAATGGATGGATTGTCAATGAATGAACAAGTAAAAAATAAGTATTTTTCAATTGGCTTGGCTGATATTGAAAAGGCATTTGATTATTATATTAACAATTTGAATAACGGACGACCTTTTATTTTAGCTGGACATAGCCAAGGTTCTATGATGTTAATTCAATTAATGAAAGATAGATTTAACAACCCAGAACTAATGAATAAACTTGTAGCAGCTTATATCATTGGATACTCAGTTACTGACGATGACCTTGCTCAATATGAATGGCTAAAAATTGCAGAATCGGCTGATGATATTGGTACAATTATTACATACAATACCCAATCGGAATTTGCAACAGGTTCTCCAGTGTTATTGCCTAATGCAAACTGTGTGAACCCTCTTAACTGGAAAAACACTTCAGAATATGCCCCTAAAGAATTGAATTTAGGTGCTGTCTTCTTTAAAGATAATGGAGATATTGACTCCATTGTTCCTCAATATACCGATGCCAGAATTGATGATAATGGGGCTTTGGTAGTATTCCCTCCCAATAGTGATAGCATTATTGTAGGAAGTTTTCCAAAAGGGGTTTATCATAAATATGACTACAGCTTCTTTTTCAATAATTTAATCGAAAATGTAGGTATTAGAATTAATGCCTTTAAACAAAAACTGAATAATGGCTTTTAAATCAGTGAGACATTGATTTTGTGAAACAAAATTTATTAGCCGAACTCCTGCCCGTACGGTCCAGGCGGGGATCCTGAGCGAATGCGAAGGATCTCTTGGGTTATACCTGCCAGACAACCGGCTAGTTCACCGCTCCCTCTAGCTCAAGTCTTCCAACAAAGCCCGTACGCAGGCAGGACATTGTTACATGCACAAAATGGCATAGAAGCCGTTGATGCCTGCCACCTCAACTCTGACATCGATCTGATATTGATGGATATGAAAATGCCAGAAATGGGTGGACTGGAAGCTACCCAGCAAATACGGAAGTTTAATAAAGACGTTGTTATCATTGCACAGACTGCTTTTGGACAAACAGGTAAGGCAATCGAAGCCGGATGCAACGATTATATTTCAAAACCCATTAACAAGACCGAATTACTAGCATTAATTCAAAAGTATTTTAAGAAATAATTAAGTATGATCAGAAAATTAAGCATTAGAAAATAAAACATATCCGATGGGAAATTCCAAGTTTCACTTTTTCTAAAAGTGAAACATTGAAAGTAGCTATTTAACAAATAGTGTTTTTAAATACTCTTCAATTATTTGTAACATCTCATCTCACCGTAGTTGCAACAGACTAAATAAAGATTCAGATATATCTGAATCTTTATAAAAACCATGAATGGGTTCCTGGATGGAATTAAAGAATTAAAAACATCTAAGATTGATAACAAAAATACAAAATAAACCAAGGTTTATTTTTCGTCAATTCAGGAAGGAGTTTGATATAAAATTGATAAAAAAAACCTAAATCTGGAAGATAGTTAGGTTTAGTTCAAAGTAGTCGGGGTAGCAAAATGAATAATAATAAAACGTAAGTTAACATCGGCAATATTATATTCAAGTGTTAAAACAACACTTTTGTTTAAAATTAAGAGTATTCTGTAGAATTTGTGGTGGAAATGAGTATGAATTTACTTCAAAAACATAATTGCCATTACTGACAAAATTACTGATTGTTTTTGATTAATATATCAATCATACTGGAGTGTCCTTTCTAGGTGCCAAAATGCTATCAAATGTCTAATTGAATCTATAAATATCCATCTTCTCTTGAATTCTCTTTATCATAAGATAATAATTGCTTAATATTACCGCTTATACAAGTTGGGTCTTTACTATAACATCGTCGTAAAAGCCTTATAATGGGCCTAGTAGCTTTATTAAGCAATACGATTGCACCCTGACCTATTTCGGTTTCCTCAGCTATAATGGTTTTGTTTATTTTTATTTTCATTTTAAAAAGCAGATAATAAAAAGCCAGACACGCAAGTCGTGTTCGAAAAGTTTTTTCTCCTAAAAACCTTTTACATGAAGCACCCTATTTCAAGAAATCTTTTTTATCAATTACTTAAATCTAAGCACTAGGTTCTTCTTGATGGTTCTTAACTAGCACCTACCAGATTCCTCTAAATAAGTTCTATAAATGACTTTATTATCTTGTTTCTCTACAATCTTTTCGATATAAAACTTACAAGTAAAGAAAGTATACCCACCGCCCCCTCGTACACCAGATACTCCATTTCCCTTATTAAAACCTGACTTTCCGGCTTTATCATGGGATTTTTGGGTTCTACCTTTATCTAAATCCTGAGAAAGCAGGTCAGGGTTAAATCTAAAATGAACCTCTAATTCTCTAAGCCATTTTTTCTGCACCCCTTTTGATGGGAGTTCTTTTCTATTCACCTCCACTCTTGCAATACAAATATCAAGAATTATCTTTTTTTGTTTTCTGGATAAGTTGTTCAAATTGTATTTTACTTGCTTAGAAGCTTTTCTCAGGCTCTCTATTTCTATTTCTTTAAAACTAAGAATTTGCAACTCATCTTCAATTTGCTGAACTCGATTATGTATTTGCCCCTCCTTTTTTGTTGCCTCCAACATTTTAACGTCCATTTTATCAATACTATAAATACCGCTTTCGTAAGCCGTTTCAATACGTGCCGTTTCAAGTTCAGTATTTACCAATTTTTCTCTTAAAGCTGTTAATTCTTCCTGCAAAGTGTTTATGTGTGTATTACCAAATTTATCTAGTTTTAGATACCTTTCTATAAAATCTTCCGCATTACCAAGTGCAAATTTTAATTTCTCCCAAATAGTATCCTCAATTGTTTCAGCAGGGACTTCAAATACAGAATAATATTTTTCTTCAACAGATCTGTATTGTTTCCTTCGATAACTGTATCCTCCTTTAGAGCGAGGAATACCATAAAACTTTTTCCTTTCCGGTACAGAAACGTCAAACAGTTTGTTTGAAAGTAAATAAATATGGCTTCCTTCTTGTACTTTTCCGGCTCTAGTAGTTCGTTTTTGCTGTGCAAGGGAAAATAAGAATTCACCCACACAAGAAGGAACAGCGACTACAGTCCACTGGTCTTCTGGAAGCAAGTTTCCATATTCGTCTTTTCGATTTGCAAGGAATTCCCCCCTATAAAGAGTGTTAGGAATTATAACTTCGATCTGTTTGTGGCTCCAACGGGTATTTTTGTTTCGTTTTGTTATATGTAATCCTTTCGGTATTTTTAAGTCATTCAGCCTATTAGCAATTTGCATATATCCCATCTCCTCGTATACATACCAATGAAAAATATCATTTATAACCTTTCTTTCGTCAGAAATAATTTTGAGCTTTCTCCCTTTACCTCCTTCATTTTTTATTGGTTCATATCCAAAAGGAATTTGAGTACCCGTATAATTACCCATTTCTGCTGAAGTTATTCTTCCAGCCATAGTTCTTGTTTTAATGAGTTCTCGTTCAAATTGGGCAATGGAACCAAAAATCTGGAATATCAAATTTCCAATAGGTCCATTAAAATCTATGTTTTCCTGTATGGACATAAAACTTACTTGATGCTTTTGAAATCTCTCAAAAATACCAAGCAAGTGCTTCAAACTTCTTGAAAGTCGGTCAATCTTCCAAACAATTACAGAATCAAACTTTTTTTGATCAACGAAAGTCAACAGTTTTTGCAAACCCTCTCTTTGTAATTCTGATCCCGTGTGGACATCAACAAATATCCACTCCGGTTTTGTTACTAGATTAAGAGCTTTATTGTCTTCAATATAAGACACAAGCCTTCTTTTCTGCGACTCTAGTCCGTACCCATCAATTTTTTGTTCCTGGGTAGACACACGGATATAAATTGCTGTTCTGCGTTTTGGTTGATCATTAAATGATGAATTCATAATAAAAGCCTACCTGAATTCTAGTTAATGTCAATTTTCATATAGGCTTCATCTTTTTTGAGATATTCCTTGAAACAATCCGCTATATGTTAGCCCAGCAGTAATTTCTTCCAACACATCTTCTGAATTTTGCCTAGGAAAAACAAACTTAATATCAATTACATTTCCTCTGTTATTCTTTACAGTTCTTTTTGGATTTTGTTCACGGTATAATTGATTTTTAATTTTCATGAAAAAGAGTGTAAAAAAATATGATCTATTTCGAAAACGAAAAAGCGTGATCGGCTAATTAATTTTCGTTGTAGATAGAACCTGCTTTTTGCGGGGGAACTTTTTTTTGTATTTAATACTTACGAAACTTTACTTGCAATACCTTTTCAATAAGAATTACATTCTCAATAACTTTTACTAATAACTTATTTCCTGCTTTAAAACCGTATACTTTCAAGTAATCCCCTTGTAAGTTAATACATGGCACGTTTTTGCCATTGTACGGCTTATTAATAACCTTTAACGTTTTTTGAAGAATTTGATCTTCATTTTTTTCACCATTAAAAAGAGGCGTGCTTTTTTCAAGAGCCATGAGAATTGGGTTAGGAAGTGACGAGTTTATAGCACAGGTTTATTTGTAGCCGAAATTATTTTACTTAATTCCGTAAATAAAATCGTCAGATTGCTTAAAGATAAGACGTTTAACCAAATTCCCGACAAAGTTAACCTCATAAAAATATTTCTCAATAAGTACTTCCGGTAGCATTAAGAAGAGATAATGCTACCTCCAGCCCTGCGGGTTCGTTCAGATTTTCTGAAAAAGAAAATCATGACATGAATACTTGTTCTAAAATTTGTATTACGGTTCGTGATCGCCAAAAATTTAATTAACGGCGAGCCAGTAGCCAATAAAAATCCTCAGGGCAGGGGTGAAAATCATGAATAATGCAATAAATCTCTTCAATTCAAATCTTGCTGAAATCAAAATCACTTATCGCAACAAACAAAAATTCTCAGAAATGCAGAAAGTTAATTCATCAAAAGATGCAGTTGATGTTCTTCGCTCTGTGTGGAGTGATCAAATAGAATATCGGGAAGAATTTGCAGTAATATGCCTAAACAGGGCTAACAGAGTTCTTGGATATTCTTTCATTTCATCAGGTGGATTAGCAGGAACGGTAGTAGATGCCAAAGTGGTTTTTCAGATTGCCCTTAAATCCAACGCTTCGAGTATTATACTGGCACATTATGCAAAGCGTAGGATTATGTAAAGTAAATATCCTAAGTGGCTTATTTTCAATTCGGTTTCTTAAAATCTCTTTACATAATATTTTGCTATTTCGATAGGACTATTCCAACTATCTGTTTTATTTGTGTATTTATTCACCAATAAATTGATATTGATATGGAAATTGACAAAGAATTTGATGAGTTCATCTCTAATGCAGCTCATTATCTGGAATTCAAGCTGTTTTATTCACCAAAAACAGTGTACAATTATAAGGCAAGTTGGAAGCGAATCGGAAGATTTATGCTTTCAAGGGGTATTAAGTACTACTCCAAAGTCACAGAGCAAAAGCTTCTGCAAAATGAGTTTGCTAATCTAAGTACAGCAAAGCTTTCCCATTACGAAAGTCATTATTTAAATAGCATTAAGATGCTTTCAGATTTTCAGGAAACGGGGAAAATTGCACCACCTGCGAATAAAAGTAAATATCCTTTTGCATTTGAAGGAACTATAGGAATAGTAATTTCTGATTTTCTTGATCTTAAAAAAAATAGAGACAGGATATCAAAACGTCATCATTATAGCTACCAACGCCATCTATATGATTTTTTAACCTATTGTAATGAAAATAATATCATTTCATTGAATGATATTAAAATGACCGATATCCTTCATTATATTGGTCATCTGGACTTTAGGGGTAATACTCCGATAAGTACCTTCCTAACGACACTTCGTGGTTTTTTAAGATTTGCATTTGATAGTAAATTAATAGAATCTGACTATTCCACCAGACTTCCCGTATACAAATCTGTCATACAGCCCAAATTGCCTTCTACTTATTCCAAAGATGAAATAGAAAGATTAATCTTTTCAATTGAGCGAAGTAGCCCAATTGGAAAACGCAACTATGCTATCATCATGCTTGCAGCAAGGCTTGGTCTTCGAGCCTCGGATATATCAAGATTAAAGTTCGAGAATCTACATTGGATTACCAGTACTGTTGAAATCAAACAATATAAGACAGGAAAAGATCTGACTCTTCCATTGTTACCTGATGTTGGCAATGCAATTATTGATTATTTGAAATATGGTCGTCCAGAATCAGAGGATCCTTGTGTGTTTTTGACGGAAAGACCACCCTCCTCCTTCGTCGTTCGGAATGACAGCTTGGTACTCAAGAGAGTAAATCTCCCTACAGGGATGGCGGATTTAACGAATTAAACGAATTTTCGTTTTTCGCAATGCGAAAAACTAATCTGCTAAATCCGTTAAATCCGATGATGATTCTCCCCATTCCTGGGCGTAGTTTGCAACTACGCCCTTATATCAAATCAATTTCAATTAATGATTCCATTTCAGCATAATTCCTTGCACTGCTGTATAAGTAATCCCCCCTCATGCTGAGCCATGCGAAGCATCTCATTCCCTTTTACAAACACAATAAAATGAGATCCTTCATTCCGTAAACTCCATTCAGGAGGACAAAATGGTTCAATGGTAAATACGACTAAAACAAGCCAACAGTTTCCCCCCATCCCCCAATTCCGGTTAGTTTAGATCGAAATGGGCGAAAACATCATACTAAGTACCCTAATAATGTATATGACAACCAGATATTATACTAATATTGCAAATGGAAAGGAAAAATCTCATGAGCAAACATAATAAAACCAAACAAGAACTCATTCTTGAGCTTGAGGAGTTGAAACAAAAATACGATTCACTCGAGAGAGTGTATCTTTCTGATATAGAAAGTCACAAAAAAATAGACAAAGAATTTTTCCATCAACAAGCGGAAGAATTACTTAGCAAAAAAACCGAGGATTCAGGATTCAAAATACCTGAAAGCGATATTTTAAAGCTTAATCATGAGCTGCAGACGCATCAGGTGGAGCTGGAACTGCAGAATGAAGAACTCCTCCGGGTTACTAGTAGCTTGCAACAGAACGAATCGCAATACAAATCGCTGTTCGCAAATAATCATTCGGTGATGCTCCTGATAGATCCAGAAACCGGCGAAATTAAAGATGCAAACGTTGCTGCTTGCTTTTACTATGGTTGGTCGCACGGGGAATTATGCAAAAAAAATATTTCTGACATCAACACCTTGTCATCTGATGAATTGGCAAAAGAATTACAAAGAGCAAAAGCAGAAAAACGCAAACATTTCTTTTTTAAACACTGTCTGGCTAATGGCGAAGTACGCGATGTAGAAATCTATTCAGGCCCGATTCATTATGGTGGCACAACTTTACTATATTCCCTTGTTCACGATATCACCGACCGAAAAATAGCAGAAGAAAAACTTCACGAAAGCGAAGAGAAATATTCAAAAGCATTTCAAACTTCTCCTTATGCCATTGGCATAACTCGCTTAAGCGATGGTAAATTCCTAGAAGTTAACGATGCCTTTACAACAATTTCAGGCTATAGCCGCGAAGAAATTTTAGCCAACACCGTTGGACCTGACTTCTGGGTCAATCCAGAGGACCGAAATGAGATGACCAAGCTGCTGGCTGAAGGCAATGAAGTATCTGGTAAAGAATATCAGTTCAGAAATAAAAGTGGGGGAATCATTACCGGAATTTTTTCTGCACAAATCATTTCTCTCGAAAACGAACCCTATATGCTGTCAAGCATCAACGATATTTCGGCACATAAAATGGCCGAAGATGCCCAGCATGAGAGTAATGCTTTGTACAAAGCCATCATCCATGCATCACCCGATAATATCACCATTACTGATTTAGAAGGAAAGGTTCTTTTTTCATCACCCAAAGCACTCGAAATGTTTGGTTTCGAAAACATGGACCAATTAATAAACCATCATTTAATCGAGTTTATTGTTCCCGAAGACAGGGAGCGTGCCCAATCTGAAATAATCAAAATGCATCAAGGTAATGATAGTGGTGCGGCAAGTTACAGAGCCAAAAAGGCTGACGATACCATCATCGATATTGATGTGAATGGGGAGTTTATCAGGGATGAAAACGGAACGCCCACAAGGATGATTTTTATTGTCCGCGATATTACGGAGCGAAAAAAGACAGAAAAAGCCTTGCAGTTAAGCGAGGAGAAATACCGTTCTATTTTCGAAACCATGCTCGACGTTTATTATGAGGCCGGTTTAGATGGAAAAGTAATAGACATTAGCCCATCCATCGAAATCATATCCAAAGGGCAATACACCCGCAATGAACTAATTGGCAAACAGATTGCCGAAGTTTATTCAGATTTTGAAGACCAGGAAGCATTCCTCTCTGAAATATCCAAGTCAGGAAAAGTCATTGATTATGAACTCTTGCTAAAGAACAAAGACGGGTTAAATATACAGGTTTCAATTTCCGCAGGACTGATTCTCGATAAAAAAGGCCATCCAGTAAAAATTGCTGGAACCATGCGCGATATTACAGAGCGAAAACAAACACAGGAAGCCCTTATTAAAAATAAAATACGGCTTCAGCAAATGGCTGAACAAAGCGGGACCGTTATTTGGGAAATCGATAGTACAGGAATGTACACCTATGTAAGTCCTGTTTCGAAACAAGTTTGGGATTATTCACCGGAAGAACTGGTAGGAAAAAAACATTTTTACGATCTTCATCCAAAAGAAGGACGCGAAGAATTCAAACTTATAGCGCTCCAGGCCATTTCAAAGAAAGAAATATTTAAAGAGTTCCCTAATCAGGTGCTCACTAAATCGAACAAACTTATTTGGGTTTCCACCAACGGAGTTCCTATCCTCGACCATGAAGGAAACTTAATAGGCTATCGAGGTGCAGATTACGATATTACCGATAGGAAACTGGCGGAGAACGCATTGAATGATAAAAACAATCTTTTAACAAACCTGATTGTTAACATGCAGGAAGGTATTTTGCTTGAAGATGCAGATCGGAAAATAGCATTGACCAATCAACTGTTTTGCAACATGTTTAGCATTCCGGCTCCACCTGAAGTAATGATTGGGGCCGATTGTACCAGTTCGGCAGAGGAGAGTAAACACTTCTTTAAAAATCCGGATAAATTTATTGCAGATATCAATTTGATTTTGGTAAATAAAAAAGCAGTGTTTAACGACGCGCTTGAACTGGTTGATGGACGGCATTTCCAACGGGATTATATTCCAACTTATATAGAGAATCAATACAGCGGCCATTTATGGAAATACCGCGATATTTCCGAACGGAAAAATGCAGAAGCAAGCTTAAAAAAACTCTCTCAGGCCATTGAGCAAAGTCCGGTAATGACCTATATCACTGGAATTTCTGGTATGATAGAATATGTGAATCCAAAAATGCTTGAAATAACCGGCTATTCAGAGAAGGAGTTGCTGGGACAGAATCCACGGATATTTGGTTCAGGTGAAAGACCAAAAGAAGAATACAAAGAACTTTGGCAAACCATTACAAGTGGTAAGGAATGGAAGGGTGAATTTCACAATAAAAAGAAAAATAGAGAATTATATTGGGTTTCGTCATCCATATCGGCTGTATCTGATGATAGCGGAAATATCACCCATTTT
>CALDOI010000186.1 GCA_937912115.1 uncultured Bacteroidota bacterium | reverse complement strand
CTGCAGGAATATCCTTGGTTGGATGGTAGAATCTTAAAAATTGGTTAACATATTTGTATCCCGGTTGCGTAGGTGGCCGGGATATATTTTTGTAGATAATTTAGTGTAATAATTTATAGAAATGCTTTTACTAGGTAATAAGGGATTTTCTTAGATTTGCCATAATTATATGCTATGCATAGTTATTGTTTGATTCACTAAATATTTAATAAGATGTCAGGACATAGTAAATGGTCAACCATAAAGAGGAAAAAGGGTGCTATTGATGCGAAAAGGTCTAAAATATTTTCAAAAATAATAAAGGAAATAACCGTTGCTGTTAAAGAAGGTGGTGGCGATCCTGATGCAAATCCCAGGCTAAGGCTTGCAATATCAAATGCCAAGGGTCAAAGTATGCCCAAAGACAATATTGAAAGAGCAATTAGTAAAGGAAAAGACAAAGATACTGCCTCATTTACCGAGCCTACATTTGAAGGTTACTTACCAAATGGAATTGCGGTTTTTATTGAATGTACTACTGATAATAATCAACGAACAGTTGCAAATGTTAGGGCAATTTTTAACAAAAACGGAGGAAGCTTAGGAACAAATGGATCCCTTAGTTTTATGTTTGAGCGAAAAGGAGTATTTATTGTTCCCGTAGGCGACATTGATCAGGATGAGTTTGAAATGGAACTCATTGATGCCGGAGCTGAAGAGATGGAATTAGCAGATGATGGTTTCTTTCACATTACAACATCCCTTGAGGATTTTGGAGCAATGCAAAAAAAACTGGAAGAATTGAAGATTGAGCCCGAATCAGCTGAACTAAGGAGAAACCCAACCGATACAAAAGTTCTTGAACTAGAGGATGCACTGAGGATTATGAAAACCATTGATTTATTTGAAGATGATGATGACATTCAAAATGTATTCCATAATCTTGAATTTACTGATGACTTAATGGAAGCCATGTAGAGCAAACAATGTTAATTGGTTATATGTTATGAGTTAATGGAAACCAAAACTCATAGCATGTAGCAGTTGACATTTAACTCATTATCCATTAGCAAATTACCAATTACAATTATACAATTACCAATTTCCAATTAGCCAACACACAACACTTTCCTTTATTTGTAATCCTTCTAAATTTTGTATTAGGATAACTTTATTTCTTTTTGGAATTATGTTGGTAATACTCATTAAGTAACTGATATAGTTGCACATATAACAAGTCGTTTTTTTTTGCTGTTAATTAGTAAACTGCAAACAGCTTTATATCCTGATAATTTGGAATATCAAACCTGCATTGTGGCCGGGAAAGTTGTATCTTTACTGGGAAAATTAAAAAAATGCTCTTTCAGGCTATTTTTTTGAAAAGCACTGTTAATTATTTAACATTAAAATACATTATTACTAATCTATTAATTGTAAAATTATGACCAATAAGATTTCCAGTTTTGCAGAATATCTGCAGAAGTATCAAGAAAGCGTAGCGAATCCTGAAAAATTTTGGGCAGAGATTGCAGAATCCAATTTCTGGCGTAAAAAATGGGATAATGTTGTTAATTGGCGTTTTGACGGACCTGATGCACCAGATGTAAAATGGTTCGAGAATGGCAAACTGAATGTTACAGAGAACATTTTTGAAAGAAACATGTTCATGCGTAAAGATCAGGTTGCCTTAATTTGGGAGCCAAATGATCCAAAAGAAAAGGAAGTTAAATTGACCTACGGAGAACTTTTTGATAAAGTAAAACAATTTGCAAATGCCTTAATTAAAATAGGTGTTAAAAAAGGCGATAGAATTGCAATTTACTTACCAATGATTCCGGAGTTAACAGTTGCTATGTTGGCTTGTGCCCGTATTGGTGCAATTCACTCAATTGTTTTTGCAGGATTTTCAGCAACAGCACTTGCCGACAGGATTAATGACTCAACATGTAATGTTGTTATTACATCCGATGGTGGTTATCGAGGAGCAAAATCTATACCTTTAAAAGAAATTGTTGATGAAGCAGTTGCTAAATGTCCATCGGTAAAAAATACCATTGTATTTAAACGGACTGGCGAGCAAGTTAAATTTACTGAAGGTAAAGATATTTGGTGGCATGATCTTGTTAAGGGGGTTAGTACAGAAAATACTGCTGAAGTTATGGACTCGGAGGATACGTTGTTTATTCTTTATACATCTGGATCAACCGGAAAACCAAAAGGTGTACTCCATACCACAGCAGGATACATGGTATATGCCGAATACACATTTAAAAATGTATTCCAGTATAATGATGGTGATATTTATTGGTGTACAGCTGATATTGGTTGGGTAACAGGACATTCATATATTGTTTACGGACCATTATTATCAGGGGCAACTTCAGTTATGTTCGAAGGTGTACCAACCTGGCCCGATGCCGGCAGATTCTGGGAAATAGTAGATAAATATAAAATTAATCAGTTTTACACAGCTCCTACAGCCATTCGTGCTCTTTTAGCACAAGGAGACCAGTGGGTAACAAAACATGATCTTAGTTCGTTAAAAGTTCTTGGAACAGTTGGAGAGCCTATTAATGAAGAAGCATGGAGATGGTATCACGACCTTGTTGGTAAAGGTAATTGTCCTATAGTTGACACCTGGTGGCAAACCGAAACAGGTGGTATTATGATTACTCCACTTGCAGGTATTACTCCCACAAAACCATCATTTGCAACTCTGCCACTGCCAGGTATTCAGCCAATACTGGTTGATCCGGAGGGTAAAGAGTTAAAAGGAAATAGTGTAGAGGGAATATTGTGTATTAAATATCCATGGCCAGGAATGCTACGCTCACTTTATGGCGACCACAAACGTTGTTTTGAAACATATTTCTCAGCATTTAAAGGAATGTATCTAACTGGTGATGGTGCAAAACGTGACGAAGAAGGGTATTATCGAATTATCGGTCGTATTGATGATGTTATAAATGTTTCCGGTCATCGCATTGGTACAGCTGAAGTTGAAGATGCTATTAATCAGCATCCAAAGGTAAATGAATCAGCCGTAGTTGGGTATCCTCATGATATTAAAGGTTCAGGAATTTATGCATATGTTATTTGTGATGAGTTATCAGAAAAAGAATTGGAAACAATTGAAGCTGAAATCAGAGCTACAGTAACTAAACATATCGGGCCGATAGCGAAACCCGACCAAATTCAAATAGTAGGTGGTCTTCCAAAAACCAGATCTGGTAAAATTATGCGTCGTATCCTTCGTAAGATTGGTGAAGGTGATGCAACTAATCTTGGTGATACATCCACATTACTCGATCCAGGTGTTGTTGAAGATATTATCAACGGCGCCAAAGTTGCGGTTAAACGATAATTTATTTTAAAACAAACTAATTAATGAGTCGGGGAGAAATCTTCCTGGCTCATTATGTCTTTGTTTAACAATTTTAACATAAACTAATTAATAATGGAAAATAAAAAAGTGATGAACCGTAGTTTAGTTGTTGTTGGTGCAATATTAATTCAATTGGCACTAGGAGCAATTTATGCATGGTCTGTATTTACACCTTCCTTAACTTCTGAAGGTTGGGCGAAAGCTGATACTCAATGGGTGTTCGCGATAGGTTTAGCTTCATTTGCTATTTTTATGGTAGTTGCAGGTAAACAAATAAAAACATTGGGGCCTCAAAAACTTACTATGTTAGGTGGTGTTATACTTGGATTAGGTTATTTGCTAGCCGGTTTATTTGGAGGCACAAACTTTATTGCCCTTATGCTTCTTATTGGTCTGGTAGGTGGTGCTGGTATTGGTTTAGCCTATGTAGTACCAATCGCAGTTGGTATGCGTTGGTTTCCTGATAAAAAAGGAATGATTACAGGACTAGCTGTTGCAGGATTTGGTTTTGGTGCAATGCTTTGGGTTAAACTCGCCGGTTCATGGGGTCATCTTATTGAAAATATTGGTTTATCATCAACATTTATGACTTATGGTATTGCATTTGCCATTATGGTAATTATTGGTGGTATGTGGATGAAATTTCCTCCTGCCGGATGGAAACCAGAAGGTTATAAAGAGGCTGAAACTGTTGCTGCTGAGGCAAAAGACGACAAGGAATTTTCCAGTGGACAAATGTTGGGTAAGGTTCAATTCTACCTGATTTTTTTCACATTTGTTGTAAGTGCCGGAGCAGGACTTATGTCAATAGGATTGATGAAATTATATCCCATGGAAGCCTTGCAGGCAAATGGCCTGTCAGCGTTGGAAGCTAGTGCTATTGCTGGTACTGCCATGGCAGTATTCTTCAGTTTGGCAAACGGAATTGGACGAATTGTATGGGGAATGCTAAGTGATAAACTTGGTCGCAAAACATCAATTATTATTATGACCGCCACACAGGGAATTCTTGTTATTATGTTTACATATATGGCTGGAAGCGAGATTCTTCTTTATCTTGGTGCAACACTAATTGGATTTAACTTTGGTGGTAATTTTGCTTTGTTCCCAACAATAACTGCTGATACTTTTGGTGCCAAAAACGTGGGTCAAAACTATCCTTTCGTTTTCCTTGCATATGGAGTTGGTGGTATACTCGGACCAATACTCGGTGGTATTATGGGTGATATGGGTAATTTCCCAATGGCATTCACAATTTCTGGTATAGCCGTATTATTTGGAACAGTATTAATGATAATGGTTAAACCAGCTAAAAAGTAGCTGCCATTATTTGATTAATAGCTGATATAATTTTAAAAATATTTATTCTAAAATCTCCGGGAGTTTATTACTTCCGGGGATTTTTTTATGTCTGGCTCATATTAATACCTAATTGGTATAAAAAAACTACAAAAATGAAATAGTAGATTCATTTTACACATAACTTCAATAATACTACTAAAGTTAATCAACATTAATTATTTTTGTGAAATATATAACAGCTGATCTGTTATAAGAATTAATTACTGAGATTAATACTAAGATTATGCCAATTAGAAAGCTAGATAGCATTTTTCGCCCAAATAGAATTGCCCTTATTGGGGTATCAAACGATCCGAATAGTGTTGGTGGGATGACATTAAAAAACCTTGTTGGTGGAGGGTTCCACGGAGTTGTTTATCCTGTAAACCCAAAACGTGAGGCAGTAATGGGCATCCCATGTTATCCAAATGTAGCCAGCCTTCCTAAAACTCCGGATCTTGCAGTTATAATGACTCCTGCCGAACAGGTTCCAGATATTATTGATGAATGTGGTAACGCTGGAATTTTTGGTATAATAATAATGTCTGCAGGTTTTAAAGAATCGGGTGAAGAAGGTAAGATACTTGAGCAAAGGGTGAAGGATTGTATTAATAAATACCCCGACATGAGAGCAATAGGACCTAACTGTCTTGGAATAATTGCTCCAAGAAATAAGCTTAATGTTAGTTTCGCAAATGGAATGCCAAAAAAGGGAAAAGTAGCATTCATTTCACAATCAGGTGCACTTGGTGCTTCTATGCTTGATTGGGCTAACGAAGCCAAAATCGGCTTTTCTTATTTCATTTCAATTGGTAACTCCGTTGATGTTACCTTCGGTGATTTAATAGATTATCTGGGTCAGGATAATAATACAAAATCAATAATACTATATGTAGAGTCGTTAACCGACGCCCGGTCATTTATGTCGGCAGCACGTGCTTTCGCACGTAAGAAACCGATAATTGTTTATAAATCAGGACGTTTTCCTGAATCTGCTGCGGCAGCAGCTTCCCATACTGGGGCACTTGCATCAGAAGATGCCATTTATGATGCGGTATTTAGAAGAGCTGGTATGGCCCGAGTTTATGATATTGGTAATATTTTTGATTTTGCAGATCTTGTTGGCAGAAAGCGTATGCCAAAAGGTACAGGATTAGCGATTGTTACAAACGCTGGTGGTCCCGGTGTTATGGCAACAGATACACTTATATCCCTTGGTGGTAAACTTGTGAAACTATCTGAAACCACTATGGGTAAACTTAATGAATTGCTGCCATCATATTGGTCGCACGGAAATCCGGTTGATGTGTTGGGAGACGCATCCCCTGCCAGAATTTCAAGTGCCACAAGTATTGTTCTTGAAGATGAAAATGTTGATGCCGTTTTGGTGATACTTACTCCACAGGCAATGACCAACCCAACAGCAACAGCCCAGGCAATTGTTGATATTTCGGGTAATACATCCAAATTTATTATGGCTGCTTGGTTGGGTGGAACCAGTATGCGTGCAGGTTTGGAAATACTTAATCATGCAGAAATTGCAGCTTATGCCACTCCCGGACAGGCTATGCGAACGTTCATGACAATGACAAGATATATTAATAACCTTGAGCTGCTATTTGAAACCCCAAAGGATGTCCCTGTTTCATTTAATTACAATCGAGCCAGTTTGCGAAAAAAATATACGGAAGGAATTTTTACCAAATCGAAGGTGCTTTCAGAAGATGATTCAAAACAACTGATAAATGATTACGGTATAGCAACCACACATCCCGAATTAGCATTAAATGAAGATCAGGCAGTTGAAATAGCAAAGAAAAAAGGTTACCCTGTTGTACTAAAGATAAGTTCTCCCGATATTTCCCATAAATTCGATGTTGGTGGTGTGTCGTTAAACCTTGAAAATGAATCAATAGTAAGGGCAAACTATAAAAATATGCTGGAGACAGTATCAGCAAAAGTGCCCAATGCGAAGATTGACGGGATCACCGTTCAAAAAATGATCGACACTTCTGATGATGTTGAAATGATCCTCGGTATTAAGAAAGATAAATTATTTGGGACTGTATTGCTTGCGGGAATGGGAGGAACCAGTGCGGAACTTCTAAATGATAAACGACTCGAATTTCCCCCCTTAAACGAACAACTTGCTCGTCAAATGCTTGAGTCACTGAAAATGTATCCGCTACTTGAAGGATACAGAGGAAGTAAACCAAAAAACATCGAAAAGTTAATTGAGGTACTGATCAGGCTTTCATATCTTGCAGCTGATTATCCTGAAATTGAAGAGCTTGATATTAATCCTCTAATTGTAACTCATGATGATGTTATCGCATTGGATGCGCGGATAGTAATCGATCAGAATATGATTGGGCATGAAAATCCGGATTACTCACATCTGATACTGCGCCCATATCCCGAAAGAATAAGGAAAAAAGCAAAATTACGAGATGGTACTGATGTATTGTTGCGTCCTATAAAACCAGAGGATGAAGCACTTTGGCTTGAAATGTTGGCCAGTTGCTCCAAAGAATCAATTTACCATAGATTTAGATATGATTTTCATTTTAATTCGCATGAAGTTGCAACACAATTTTGTTATATAGACTATGACCGAGAAATGGGAATAGTAGCTGAAATTGATTTCGAAGGAAGGAAGCGTTTAATAGGTGTTGGCAGACTAATTGCAGATCCTGATGTAGTATCTGCTGAGTATGCAGTTCTTGTTCCTGATGATTGGCAACACAATGAGTTAGGATATATATTAACTCAGTTTTGTGTTGAAATAGCTGCAAATGTTGGTATTAAAATGCTATCAGCCGAAACAACCTCGGATAATAAAGCTATGATATCCGTTTTTAGAAAACTTGACTTCAAAGTTCATTTCAATGACGATACTACAGTAACAGTATTTAAAGATATGGTATAGATTTTTTTGATAAAGGAAGTATTACAATTGTACATTATTATTGGTTTTTGTACTTGTAGATTTTTCCAAAATTATGGGATAAAAAACCTATAGTTTGCCTCTAACAAATTGAGCCTAAAATCGAGCAGATATTTCCGGAGCCACTTGGGGAAAATGAACTGAATGTAATACAAAAATGTTAGTAGTTATCCTAAAGAGGAGTATCTTTGCATCCTCAAAAAACGAGATTAATAGTAGTCTGAAGAATATATTCAGTATTCAATAATAAAAAATAATAAACGTATAATAATGAGTCAGTTAACAGAGTTTGGTCTTGGCGACAAGTTAAAGGTTAAAGGTAAAATACATGCAGTTGGAGTTGTGGGTTGTGGTTCGGTTGGACAAGGCATTACACTTCTTGTGGCTAGATTTGGAATAGATGTTGTTTTTGTTGATACAACAGAAGATCGGATCAAAGAAATCTATGGCGATCTGGAAGCGCAGTTAGATAATGAGATAAACCACTGGGGAATGACATCTTCGGAAAAACGGCTAGTGCTGTCGCGTATTGTTGGATCTACCGATTTTAATAATCTTAAGAATTGTGATATTGTTATAGAAGCCATTAGCTCCAGAAAAAAAGGAACTATGATTGAGCTGCGTCAGGATATATTTAGCAAGATAGAGGCAGTTGTTAGGGAAGATGCAATTATTTCATCAAACATTAGTACTTTAATGATTTCCGATCTGGCAAAAGTTCTGAAAAATCCTGGACGTGCAGTGGGAATGCATTTTATTGAGCCAATCGATAAAACCACTATTGTGGAAGTTGTTAATGGTGTTAAATCAACGGAAATAGCTCATGAAAAAGTTATGAGATTTTGCCAGATGATTGGAAGAAAGGGTATTTATATTCATGAATCACCTGGTAACATTAGTACCAGAATGATTATACCAGTTATTAATGAAGCATGTGAAATATTAATGGAAGGAGTTGCTTCGGTTTATGATATCGATCTTACAATGCGCGAAACCTTTGGTCATAATGTGGGCCCATTCGAGCTGGCCGATAAAATTGGCCTTGACAAGGTATTGAAATTTATGGAAAATCTTTATGCTGAATTCGGTGAAAGTAAGTATAAAGCTTCTCCGGTTATTAAAAGACTTGTAAGGGCAAATTATCTGGGAAGATCAGTGGGTAGAGGTTTTTACAATTACGAAAATGAAAAGCCGGTAAGTAATACAATAACATGTGCAATAATAAAGTAGATATATGAAAATCATTGTTTTAAATTGTGGAAGTTCATCAATAAAATATCAACTTTTTGATATGCCATCAAGCAGAGTAATTGCTAAAGGTTTGGTTGATAAGATTGGGTTAAAAGGAAGTTTAATAAAACATAAGCGAGAAGGACATGATGCCCTGGTACTCGAAGGCGAAATTCTTGATCACCAGCAAGGTATTGAGTACCTGTTAGGTATTATGACAAGCGAAAAATATGGTAGCATTAATAATATCGAGGAGATAAATGCAGTTGGCCATAGGGTTGTTCATGGTGGTGAAGAGTTTAGTGGCAGCGTTTTAATTAACGGTGATGTTATTAAAGCTTTGGAAAAATCATCCGACCTTGCACCTCTGCATAATCCTCCTAACTTAAATGGTATCTATGCAATGCAACAATTACTTCCTAATGTTGAACAGGTAGGTGTTTTTGATACTGCATTTCATCAAACAATGCCTGAGCATTCGTATTTGTACGCAATCCCATATGTACTTTACGAAAAGTATAAGATTCGGCGCTATGGATTTCATGGAACAAGCCATAAGTATGTAAGTGCACGTGCTTGTGAAATACTGGGTATTGATATCTCAACTCAAAAAATCATTACATGTCACCTTGGGAATGGTTCCTCGGTTGCTGCTATCTTAAATGGAAAATCGATTGATACATCAATGGGAATGACTCCAACTGAAGGTCTCATTATGGGTACTCGTACCGGTGACCTCGATCCTGGGGCATTATTGTATATGGCAAGTAAGGAAGATACCAGTATTAATTATACAAGTACATTGATTAATAAATTTTCTGGATTGTTAGGAATATCGGGTGTTTCATCTGATATGCGAGATCTTGAAATAGCTGCTGAACAAGGAAATAAAAGAGCTGCTTTAGCTTTAAAGATGTTTGCCTATAGAGTTAAAAAATATATTGGTTCATACGCAGCTGCACTTGGCGGTGTTGATGTGATTGTTTTTACAGGCGGTATTGGGGAAAGAGATCCTGAAACACGGAAAAGAATACTCACGGGATTGGAATTCATGGGTGTTACTACTGATCCAACTAATGCCAATATTAAAGGCGAAGAATTGATGCTTTCTGCTAAGGATTCAAAAGTTAAAGTAATGGTTGTTCCAACTGATGAAGAACTAATGATCGCAAAAGATACATACAATATTGTATCCTGATTTCCTTATGTTTTGTCATTCTGAGCGCAGCGAAGAATCTCTATTCAAAATAATTATGAAATTTTACGCCACTCTCAGAATGACAATCAATTAACTACGCCACCTCTTTACTGTCAATAATTTTGCTTATTTGACAAAAAATATCATAAATTCCGCAATCACCATCTACTTCAACGTACTTTCCTTGCTTACGGTAAAAGTCGATTAACGGACAGGTTTGTTCTTTGTAAATTCTAAGTCTATTCTTTATAACATCTTCATTATCATCTTTTCTGCCTTCTATTTTGGCACGGTTGAGTAGCCTTTCAACTACCTTTTCATCATGTATACATAATGATACCACCATTGAAATCGCCTGATTATCCTTTGCAAGAATTTTATCAAGATCAATTGCTTGATCAATGGTTCGTGGAAATCCATCAAAAATAAATCCGTTAGAAGATTTGTTCTGTGCTAAAGCTGATTCAAGAATTTTGATAATAAGTTCATATGGAACAAGTTCTCCTTTTTCAACAATGCTGCTAAGCTGTAAGCCAAAATCAGACCCGGATTTAATTTCTTTTCTGATTACATCTCCTGTGGATAAATGAACAAGATTGTACTTTTCAGTAAGCCTCACCGACTGCGTACCTTTGCCACATCCGGGAGGGCCAAATATTACAATATTAAGCATAAAATTAACGGTTTTAATGAATTAGAATGCACTATATTTATTGGTCAATTTATTCAATATTTGTAATTCTTGATTAGTAGTTATTTGAACAGGCAGTTTTTTATATAGTTTTTTCAGAATAATTTAGTACGTATAATAATTCAACTAAAATCTCAGAGAATCATTATTTAATCCCCAAATATAGTCAAAATTTTGGTTTGCTGTTAATCGATTAACAGAAAAAAACTTATTACTTATATATTTCAAAAACTAGTTTGAAGTAACAAGCTAATTTTTACTTTTGCACATGCAGAATATTTGAATTAATAGAATTATGAATGATAGTTTACTAAGCTACTTTGATGTTGTTGGAGTTAATAATACTTTCCTGGTAAACCATGATTCAATTATTTGTGATACTGTAACACAGCCAGTAATGATCGACTTTTTGCAAATGAAGTCTTTAAACATAGAGCCGGTTGTTATTACTATAGATCCCATAATAGATATTATAACTTATTCCATAATTATACTGTTAGGCCTTATTGCCATTATTTGGCATTTTATGCCCGATCGTTTTTCAATGATTTTTTCGTTAAGGCTGGAGAATCAACTATCACGGCCGGGTGGGCATGCCAATATTAAAGTTCCTGGCACATTAATAACTGGTTTTTTTTGGTTGAATTTTATTGTATCAACCGGAATTTTTATTTTAATTCTACTACAGAACCATTATCCATATAGTATAGTAGGATTGTCAAACCTTGAAATTCTAGGTTATATATATTTAGCACTGGGGGTGTTGTTATTATATAGAATAATTGTTATTTATAGTACATCAATTATTTTTCAAACTCATAAAATGAGGAAGCAACAAGTTGTTACCAGCAGGAATATTTTTTTTATTACAGGCGTAATTTTAGTTCCTGTTATATTGTTAATAATGTACATAAAGGGTAGTATAATAATATATTTAGCTCTTGTTGCCATAGCATTTTTACAAGTTGTCAGGTTGATGAAAATTATGATAATTGGAAAATCAAGCACGATGTTTTCAGCATTACATATTATTTTGTACCTTTGCACGCTCGAAATAGTACCTATTTTGGTACTGATTAGAATGATAAGTAACAATTCTGGAGTGGTGTAATTGATGGTAGTTGCCTCATTAATATCACATAAAGAAAAAAAACAACTTGAGCATTGAAGGTAAAAAATATATTAGTTTCCCAACCAAAACCTCCTGACATGGAAAAATCACCCTATGGTGAGCTATGCAGGAAGTTTAATGTGAATATAGACTTTCACAAGTTTATTACTATTGAAGGCATAAGTGCACAGGAGTTTAGAAAGGCAAAAGGAAGCTTTAATGGACATACTGCTGTAATATTGACGAGCCGTCATGCTGTTGACCATTTTTTTAGAATGGCCAAGGAAATGAGATTTGAAATACCTGATTCACTTAAGTATTTCTGTATATCCGAATCAACTGCTTATTATCTTCAAAAATATGTTCAGTATAGAAAGCGTAAGATTTTTTATGGTAAGCAAAATTTTGCAGATTTAATAGATGTGATTAAAAAACACAACGAAGAAAGATTTTTGGTGCCCTCATCTGATATACATAAACAAACCATGTTTGAGTTGTTGGATTCGAACAAGATTAATTACTCCAATGCAGTTATTTACCGTACTGTTGCCAGTGATTTGTCGACCGTGGAAATAAGTAAATACGATTTGGTAATTTTCTTTAGTCCTGCCGGTATTAAATCGCTTCAAAATAACTTTCCGAATTATGAGCAAAAAGATAAGTTGATTGCTGCATTTGGCCCTACCACAGCCAATGCCGTTATAGAAGCTGGTTTTAAGCTTAGTATTCCTGCACCAACTCAATCTGCACCATCAATGACCATGGCAATTGATGAGTTTTTAACCAAGGAGGTTAAAGATCGTAGGAGAAATGGACGGAAATAATCTGGATAAAGTTATTTCAATTTACAATCCTAGCTGTTCCTTGGAAAGCAAATACAAATAAGAAAACTACAACCAATAATTTGTGTTTTGGGATATATATGCAAAAAGGTAGCAACCCTTTGGCATCTGAACGGTAATATTTATTATCAAGTTATTGTTAAAACCCTGCAATTTCATTGCAGATAATTTAATTTTTACTATTTGGACATTAGTCACAAATACTCTTCCAAATCAATCTACTCTTTCTTTTTTGTATCAATAATTATTGTAACCGGCCCAGAGTTAACCAGTGAGATGTCCATCATAGCTCCAAATTCACCAGTTTGAACTGATTTTCCAATTTGTTTTTCAAGCTCCAAAACAAATTCCTCATATAGAGGTATGGCTTGTTCGGGACGAGAAGCAACAATATACGATGGTCTGTTTCCCTTTTTAGTTTTTGCATGAAGTGTAAATTGGCTTACAACAAGTGCTTCTCCTTCAATATCTATAACTGATAAATTCATAGTGTCGTTCTCATCATTAAAAATACGTAGGCTGGATATTTTTTTACTTAACCAAAGTGCATCTTCCGATTTATCAGAATCTTCAATCCCCAGTAATATTAATAAGCCTTTTCCGATGGAAGAAACTATGGTATTATCAATTTCTACATTTGCCTCTTTTACTCTTTGAATTACAGCTCTCATATTCTTCTTCTTTATGGACTGCAATTTATTAATTTTGTGGAAAATTATAACAATGATTCGATTAAGTGTAAACATTAATAAAATTGCAACCCTTAGAAATGCGCGAGGAGGTGATCAACCCAATTTAGTTAAGGTAGCATTAGATTGTGAACGATTTGGTGCACAGGGAATAACAGTTCACCCCCGTCCCGATGAACGACATATCAGGTATAAGGATGTGGCTGCCCTAAAGTTGGTTAACTCCACTGAATTTAATATTGAAGGAAATCCTACTCCTGATTTTATTAAGTTGGTGATTATGAATAAACCAAATCAGGTTACACTTGTGCCTGATGATCCGGGGCAGTTAACTTCCGACCATGGTTGGGATACTATATTACATAAAGATTTTCTAATCGATGTTATATCAGAGTTTAGGGAAGCAGGTATTCGAACATCTATTTTTGTGGATCCAGATATGAAACTGGTTGAAGGAGCTAAGCTGACTGGTACTGATAGAATTGAGTTATATACTGAAAGCTATGCTGAAAATTTTTTTAAAAATCCTCAATCTGCAATATCTCCTTTTGTTGATGCGGCTAAACTGGCCAGAGAATTGGGGTTAGGACTTAATGCCGGGCATGATCTTAGCTTGATAAACCTTAAGTATTTTGCCAGCAATATTCCTTGGCTTGATGAAGTTTCAATAGGTCATGCATTAATTTGTGATTCGCTATACTATGGTCTGGAAAATACAATTCAGCTTTACTTGCGAGAATTGAAAATACCCTAACCTAACAGTTTATAAAACTGAAAGGATAGGATATAATAATCTATTAAATCTTTGCTTTGAATAAAACTGTTGTAATCAATTCAATTAAAAATCCATAAATAATACCCATTACAACTGTTGAAATTGCAATCATTTGAGGATCAAACCCTGGTGTTTCCGGCCCCATCATTGTACCAAATGCAGCTGGGATACTAAAAATTAATCCCATTACGATTCCGTGAATTGCCCAGTTCTTCATCGGAAACCGGCTGATCCCAATACCAAATCCCAATAATGTACGACCGGCAATAATTGTTAGAGCAAGCCATAAACTTACTTCATTACCTCCGCTACATGCAAAACTATAGCATACAAATCCAAAAAGTAATCCACTTAATGTGGCAATAATTAAACGTTTCATAATAATATCGATTTTGATTTGCTGTAAAAATAGTAATTTTAATATTTATTTTAGATTGAATATGACAATTATTTTTAAAACCGACTGAAAGCATGAATACTTATTTTAAACAAATTTTTGTAGTAATACTGATGATAATAATGTGTTCTACCCAAGCATACACCAATACTGATGTGCTAAAAGTTGGATTTCAAATAAAACCTCCATTTATTATTGAAAGTAACAATCAATATATCGGTGTATCCATGGATCTATGGAAAGAAATAGCAGATTCGTTAAACACAAAATATACATTGATTGAATATGAACTACCTGGATTGTTAGATGCCATAAAAAATGGGGATATCGACATTGCAATTTCTCCTTTAACCGTAACCTCATCCAGGATTAAGCAATTTGGTTTTACACAACCATATTATATTACAAATTTATCATATGCCACAAAAGCAGAAAGGGATTCGGGTTTTATTACTCTAATCTCTAATATATTCTCAATTGGATTCTTAAAATCTCTCATTCCCCTTTTAATGATAATTTCAATTTTTGGACTTATTATTTGGGCTCTTGAGCGCAAGAAAAACGCTGATCAGTTTGGAAAAGGAGTAGTGGGTATTGGTGAAGGAATATGGTGGTCAGCAGTAACTATGTCAACCGTGGGTTATGGAGATAAATCGCCGGTTACTCCTTTTGGTAGAGTTATTGGGGTTATTTGGATGTTTACAGCGGTTATCATGATATCGGGATTAACAGCCAGTATTTCTTCAAGTTTAACTATCCATAAACTGAAAACCGAGATAAGTGATTTTGATGATCTGAGGAAATCAAAAGTTGGCTCTATTGCAGGGTCGGGAACGGGTGATTTATTAAACCGATATAAAATTAAATATTCAAATTTTCCAACTGTTGAACAAGGGCTTATTGCTGTTGATGATGGAAATATTGATGCTTTTGTTTATGATGATGCAGTATTGAGTTATTTTGCACATAAAGATAAATTTGATGGAAAAATACAAGTTGTTCCAAGCTCTTACTCTAAAGAATACTTCAGTTTTGCATCTTCAAACTACGAGTTAATCGAGCATATTGACAAGATTCTACTCGGAATAATAGAGAGCGATGATTGGGAATTAATCCTGAAAAAGTATAACATAGAATATCGAAAATAGATTTCTAAGGATTAAAAATTTACTTTTAAACTATAACCTGCATACATAATTCAATTTCATGACCGATCACAAAGCAAGACAAGCTGAAACCATTTATTTAGTCTTAGCAGGTTTATTTATTACTTCACTTGTTACGAGCAACCTGATATTTCAAAAGTTTTTTAGTTGGAATCCATTTGGATTATACAATTTTGAATTGTCGGTTGGAATCATAGCATACCCCATTACATTTTTAATAACTGATATTATTTCAGAAATATACGGCAGGAAACGAGCTAATAAAGTAGTTATTGCCGGGGTGTTTGCAAGCTTTTTTGCTTTGTTGATCGTTGTGGTATCAACTGAAGCTCCGGCAACTCCGTGGTCACCAATAAGCGATACTATTTTTAAAAAGGTATTTGGATTTACATATATTGCCGTTGGTGCATCATTGGCAGCCTATTTGCTGGCTCAATTTCTTGATGTTCAAATATTCCATTTCTGGAAACGCAAAACAAAAGGCAAACATCTTTGGTTGAGAAATAATTTTTCAACATTCAGTTCTCAGCTTATCGATACTGCCTCGATACTATTTTTACTCTGTAGTTTTGGAGTAATTGAATGGGAATTATTTGGTATGTTACTTTTAAGTGGGTATTTGTTTAAAGTACTATTTGCATTATTTGATACCCCTATTATCTACGTTTTTGTTTATTTAATAAGGCGTTATTTTGGTATAGAAGGCCATGGTGGCGAAATGGAATTAAAATAATACATTGGTTATAGGATACCACATTGCGGCAATTAACAAAGCAGTAAGAAACGGGCGGTTTAAGTTTGCCCAGTGATAATTTTTATTAACAATTGCCTGATAACCATGATTGAGTGCAGAAAAGAACATAAAGAAGAGGAATGTTAACATTATTGTAACTTCTGCGTTTGTTCCCCAATTCGCCATATATACTACTAGTGATAATACGGCATAGGATAATAATGCGATTCTTGATTGATATGCATAACTCCCATCCTCTTTAAATCCGTGCTCTGCAGCTGCTTGTTTGCTAAAAAATAATCCTTCGAAAGCAGAAGTGCCGGCAATTGATACAATTATCCATGGAGTTAATATATGAAGTACTGATTCGGCTGGGGTTGCTGTACTCATTCCGATATAATATGCCCAATAAATACCAAAGCTTGCGCCTGCTATTCTTATTGCTTCAATTATTTTAATAATCATGATAGTTTTGTTGTTTATGTTGGTCAAATTTAGTTAATTATTTCAAAACCATATTTAGCCTGCATTATTCATAAAAAAATAGAAAAACAACCGAAACAACAGCATTACAGAACAATAACACTATTTGAATAAAAAACTAAGTTTTCTATTTTTTTACAAGTGCGTTTATTTCGATGCACCTGCTTCGTTACGAACGCTTGAAATAGACAAATATGTCGGCACGTTACGATGCCTCGCATCTACATCAAACTAAACGCATGAATAATGCAGGTTAGATTTCATCATTATTCCTTATAAAAAATCAAGTTCTGTCTAGTTCACAAGCATCACAGTACCTATCTTAGCTTCAGGTTGTGTATTTGAATTTATTGAAGTATTGTAGCTAATTTTAAAGACATAGGATCCGGGAGTGCACATCTTTCCTTGGTAAGTACCATCCCAGCCTAAGGATATATCATTTGTGTGAAAAATAATAGCACCCCATCGGTTAAAAACAGACATCGAGAAAGCCTCAATATTAGGAGATGAGATTATTACCTTGAATTCATCATTCAAACCATCACCGTTTGGTGTAAATGCATTTGGAAAATAAACATTAATTAATTCAGCAGGAGTGGAAAAAAAAACATATGATGAATCTTCTCCAATACAGCCTTCCACAGATTCAACCTGAGCCAGATACCAACCTTGAGTATTTGCCCAACTAGTTTGTGTAATATCTCCGTTATTCCACCAATAAGAAGCAAATCCCGCACCAGCATCAAGTTCAATAGGGTCAACTGTAAAAATTGTATCCTGTACGGCAAATTCTGGTTTAGGAGATTCATAAATATTTAAAACAGTAACTGATTCCTTGTAACAATTAGCTGTGTCGGTAACCTTGATTGAATAGTTACCTGCCTGGCTTTGTTGGGCCTGGTTTATTATTATTGATTCGGAGGTACTTGTATCACCATTTGGTAAAGACCATAAATAAGTGACGGATCCGTTGTAAGACCAGACTACAGGATGTAGATTAATCATATCTCCTTCACAAACATTTTGGTTCGGTAATATTGAAAAAACCAATTCATTATAAAGTTTAACTTCTCCTACGGTATAATCAACCGGGATTGATATTCCTGTTGAATTCAAAAACCAGCTTATTCCGGGAGAACCTTCCCACTCAATCGAACTACCATTCATATTAATGGTTTCAAATACCAGCTCGGCAATATTAGCATTTGCAGGAAGAGATATTGGGATTGAACTCCATTTCAACTCAACTTTCCCTTCAGCAGGAAAAAGAAATACTTGCAAGGAATCTTCAATATCCTGATGTGCATTTGAAAAGCCCTGACAAATAAGAGATGTTTCATCGAAAGTAAGAGTAATATTAAACTCGGCTACATCATCAAAATTATTAACCGTTAAAGGGACATAGGCAGATAAACCCGGACAAACCTGATCATCACCTGCTATTGCCTGTAATCTAACAGTTATATTTTCCATAACCTCGATAATAAAAGTTGTATCACAGCCATGCTCATCTGTTACAACACAAGTATAGAAACCTCCCTGTAAGTTAGAAAACAAACCGTTATTAATCTGATAAGTAGTTCCAGCATCATTTGAAAAATATAGGGTATCATCCTGTGATGATGCAATGATATTTATTGACCCGTCATCCTGTCCAATTGAAGCAGGAGTAACTATTACATTAGTAATTTCTGGACCTTGGGTATTATCAATAATTATAGGATTATTTACATAAGCAGCTCCACACCAAGTGGAATCATGTACTTTTACAGCATAAACCCCTCCCGATAATCCGGTAAATACCCCCAGGTTTTGAAAATAGCTTGCCCCATTATCAATCGAATAATATAGCATATCTCCCAGTCCTGAAGTAGCAGTAACTATAATACTTCCATCAGACTGGTTACAATGTTCAGGATGAAATGAAACCCCTTCAACAAGAACTTCACCTACGTCAATAATTGAATAAGGCCCCAGTTCAGTTACACAATCATTACTGTCAGTTACCTGCAAGGTGTAGTTTCCAACAGGGAGCTGGTACATGTCAATAGTATTTGCAACAGGATTTCCTAAATCATTCACCCATTGATATGAAAATGGGGGAATACCTGTAATTTCAAGGCCACGGATTGCACCTGTGCTTCCGCCACAAGTGGTAGGGCTTAATATAAGATTAGTAGTATCAGCTAACGCAGAGCCAAATTTTGAAATATGTATCGAATCATATGCTATACAACCTCCATTACTGCTTACTTTCACCCAAAACCAACCGGTATCGCTAACCGTAATATGACTTGTTCCAAAATTACCGTTACTCCAAAAATAGGAATGAGGGCCACACTCAGCATTTAAAATAATATCAGCAGCATTACAAATTGTTGTATCAGCGCCAAGGTCAGGTTCGGGAGAATATTCAACTTTCACCTCACGACTGGTATGCTCGTACCTGCCTGATGGATACCATACATCTGCTTCTACCTCATAAGTTCCTCCGTCCGAAAAGATGTGTATAGGGTTTAGTTCATAAGAAATAGTATTAATTCCAGAGCCGAAATCATTAAAATCCCAACGTATAGAATCAGGAACAGGATTAAAAAATGAGGTGAACTGAAACTGATCTCCTTCACAAATGCCGTCGAAGTCAAAACGGTACAGGTAGTCCAATAGTATGTTGGGAATAGCAGCAGAGGTTTCTCTTGGGGCCATATTAATAGCGTGTTCCTGGTAATTGCATTCTAATCCTGATTTCCAGGGCTCATGAATAGCTCCTACAAAATAATTCATTGATGTACTAAAATAATCCTCTCTGGTTATACAATAAATTTTACCATCTGTGGCCAGCTGTAACCCTCTTCCGATATTACCACCAATAATGATAGCTGAGTTCGAAAATAACAGTGGATCCTCAATGTTTTGCATTTCATATTGCCTTATTTGTATTGAATCGCTATTAACAATATACGAAATATACACAAATTTGGAATCAGGTGAAAATTCTAAACCTACTGGAGACCAATCATTTTCATGATTATTTTGCCATTCTACTTCCCCACTTTCAGTATTAAATTTGCTTATTTCTACCCTGTCATAAATATAATCCTGAAAAGTGGTTAGTAGGTACTTTTTATCAAAAGAAAGCTTCATATAAGCATTGTTAGCACACTGCTCCGACACATTAGGGGCATCAGATTTAACAGCTGTTTCATTGATTCCATCAGGAGTAATAAGAAATACGATATACTTATCACGTTTAAAGTCACGCGTAATTATCCAGATATCCCTTTTATTTTTATGTTTTGCTGCAGTCATTATTCCATTAACACCTGCGGCATCTTGTAAAATAATATCTTTTAATACAACAGCTCCTAAGCCACTATTCTCATTTATATCTACAATGTTATAGTTTAAACCACTTGTTCCGCCCGGAACATCATAATCACTTATTTTAAATACGAAGTATAAGGAATCAGATTCAGGCCAGGGAACTATAAGATTACTTTGATTGCCTGGACCATTTTCATCGAAATCCTGTCCATTCTCCATTATATTATGCTGAGAGGTATAAATTGGACGGTAGGTATTGTAAAACAATAAATTACTAAGTGAATCACATATTGTTCCACTACCGGACCAGGCATGATCTATTTCTCCATCGTGTAAAACTACCGGCTCACCTGTACTAAAGTCTAACCCACAATTATGGCCAAAATACCAACGATCTGCTTCACGTTGTGAATAGGATGGCTGAGCTAATAATAACAGCATAGCAACAAATAGCGAAAAACCTGAGTTGACAACTCTGTTTTTCCATATAAGAAAATTAATTAATAACATTAGGACATGGATTTGGCTAGTAAAATTATGAAAACATTACTTATGCCCGACAAATTATTTGTCTGTATTTTTATCCATGATGTAATATGTTTTAAAAATAATTTGTAACGTACAATAAATAACATATAACAATTAACCAATAGCTTTTCGTCCGTTTTACTAATTTTGCACCATGGAATTATTCTTTCGACAATATGGGGATCATGGAAATCAGCCAATAATAATACTTCATGGTTTGTTTGGGATATCAGACAACTGGGTGAGTTATGCAAGGCGTATCGCAATGGAAGGTTTCGAAGTATTTACTGTGGATCAGCGTAACCACGGCCAATCGCCACAAAGCGATAATTTTAATTATTTGTCACTTACCGATGATCTGTTCGATTTTATCGATGAACATCAAATCGATAACCCAATAATTATGGGTCATTCGATGGGAGGTAAAGTAGCAATGCGATTTGCACTGGAAAATCCACATTTGGTAAAAAAACTCGTTGTTGTTGATATTACACTTAAGGCATATGGCCCCAGGGATCATCACCGGGAAATAATTGAAGCTATGAAGTCAGTTGATTTCAGCATGGTTAAGAGCCGTGACGATGTGGAAGGTCAATTGGCTGGGCTTATTCCCAGTATTCGGATACGTCAATTCATAATGAAGAACCTTCACCGTAAGTATAAAAACATATTTGAGTGGAGGATATATTTAGATGGACTTGAAAACAACCTGGATCAAATGTTTGATGGCATTGATACAATCACCAAGTTTGAAAAGCCAACATTATTTATAAAAGGCGGAGCATCCGATTATATACTTCTTGAAGATTTCGATCAAATTCGTTATAACTTTCCAAATGCTGAAATAATTACAATCGAAGGAGCCAGCCACTGGGTTCACGTTGAAGCCATGGAAAGATTTTATCAGCTTACAATGGGATTTGCTACGGGTGAACCATCTTGGTATGAGGGTTAATACTCGACGGCAATAAAATGACCGGAATAATTGCTGTATTGGTCTCAGTCATTAGTTAATCCCCTGCCTTTGTCGTCCAATGACAATTAGTTAAAAAATCAAATTCGACAATGTACATCATAGCGAACTAGGTACTACTGAAGCAATCTCATAGCCGTAGTTTAATATAGATTGCTTCGCTTTGCTTGCAATGACGAAACCCCTTAACCAATTGACATTGCTTTTCCGTCAGGCAGGTATGTTCTTCCTGTGCGAAGTGGTTTAGTCCTTACAATTTCTAGTAGTAATACTAATTTAGAGGAGTAAAACCAGTAATAGTATTTATTACACGATTTTTTATTTCCATGGGAGTTGGATTCAGTTCGCTGGTTGTAAACTCTCCATTTTCAATATCAATACGTTCAAAAACCATGAGATACAGTTCATAAACTACTTCAAGACTTAACTGGCTTTGATGATCAAGAAACGGTTTAATTTCCTGTTTCATTTCGATGGTTTTTAATCTGTATTCATCAGCCAACTTATATAGTTCGTTAATCAGGTTGCGAAATCCTAGATTTAAGGGTTCCCCTTTTGCCATACGAAGTAGTTTTTGCCTATCTAATCGATTATTTTCTATAATATCGTCTGGAAAATAATTAAGGTTATTTAGATGGTCTTTCTGAAAATCACGGATTATATGAACCAGATAACTAAAAATAGCGCAAGGTGTGGCGGCTTTTTTAACATCAAACACAGGAGGTAAATAATGTCCATTTTCTTTTGTGATACCACATAAATGAACAAAGATTGAAGCCGGAGCAATTGATGCACCTGCAGCATAATCCAGAAACGACTCCAACGTAGGAAACCCATCATGGTAAATATCGTAGTTCATTGATTTTGCAAATGCTTCAAGAGGCCAGTATGGAATATGGAATTTTTTTATCTTATCAACTAGATCTCTTTGGCTCGGATTTATGTGAGAATCAGAAATAATGTCGGCTATCCATTTGTTAACGGAGTTCTCAAAGTCACCTTTCTGATCCGGGCTGATTGTTTGGTGAATAGTTTTGTGATCATCAATTAAATCATCGATTGACCTCATGAATTTATAGCATGTTTTTGCAGCACTAAATCTTTCCTGATCCCAGAAATTTGCTGCAATTAGTATGTTTGGGTGGGCCACTATTTTCTCAAAATCAATGGAATGTATTATATTCAGGTAATAGTCGGTTTGAGAAGATATTTTTGTTACCATGTTAATTGCTATTCAAATTCAAGTACTCCTTTAGTATGCGTTCAGAGGTTAATTTGGCAGACAAAAGGACCAACGGAATTCCGTTTCCAGGATGTGTACTTCCACCTACAAAATACAAATTTACAAACTTTTTATGTCTGTTATGAGGCCGAAAATAGCCCATTTGAAATATTGTGTGTCTCAAACTACCAAAAACTGAACCTTTGGCAACATTATAGGTTCTTTCCCATTTCTTAGGCATATAGCATAACTCAAATTTAATATGATCTTCAATATTATCAATTCCTGCTTCTTCTAATCGACGAATTACTCCAGCCCGAGCTATCTGATTTAACCTGTTCCAATCCTGGTTGTAATTTTTGTCTATATGGGCTACTGGTACAATTATTGAAAGTGTATCATGATTTTTGGGTGCAGCTGATACATCACTTCGTACCGGAGCATGAATGTAAAAACTTGGATTGTCTGACAATGACTTGTCTTTAAAGATACTATTTAGTCCTTGTTTATAAGGATCGCTTAGGAAGACACTGTGGTGCTCTAGTTGAGGAAAAACCTTGTCGAGCCCCCAATGAAATACTATTGCGGAACATGCGTACTTTTTTCTATTCAAGCTCTTTGTCTTCTTTTTATCAACTAAAAGTTTATTGTAGACATACGGCAAATCAACGTTTGCAATAACAATGTCAGCATTGATGACAGTTTCATCTTCCAATAGTATGCCAGTGGCCTTTGATCCGTTAGTAACAATTTTATTAACAGGCTTTTCATATTGATATTTGACACCCAGTTTAGTTCCTGTTTCCAGAAGTTTTTCTACAATCCTGTACATTCCACCCCTTGGAAATAAGGCACCCTCCTTTATTTCAGCTCCTGGTAACATCGAAAAAAATGCTGGAGACTTAAAAGGATTCTGCCCAACGTAGATATTCTGAAATGTGAAGGCCATTTGAAGGTGCTCATCTTTAAAAAAACGACGGATGTAAGTTGTGTGTTTTTTCCATGCTTTAAGTTTTACAAGCAGCATAAAACTTTTAAAGTTTATAAATTGGAATAGATTGTAGTAATTTTTAATCAGCAAATCTTTCATTGCAAGATTAAAAAAAGTATACCCGTCATTAATGTATTGCTGGTATTTTTTAAAGCTACCGGGTTCGATGGACTCGAGCTTAGCCTTCATTTTCTCTTCGTTACGAGTAAAGTTGAATTCCGAGCCATTATCAAAAAATAATTTGTAAACGGGATCGAGAGATGTTGTTTGTAGCTCCTTGTCGAGATTTATTCCAAGTTCTGAAAAAACTTTCCTGTATAATGAAGGCATCAACAAAATTGTAGCTCCCAAATCAAATCTGTGGCCATCCCTTATTATCTGTCCACATCTCCCCCCAGGACTATTATTTTTCTCATATACTTCAACATTAAATCCTTTTTGAGCCAAAAATGCAGCGGTAGCTATTCCACCAACTCCGGCTCCAATAATTATAACTTTTTTCTGCGTAGTCATAAATCACTTTCTTAGATTAATAAACGAGGAAAACGAAAAGTTAGTACATAAGTAATTGAAGGTTTAATGAGGCTTATTATACAAAAGATAATAATTGCTGTTATTTGTTGAATCAAATTATAAAGGAGCTACTCTTTAGGCACATGTGGAGGCATGGAGAAAGTTCTATCGGCTTACTATGGGGTTTGCTACGGGTGAGCGTTTGTGATATAATGAATCATCCCAGAAGCAATGATGTTGCTGTTTTGATTTTTAATTTTAGCCATAACTCCAATAGAATAGTCTAACCTAATTCTTCCAAATTCTTTTTATAAATCCTTTTTGAAACCCCAATACTAAATTCATAAAGTGCAATTAAAGGGAATACTACAAGTATCTGACTAAACATATCCGGAGGTGTAATTATTGCCGCAACAATCAGCATTAATACATACATATATTTGCGGTTACGTTTCATGAAATCAGGTGTGAGTACTCCAATTTTGGTAAGGAAGTAAACTAGTATTGGCAATTCAAAAACTATTCCAACAGCGAATGTCACCGATACAACAGTACTAATGTATGAGGAAAGTGATATTTGATTATAAACAGAAGCACTAACCTGATATGTTCCTAAAAAGTTTACCGTTAATGGTACGATCAGGAAGTAACTAAA
Organism: uncultured Bacteroidota bacterium; assembly: GCA_937912115.1. Lineage (GTDB taxonomy): Bacteria > Bacteroidota > Bacteroidia > Bacteroidales > F082. Next base: position 11,144 of record CALDOI010000186.1, on the reverse strand, counting down.
AAGTATTCCCGTCAAAAAAAGTACTGAACTAATTAAAACACCGCCACTTGAATATTTTTGTTCACTTTCTTTCATTGCAGGTTTAACAAACCGCCATATCTCCCAAAGAACATATGGAAATGCAAGAATAAAACCCGCAATCAGTGAAATATACATATGCGTTAAAAACTGCCCCGACATGCTAATATTGATAATTTGCAACTTCATATTTTTAATACACAGGGCATCTATTGTTAACCAATCTCCAAGTTGACAAAGTGCTCTGTTAGTTAAAAAATCGGAAGTGCTGGGGGCAAGTATAATATAATCAAAAATAATAGTACGGTTTACAAAAGCAATAATTGCAAATACCACAACAGCAATTAACGAACGCATAATATGCCATCGCAATTCATCAAGGTGATCCCAGAAGGTCATCACCTTTTCTTTTACCGGAATTTCTTTTTTTGATTTTACTTCTTCCATAGTACAGGTTAGAAAGGTCAAAAGTAAAAAAACCTCCCCAACTATGGAGAGGTTTTTTAATATCATTATGCACTTATGTCATTTCGAGGGAAGCCTGTCTGCCGACAAAGGCAGGCAATTCCGATATTTCATCGGGATTGTGACGAGAAATCTCCTTAGCAAAATATTTAGTCAGGAGATTCTTCACTTCGTAAACTGCGTTCAGAATGACAAAGGCTTACTAGGTAAACACAATCTGTGTTCCCGGACCATCGCACATTTCATAAAGATCGCCAACAGTAATAACTGCTTTAACTTCGTCATGCAAATCTTCCTTTGTTAGTTTGAACATATCCATTGCAAGTTTACAAGCATATATTTCACCACCCCCGGCTGTTATAAGTTCCAGAAATTCGTCAACAGGTGGAATATCGAGAGCATCCATTTGCTTGCGCATCATTGCCGATACTCCTGCTTCAACACCCGGTAATCCTCCAAGCATTGTTGGGAAAGGAAGTCCACCCGGCATCCGCATACCGGGGTTTCCGGTTGTTGCTGTGTGCAATTTGTTCATTGTTTTTTTTGTTATGGCATCAAGTCCGAAGAAAGTGAAAAACAATTTTGTTTCAATACCTTCCATAACTGCACCATTACCCATTACTAATGCTGCATAAACATCTTCAATACTAGCCTTCGAGCAGATCAATAATATCTTCTTCAAAGGAATTTTTTCTGTCTTTTCCATGATAATTTGGTTTTATTAAATACAAGATGTTGGTTTAGGTACACCTGATATTTTTGTTGCTTTCTTTAATGGAGCTCCGGGGAATAGGGCGTAAAATTCTTTTGCATTTACAACTCCTGATTTTCCAATTCCTCTAATTGTTAAACCCTCACCAGCAGCTACTTTTCCTCTTACAAATTCAATTACTTCAAAATGTTTATCAGAAAGTTCAACACCTTCTTCTTTTGCAATTTCTTTTGCAATTTCTTTGGTCCATTGTGAAGCATCTTCCATGTAACCTTCATCGTTTACATTAATATCTACTCCCGCAATTGTTTTTATTGACATAACTTTTATTTTTAGTGGTTTTAAAAAATTTAATTTTGATTATTTGTTGTTGCTTTTGATATATTTTTTAGGAATGTAATCATAAAACCAATTCCTTTTTTCATTTCTTTGGAGTTCATTGCAAGCATAGCCTTAAACAATGAGTACTCTTGTACATTCTCAACATCAATGCTCTTGTAAACAACCAAAGCACTGTTAATTGCTTTGAGCATATCAGGTTGTGTAAGACTTTTGACTGTTTCCATGATAACTACAATATTATCGGCTAGTAGCTTCATGTCTTCGCCTGAAAAATGTGTAACTATATTATCAAGTATTTTACCTGATTCACGGAAAAAATCAAAATATCCTTTTTGTTCAACGTTATGCATAAGATGCATTCCATCAAGCCCTACCTGTTGTATGATTGGAGTTAGATCTGCTAGAAGATCTTTTCCACTTTCCAGCATCTCAAATAGTTCAGTTAGCGTGTCAACATTTCTTATGAGTTTGAGAATAAGCATCTTTACAGCTTCACCATCTACTTCTACTCCTGCATTATCAAGTTCCGCTACCGTAGAGGCAAACATATCTTGCCCTATTATTGTTAAATCGGCAGTTAGATCTTCAATGGATTTTCGTGTTTCCCTTTGGGCAACAATTTCATCCAGTACTATATCGAGCTTTCGGTTTATATCGTTTATCTGCTCTTGAATATTATTATTATCCATATTTTTATTTTTAGAATATTAATAGTTTGAGCATCAAAGTTTTTTACCGGCCATCTGCATTTCCGATTCTATGGGCATGTCTTTTCCTTTTAATAGAATATGCCAATAAATCCATCTGAAGAGTAACTTCCCATAATGATTTGTCCGGGTAACTTTTAGTAGTCCAAATGGTCCAAGACCAGGAAAAGGAAATGATCCAGGTAAGGGTTCGGTATCATAATTGAAGTCGATAAGAGTACCTTTTCCGTAACCAGTTTCGATGTAGCAGTTAGCATGTCCGTCGAAATTGGCAGTAAGTTCGCGTCCCTCTATAGCACATAATAAGTTTTCTTCTACAATCTCAGCTGCAAAATGGGCTACTGATCCAGCTTTGGAGGTAGGTATGTTTGCCGCATCACCAATAACATAAATGTTATTATAATCAACCTGTTGTAACGTGTATTTGTCGGTTTTTACAAAGTTCATATCGTCGCCTAACCCACTTGTTTCAATACAATCGGCACCTAAATTTGTTGGGATAGTTACCAAACAGTCGAATGGTATTTCTGTTCCTCCAAAATCAATAATCTTTTTATTGTCATTATCTACTTCCGATATGTTAAAATCAGGAACAATATTTATATTTTTTTGTTCGAGTAACTCGCCTAGCATTTTGGTGGCTCTTGGTTTTGTAAAAGCGCCTGGTAAAGGTGTTACATAGGTAATCTCTACTTTATCCCGCATTCCTCTCTCTGTAAAGAAAGCGTCGGCGAAAAACACAAACTCAAGTGGTGCAACAGGGCATTTATATGGTAATTCGGTAATATTAACTACTAATTTACCGCCTTTCCAGGTTTTAAAAAAATCGGCCAGTGCAACTGCGCCATCGATGGTATAAAAATCAAATATTTCCTTGTACCACAATTTTCCCTTAAGTCCTTCGGTTTCTTCAGGAGCAGTTCTTGTGCCTGTAGCAATTAATAAATAATCGTACTTTAGTGAAACGCCGTCAGCCAGAATTACTCTGTTGTCATTTGGTTCGATTTTGTCGATTTCTGAAAAAATTACATTCACCCCTACAGGGAAGAAATCGTTTTTCGGTTTAACAACATCACTTTTTTTGTATATACCAAAAGGGATAAACAAAAAACCTGGCTGGTAGTAGTGGGTTTTAAACTGATCAACTATGGTTATATCCCATTCAGTACGAGATAGTGTTTTGCGCATTTTGTTTGCCATCATCGTGCCAGCGGTTCCAGCACCTAGAATTAGTAATTTTTTCATTAATTTTATATTAATATATTATTACACGTTTAAATTCAATATCTTTGAGCAGGCAAAGTTATATCTATAAACCTAGATATAAAGAATTGATAGTATGACATAAATCATGAAAAGTTGTAAAAACGGTAATTTAGAATGAAAACAAGTAACGAGATTGAATCATGTAATTATTGCATTTACAAGAAACTTCTTTTCGATTCTCTTAATGATAAGGAATATCAGGAAGTGAATAATTCCAGAACTGAACACATCTACAGTAGAGGTGAAATAATAAGGAAAGAAGGTGACCCAATTAATTCCTTTTTATACCTGAGAAGTGGACTTATTAAGCTTTACAAAACAAACAAAAGTGGTAAGGATCACATCCTAAGTATTAATAAACCAGGTGATTTTATTAGTTTGCTTAGCATTTTTTCTAATTCGGTGTACAAGTATTCAATAACTGCTATTGAAGAAACCAAGGTATGCGAAGTTGAACTTCAATCCTTGCAAAAAGTAATTGTTTCGAACAGTGCATTCGCATTACGAGTATTAAATAGAATGAGTAATGTATCAGATGATATTATTGAAAGTCAATTTGAGATCAGACAAAGACAAGTGAAGGGTAGGATTGCATATTTTTTGTTGTTTTTAGCCGATAGAATTTATCATGGTCGTGAATTCCGTTTACCAATTACCCGCCGTGAAATAGGTGAACTAATTTCAATGACAACCGAAAATACTATCCGTACATTGTCGGAATTTAGAAAAGATGGTATAATTTCAATGGATGGTAAGATTATTACTATTCTTGATTATGATAGAATGCAGAGTATTTCTAAAACGGGTTGATCCTTATTACCGAAAACTTTTGAGATCACAAAAAAAGGGAACACATTGGCATTCCCTTTAATTCTATCTAATTATTATTTTCTAACAACCACCCTCAGCAACGGTCGACTTCTTGCGCCTATTAACCGTTATTGATGTTTTTTCTGAATCACCTTCATTTTCATCAATATTAACATTTGAAGCTATATCTGAATAATCGAAGTCAGCGGCACCAAGTAAGTATCCATCATCGCCATATGAGTCGGCAAGGTTGTCTTTCCACAATGCATAATATTGATAACCACCCATCAAAGATTTAACATTGCTAAAGCCCAGCTGCCTGAACACCATCCATGGGCCATTGGCCTGAAGTTGTGTTTCCCCATAAATTAAAACACAAATTCCTTCTTTCTGTAGCTTTTTTAATCGTTTGATATTGTCCTCACTTAGAAGTTCAACGGCACTTATATTTTCAGCTCCTGGAATATGCCCTCTACTAAAGTCAAACGTGTTTCTAATATCAATAAGGATAACAGTATCAACCGCTCCCACTATTACGTCTTCAAGTTCGTATGGAAATACATAACTATCGTCCCATACAACTAATTCAACTGTTTCATTAGGTGTAAGTTTATATTCAAGCCTGGGATTTGTTATTGTTAACAAACCAACAATTATTACTATTACGAAAATAGTTAATGTTATTAAGGTTTTTTTTGGATTTATCTCGTGTACATGCATGATTAATAGATTATGGATTATTGATTAACATCCGCCTTCAGCAACAGTTTCTTTTTTCTTTCGTGTAATACTTACCTCTTGCTTTATATCCGAATTGGTTGATAATTCAGCACCAGTAAAATATATGCTGGCACCTTTTCGGAAATTATAAAGCTCGAATTCTGTTATAGGAGCAGATTCGGAAGGTTTTTGTGGTTGAATAATTGTGCGTATCCAACAATTAAGGCCGCCTTTCATAACATAAACACTTTTGTAGCCCATTCTTTTTGCTATAACCCATGCCTGATCAGCTTTTATATCGTCATCTGATAAGAAAATAGTATTCACATCTTCGATGTTAAATATATCATTTGCCTCATCAGTGAGGATGCTATCAATGGGTATATTAAATGAATTTGGTAATGAGAATGCTTCAAAATCGTAATCCGGACGAACGTCTACTAACTGAAATAATGGATCTTTCTCTATTATTAATTTCGCGACTTGATCGGTACTAATATACCTGGTTGGTTGTACGATATCCCACATTAGGCTTTCGGGACTTTGTTGAACATAATTAGTTTTTTCAGGAAGAAATAGTAGTCCTCCAGAAAGAACAATCAATAAACCGAATAATATAAAATAATTCTTATTCATGGCTACTCAAATTTATATGGGTTGATGGTTTTTCTTACTTTCTTTTCAATCAGCCAGGTTACATAAAATGCAATTACTGCTATGATCACAAAGATAAAGGTAAATAGTTTATTTGATATTCCAAGTACTTCACTAATAGTAATATTACCCATATTACCACTGTAATAAAAATCCTCAATATATGGAAAGATTTCTGAAAAAATAAAAATTCCTAAAAACAATCCCAATGTAAATACAATAGCATCAAGTTTGCCAATGGCTATTGCAGTATAACTTGTTCCCGGACAAAAACCACCAATGATAAAACCTACACCCATTATTATTGCTCCAACTATCATAGGGCTTAGATAAGTCGGGAGTATGTAAATCATATTAAGGTCAATCCAACCCATATAATCGAAATATTCCAGCCCGATCATTGCAACTATAACTGCAGTGAAAAAGAATCTTAATACAACAAAGTTATATCCATAAAAAACACCTGTAATGTTTCTCGAAGAAGAAAAGCCCGAAGCTTCAAGAATAAATCCAAAAGCAATACCTATAATCAAAGCGATGATGAAATCCCATCCACTCGAAATTTGTCCTAAAGGAATTAATGGTCCCATAATATTTTAATTTATTAAATCCATAATTTTCTAAAAAAATAGGCAACGGCATATCCGGTGCCAAATAAAAACAGCATTACTATTAGTCCTCCAAAGGAAGACGATGCTGTTCCGCTTAGTGCGGCACCACTTGTACATCCGCGTCCAAACTGGCTTCCAAATCCGAAAAGGATACCACCTATTGCAGCAGCAATCAACCTGGTTTTTTTTGTGATTTTTGGAGAATGTTCAACTCGAAGTTTTTTAATACGACCAAAAAGAGCTCCCGATAATAATCCGCCAAGTAGAACACCAATTGACTCAAAAACAAGCCAGCTCGACATAGGAGAGTTATCACGTGAGATAAACTTACTATAAAAAGTGTGTGATTCGGTATGTGTTGGGGCTACTTTGTCAACAGTAGTTACAACAGCACTTTTAATGGCGCCACTTGCTCCTAATCCTCGTCCGGTAATGTAAAAGGTAAATAAAATTAAGATGCCTAATAACACTCCGCCAAAGTATGGGTTTATATACTTTGGTATATGTTTTTCTTTAGTTATTGAGTCCATTTTATGATTAGTTTATAATTATCAATATAAGAACCTGGTTATTTGTCCGGCTTCAACCATTATAAAGCGGAATATCAATCCGCCAAAGAGCACTAAGAGAGAAGGAATCCATATTGGAATTTTAAAACCTCTTAACTCGAGAATTTCAAGTATAACTGGAATAATTAAACCGAGGATAACTACAAACCCCCAAAAAGCGGTTGTAAATTCTCCACCAAGGAATAGTTCGGCGGCTTCAATTTTTACTGCCGATCCTGCTAAGAATCCCATGAAAAGGTGAACTATTAAAAATAGTTCAACACCTATTAGAACAATGTCAATCTTGGTAAGTACTGAGCGCTCAAAATGACTTTTCGACATCCAAATTATTGCTGCCAAACCGGTTGATAATCCTGATACTAAAAATAAAGGTCCCAGAATACTGGTATTCCAAAGCGGGCGTGCGTTAAATGCTGACAATAGTATTCCTGTGTAAACACCCAATATTACAGCTAAAGCCATCATTGCCCATGCTAGTGGTTTTCGGTTCTTAATAACAAGATCTTCAATTTGATCAACAAATTTTATTTTCCATTTCCAGCCGGGAATTAATTCTTTTATATATGAAGCTGCCCATAACATTGAAAGAGGGGTAATGAACATTAATGTCCAGGCACCCCACGACATGGGTGATTCAATACGAATAGTTGTATACAATCTCCAGAAAAAGAGTTGATGTTTAAGGTCTAAGAAAAGGGCAAATAACCCCAAAACCAATGCCACCGGAACCAGGAATGTTGCCCATTTTACTGTGGTTGGCATCTCTTTTTCTTTTCCAAGTATTGTAAATAGACCAGCAAAAAACATAATTCCTGCCGAAACACCACCAAGGTATAAATATACCGGTATTTCCCAATGCCAAATGTTAAGAAAAGGGTCTATATTTGGAATATTACGTCCGCTAATAAATAATTCTTCTTTCATATCTATACTTGATTAAGTAAGAAAAAATAATTGAGGTTTTGTTCCTGCTTCAGGTGCTAACACTTTCCATGTTCTGTTTTTTAGAGCCAGAGAAACATCACTAAATGGATCTTCCAAGTCGCCAAAATGTAAACATGATGTAGGACATACATCAACACATGCTGTATTCAGTCCTTTTTCCAAACGGTGTTGGCAGAATGTGCATTTGTCAACGTATCCATCAGGATGCGAGTATCTTGCGTCGTAAGGGCATGATTCAATACAGGCACCACATCCAATACACTCATTGTGTGTAACCATAACTATTCCACCCTCAACTATATGACTTGCTCCCGTTGGGCAACATCTTACACATGGTGAGTTTTCGCAATGATTACAACGTTCGGAGCGTAATTCAATTTCCACATTAGGATAACTGCCATTAACGTTTTCAACTACCCAATCGCGACAATATCCGTTAGGGACGTTATTTTCTGTTTGACAGGCAACTACACAGTCGCCACATCCTACACATTTTGCTGTGTCGATAGCCATTCCGTATCTCATACGTCATCCTCCTTTCCTGGGTCAGTTGTTAAAAACGTAACAAAATTTCCTCTCATTCCTGTACCTCCCATCATTGGGTCGGTCATTATATTTGTAATTAATTCTGAGTCACTGGCACCTCGTCCATATGTACGAGTTAGCTTTTTGTTTGTATGCCCAAAACCATGAACCATATAAATCGAATCCCATCTTATTCTTTCTGTAATTCTTACTTTAATAGGAAAAGTAGATACTACTCCATCCTGGTTTTGTAACCAAATTTCCTGACCCTTTTTAAGATCCCACAGTTCGGCAACCTTTGGATTTACCCATACTGCATTCTCGTTCATAAGATCATACAAGTTTGGATTGTTAGATGTACGTGAGAAGGTATGCATTGGTGCTCGGCCATATATTAACCGGTAGAAACCATCTTCAGGTTGAGGATGTTCCGTAAATTTTGGCATAGGATCAAATCCATGATCTTCAAACTCGGTAGAATAAAGTTCAATTTTGCCTGTATTAGTATTAAAGGAGTATTCTTCACCTTCGCCAAGGTATAATGGTCCCGATTTACGGTCGAATTTTTTTATACCTATCTTTTGCATTTCTTCCAGTGAAGTACCTAGCTTTTTCAATTGCCAGTCTAATACTTCTTCATAATCATCATAATCGAAATACGATCCTAACCCAAGTCTCTCGCCTAGCTGCTTTGCAATCCACCATGAAGGTTTTGTTTCATATTTTGGTTCAACTGCTGGCATTCGAAGTGCAATATTTGGCTCACGATGAGGTGCTGACCGTATTGTGTCATATCTTTCTAAATAGGTGCATTCTGGAAGTATAACATCAGCATAGGCTGTTATATCCATTGGCATTGTATCAACAACTGCTAAAAATTCGATTGACTGAACTGCAGTTTGAAAAAGCTCTTTGTCAGGAATAGTTAAAGGTAGGTTTGTACCTGCCACTAGCCATGCTTTTATTTGGTGTTTGTATTCGTATTCGGGAATAGAAGCTTTAAGCAACTCAGTAGTTATTCCCATTGCTGAAAGTGGATACTTTCCATCTAAATTGTCTTTCCAGCTCCAATGTGGATGAGGATATTTTGGGTGTGGATATTTTGGGACAGATACTGCTTCTTTAAAATAAAAACCACCACGTTTTCCCCATGACCCAAGTAGGGCATTTAGAATAGCTATTGCTCTTTCACGTTGGCTATCATCGCCGTACCAAACAACATGTCGTCCCGGATGTACAATAACTGAAGGTGAAGCATTGGCCATTTCACGAGCAGTTTTTCTTATTACATCAGGTTGAATGGTAGTAATACCATAAGCCCATTCGGGTGTCATATTTTTTACATGTTCTTTGAGTTGATCAAATCCCATTGTGTATTGTTCTACATAATTCTTGTCGTAGATACCTTCATAAATAAGTACATGTATCCACGAAAGTAATAATGCTAAGTCGGTTGCCGGTTTAATTGGAAGCCAGTATTTCGATTTGCTGGCAATTGTGCTAAGTCGTGGGTCAACAGTGATTATTGTAGCACCACGATCAATAATTGTTGAAACTTCCTGAACCTGTCCGTTATGCATATTTTCACCAATGTGGGATCCTATTAATACGAGGCAATCAGTATCTCTAATATCTGTTGGTTCGGGAGATCCTATCCAGCTGCCAAAAGTTGCTGAAAATCCAACTTCACGTGGTCCACGACATTGTGCCCATGCTGGTTCACCTTCATTATCTGAACCATAGGCGTGAAGTAGGTGTTTAAAATGCGCTCCTGGTGCTCCGTGATTAAATAGAGCAAATGACTCAGGTCCATAACTATCCGCAACACCTTTCATTTTTGAAGCTACCAGATCAAGTGCCTCACTCCATGAAGCTTTTCTAAACCCTTGTTTGCCGTCTACAGTCTCTCTGATAAGAGGTGTTTTTAACCTATCGTTATCAGTATACATACCAACCCCACCAGTACCACGCGGACAAAGTCTTCCATTACAATGTGGATCCTCTTTGTTACCTATGATTTTTCTAATATTGTTGTTTTTATCAACATATGTCCATCCGGCACATTTCCAAAAACAAACTTCGCAGTATGTGGGAAATGAAGTCATCTCTTCGTCGCTGACGGGATATTGTGAATTTGATGCCTGAGCCTTGTTAACTCCGTTCCAGTTTAAGGCGCTAAGCCCTAATGCTGCTACTCCTGCGCCAGCCGCTGAAACTTTAATAAAATCCCTTCTTGTTTTCATCAAACCTTATTTATTTTGCTTTAAAAGCTATTAAATCTATATATATGATTATCTACATATATAATTTCGGCAAAAATATACCCAAATTTACTAATAAACTACTTTTTAACATTGTGTAGGGAGGTAATGTAAAAGGCTGGAAATAAACACTATAAATCAACAACAGAATTTTGTGATATATATCATAAATTCATAATAAGCAGTAAAACAAATAGATACAAGTCTAATTTAAACTCATAATAAATTGAGATTTGAGAAATCTTGAAATTTGTAAAAAGCTATAAAACAGCTTAATAGAACAGTTTAGAAGCTGTCTAAATAAAGTGTTTGCCCTAATGCTGAAATTTGATCATTATTTTTAGGATGAAATTTGAAATAATTATCTTCCACTCTACAAACTGTCGGGTATCAGCAAAGTATTTTTTTATATTCGACCAAAGTGAGGGAATCTAATTCAAAAGATTCATCAGCTCTCTTATAGGGATCAATATCTCCGTATAATTTAATTCCTTATTGTTAATGAAATTATAGTTTTTTGATTTAAAAATGTGTACTCG
>CALDOI010000185.1 GCA_937912115.1 uncultured Bacteroidota bacterium | reverse complement strand
TCTTTTGTTTGAAGAAGATTTCTATCCCTTGCATAAAGAATAAATGCTTTAACGTATTGTGAATAAAGGTTATTCTGATTATATTCCAACGACTTATTGATATACTTCAGAGCTTCATCAATAAATCCGGTTTGTATAAAGGCATTGCTAACATGTAAAAAAATGTAGCTTGCTGTAACCGAATCGTGAGATGCAATATCCAGACTAATTCCCTTTAGGGCATACTCCAGATATTTTTCAGTATTAGGAACATAGTTGGTATAAAAATCGGACAAAATATTTATAACCAAGGCAGAATTAGGATTGTACTCTGAAGCTTTTTCAAGATACGGGATTGCCAGTTCATTTTCGCCACTATGCATGTAGTCGAGTGCTTTTGCAATTAAGCTTTGTGGTAATTTAGAATCCAGCAGCAAAGCTTTATCCGCATAATTATTGATTTCAACAGAATACTGTTTTTCGGTTTGATAGGCATCTAAAAAATAGTAGGCGATCGCGACATCTGCATAGGCACGTGCAAATTCATTATCCTCAACTATCGCTTTTTTAAAATATATTATCGCCTTTTGTATGCTTTCGCTATCTCCTTTATGAAATAATTCAAGACCCACTAAAAAATAATCATATGCTACCAGATTTTGAGTTGGAATATGATTAATCCTTATTTCTTCTTCGGGTGTGATTATTACTTTTATTTTATCTGCAATGTTTTTTGCAACATCTCGCTGCAAACTAAAGATGTCCTTCGCTTCTCTATTATATTGTTCTGCCCAAAGATGCCTATCGGTTGACCCTTCGATTAGTTGAATATGAAGGAGAATATTATCTCCAATTTTTTGACCACTTCCTTCAATAAAATAATTAACATTCAGCTCCTTTGCAAGCTCCGGAATTGTTTTAGTATTGTTCCTGTATTTTTCTACAGAGGTGCGGCTAATTACTTTCAACTCACCAACTTTTTGAAGGTTTGAGAGGATGGATTCCATTAGCCCATTTATTAAATAAACATTGGTGGAATCATTGCTGTCATTTTTAAACGGTAGAACGGCAATTGATTTTTCAAGGTTGGCCTTTGGGGATAGTGCCGGTTTAAAAACAATAAATAGTATTGTTAGTATTACAATCAATAAAATAGCCAAACCTATGACAATGATTATTCTTTTTCTGGTAGGTTCAATTTTTTCTATTACTTCACCTTCGCTCGACTCCCTTTTACCGGCTTCACCTGGCGGGTATCCATAATGATCACGGAAGCATTTTATAAAGTATGATGGACTACTAAAACCAACCTGATATGATATTTCGGAAACTCTTAATGAACTATCCTTCAACATTTCCATTGCCTTTTTTAAGCGAACCTGGTTTATAAACTGGCTCACCGAAAGATTAGTTGAACTTTTTACTTTACGTAACAAGTTGGAACGACTCATTCCAATTCCGTCGGCAAGTTCACTTACTCCAAACTGTTCGTTGGAAATATTATCCTCGATAATTTCTGTAATCTTTCTTAAAAAGTCGTTTTCTGTTGGTTGAGAATTAGGCATTTTCTTGAATAACTTTATAGAAATCAGGAATTTTTTGCTAAAGATACAAATATTAAGGATAAATAGATAACGATAAATTTAAAGGATTGTAAATCTGGTTATTCTGGTTCTAAAATTGAGGAGTATACTTAAAAGACACAAAATCAACACCCTATCAATATCCATTTAGCGAGTCACTGTCCTCCTAAGTGTATGCATGAGCTGGTGCGATAGAGCGAGCGAAGCCTGCCTGCGGCAAGCAGGGATCTCACATTATTGGATAAACTTTATGTGTGTAGAGATGCTTCGTTACACTCAGCATGACAAACTCCGGCCTTGCAAAAGATGTATGTACATGGCACGGTAATTACTGCAGACAAATTCCACACAAAGGGTCAGGAAGGTAAAAAAGCAATTATTGTTACCAAACTTAATAAAAGCAATTTGATGACAATGGCATTGATTAGTTTCTTGTACTTATCCTAATGAATCCTCAATTGCGTCATAATTTATACTGATACGTCATAATTACAACCCTCTCCACAAAACTTGATATCATTCGCTGCATAGGTGTTTAGTCATGCGTCAGCGTTTGCCGGTACTTTGTATCAACAAAAAAATAACAATTAAAACGTAAGATCATGAAAACACGAATTTACTTCCTCGACAACTTAAGAACCTTTTTAATCCTCCTTGTTATTGTAATACATGCAGGCCTGGTTTATGAATCAGTATTGGAACAAAATTGGATTGTAATTGACCCCGATCAAAACAGCTCAATTGGATTGATTAGAATGTATTTAGACATTTTCGTAATGAGTATTATGTTTTTTATTTCAGGCTATTTCATTCGATATTCAGCAATAAACAGCACTTCATTCAACTTTATCAAATCAAAATTTAAACGTATAATGATACCTTGGTTGGTTGCTGTTGTAACCATGATTCCTGCCTATAAAGCCATTTTTTTAAATGCAAGGGGATTGCCACAAGAAGTTTGGTATTCGTACTTTCATCTTTTCCAAAGAACTGGTGGAAACCCTTATTTTTACGCTGATAACCCAACTCAGGGTTGGTTATGGTTTCTACCTGTATTATTTATATTCCAGATAATCTATTTGGCTCTTTCAAAATCAAATTTGTTGTCATCTATTAATATCTCATTAAAAACAGGTGTTATCCTAACGTTTGTAATCGGTCTAATATACAGCATGGTTATTTCAGAACTTGACTTACGGGGTTGGTATCACTCGGCTATACTTCATTTCCAAAATGAACGATTACTAATCTATTTTATGGTATTTCTACTTGGATCGCTTTGCAACAAACTCATTATATTCGAATCAAACATCAAAAAAATGAAATACTATATCATATCAAATGTATTGTTAACACTATCGTTGGGTGTTTTTACAGTCGTTGCACTAAATCTGTTCTTCAATATGATCGACCCTTCCAGAAACTACTATTTTGTTTCTATGTTTTTCGACAAGGTATTATACTACAGTTCAATGTTAATTTCGATGCTCGCCTTTTTACAAATTCTGGTTCATGTATTCAGGTTCAACCTGAACAAAACCGGCAAACTTCTAAGTGAAATGAGTAGGAACTCATACTATGTTTACATAATACACATGGTAGTATTGGGTGTAAT
>CALDOI010000184.1 GCA_937912115.1 uncultured Bacteroidota bacterium | reverse complement strand
GTGCAAGCTGCCAAAAAACTAAGTAAATGAAAAAAATATTTATAATGCTATTGGGTGTGTTATATACATCTATCGCTATTAGTCAACAGACAGGCTACTATAATGGTGTAGATGGAAAAGATGGTGACGCACTAAAAAATGCTCTTCATGAAATAATAAAAGGGCATACTCCTTATTCTTATCACTCATCAAAATATGTTCTAAAACTTTCTGATGCTGATCCTGCTGTTCCTGGGAATGTAATCCTTGTATACACAGGTCGCTCACAGGATGGAGATGATTATGGAACTGGTGGAAATTTTATTAACCGTGAGCATGTTTGGGCAAAATCGCATGGAAACTTTGTTGATTGGTTACCAATGTATAGTGATGTACATAACCTAAAACCATGTGATGCTTCGGTTAACGTTGATAAGAGTAATAAGGATTTTGATAACGGAGGAACACAACATTCTGAAGCCACCGGCTGCTATACTACTGATTCAACATGGGAAGCCCGCGATGAAGTAAAAGGGGATGTTGCACGAATTATTTTTTATATGTCAACACGTTACGAAGGCGGCGAAGGAGAGATTGATTTAGAAGTTGTAGATCATAATAATACTTATCCGTATGCGGAACATGGTAAACTTTCAACTCTGCTCGAATGGAATCTACAGGATCCTCCAGATGAATTTGAAAGAAAAAGAAATAATGTAATTCAGTCTTTTCAGCATAATAGAAATCCATTTATTGATAATCCAAATCTAGCACAGTTAATTTGGGCTGGTGAAACAGCCAATCCAATATCAATTGATAATTTTCAAATTAATCCAGAAGTTGTTATAGCTAATGAACCAGTTGAGGTTAATGTTGATATAGTTAGTGCTAATGGAGCAGTTTCTTCGGCACAATTATTATGGGGTTTAAGTTATGAGCAGTTAACCAATGAAATTGATATGGCTCAAATAGGTGATAGTTTTAGCGGAACAATACCCGGGCAAGGAGAAGACGCTACAATTTATTACCAAGTTATTGCCGATGACGCTACAAGTGAAACAGAATCAGTTGTTTATAATTATTATATTCCAAAAGTGTTCACAGGCACACTTGTTTCTATTTATGATATACAGGGACAGCAGGATGAATCTCCGTATGATGGTCAAACTGTTAGTACAACAGGAGTTATCACAGCAAATTTTGGAACATCTTATTTTTTACAGGATGGAACCGGATTATGGAATGGTTTATTTATCTATGAATCGGGTAGAAATCCATCAATTGGAGATAGTGTTATTATTACAGGTAAAATAACCGAATATTATGGAAAAACTGAGATGTCGGATATCACCGACTATTATTTTATTACCGGAAATAATACACTTCCTGAAGCTGTTGAAGTTTCAACAGGAGATGTTGAAGAAGGACATGAAAGTATTGTTATTAAGGTAACTGAGGCAGTTTGTACTGATGATGAATATCAAGCTAATTTCTATATGTGGGCTGTAAATGATGGAACTGGCGAACTTAAAATACATAATACAAGTATTTTTGAGTATGAACCCACTATAGGTTTAACATATGATATAACAGGGCCATTAAACTATGATTTTGACGAATGGAAAATAGAGCTAAGATATGAGAGTGATGTTGTTGGAAGTGTTGATGTTGATGGACCACTTGTTATATCTGCTGAACCTATTCTCAGTACTAATATTAAGTTGATGTTCGATGATGATTTGGATGAATCAGCTGCTGAAGACATTAATAATTATTCTATCGATAAAGGTGTTGTTGTTGAATCAGTGTCACAACATGCTTTTAATAAGTCACAGGTTAATCTTACTGTTTCTGCGATGAGTTTTGATGATTATATAGTAACTATCTATAATATGAAAGATGAGTCGGGGAATATTACTGTTGAGCAGCAAACGGGGTTTTTATGGATTGGTATTAAAGAGTTATTTGTTGGAGGTGAGGTTGAAATTTATCCAAATCCCGCAGATAATCAGCTTAACATTAAGTTTGTTGCAAGCGAAAATACTGATCTTGAAATGGCAATTATAGATATTTCTGGTAGAGTTATTCTACAACAGGTATTTTCTGCATCGCAAGGTACAAATATCACTAAATTTGATCTTAGTAACATTTCTCAGGGTGTTTATTTCTTAAACATAGCTGAAGGAAGTAGTAGTTTGAAGTATAAGATTATTGTAAAATAGAATTATTAAATATTCAAATGAAAACGGGATTGGTGATAATAACTGATTCCGTTTTTTTCGTCTATAATAAAAAAAAGCCCCAATACTATTAAGTAAAGGGGCTTAGAGTATTATACAAACTCAACCTTATTCTGCTGCTGGAATAGGATGAGATATTTTTACAAGATATTCCTCATAATTAAACCCTTTAAAATGAGGGCTATTATCATTGTGGCATTCCAAACATAGGGCTTCTGTAGGTATAATTAATCCTTTTTCAAGCGATTTTTCACGACTTTCCATAACAGATTTTGCTTTGTAACCACTTCCTGGTCCGTGGCATGTTTCGCATGAAACACCTTCTTTTACTGTAAGAGTAGCAATTAAATCTTCATTAACAGCCCCTGCAGTTGAGTGACACTTCAAACATTTAGGATCATTGGCTTCTTCACCTTTGAGTGATTCCATTGCATGCGCATGTTTACTTTCTGCCCATTGTTTGTACTGTCCACCCGTTGCAGGTTTATTATGGCACATTTTACATTTTGCAGCTCCGATATATTCATAATCTTGAGCTGTTAGATAATTTCCGCCTAAAAAGAGCAGGAAACTTGCGAATAAAATACTTTTAATGTACATGATATTAGTGTTTTAAGTTAGTAATTGTATTGTTGTGATTTCTTTTTCCAATTCAAATGTAATTCATTATTTTTCATTTTTAATCAAATATGATTGTTAATAAACTCCCGCTATTAGCGAATATATAATAAGTATTACCATAATTATGCCAAGGGATAAAAATAAATAACCCATTGCCTTAACAAATTTGATCCAGCCTCTTGATATTTCTTTTTCTACAACTACGCTATCAAGTTTTCCTGACTCTACTAACTCTTTATATTCACGAGGTCTGTCTTTCTTGTATTCCTCTAGAGGAACGTGACCAGTAAAGATAACAGTATCCATTGGGAATGATTCTGGACGTAGATGAGTATTAAAAAAGTGTATTGTAAATATGAAACCAGTAGCTAACAATGCCTCATCACTATGTATGATTTGTGCAACGTTTATTGCCCAGCCTGGAATAAAGAGTGTGAAAAATTCGGGGAACCAAAGTATCAAGCCTGATAATCCAATTACTGCTACACCCCAAAAAACAGCCATATAGTCAAATTTTTCCCAATATGTCCATCTTCCATATTCAGGACGTGGGCCTTTTCCAAAGAACCATTTTATTGAAGCTCCAAGATCCTTAATATCTTGTTTACTAAACATAAGCGAGTTCTTTCCAAAAAGAAATTCCTTTACGCTTAATTTTTCCTTAGCTCTTAATTGGAATAAGGTGGATAGATGGAAAGCAAAGTAAGCAAATGTTATAACTGCGGCAAACCTGTGAATAGTTCCGGCAGCTTTAACACCTCCTAACATATGTGCAATCCAGGATGCCCATTCCATATGTGCAAACTTTAATGTCATTCCGGTTAATGCAAGCAATAAGAAACTCAAAATAACCATTATGTGAGTAAATCTTTGACGTTTATTAAACCTTCTGTAATATTTAACTTTGCCAACAGGTGTATGGTGTTTGTTTATTCTCCTCTGTTTGAGTGATTTTGGAAGCCAAATTAGAGTATGAAGGCCAAAGAAACCAAATACCACAAGTAACAAAGTTGTCATACCCCAGAATGACCAAAATAATACCGGATTATCGTTATGTGTTGCATGTGTTAAGTATCCGGTGAATTCAAGAGTTGCATTTTCGTGGCATTGTTTACAAGTGTTAACAATATTTTTATACCCAACCATTGAGTTTGGGTTAGCTACATCAAGTATCTTATGGGCTCCATGACAATCTGAACATCTTGCAGCTTCCATATCACCAAGCATATATGCTTTACCATGATAAGTTTCTTTATAAGTTTCAGATAGTTTTTCGTGGCACAAACCGCACTGCACAGTAATTTCCTTCATGAATTTATCCCCATCAATGTCGCTAATTATATGGGCTGAGTGACAAGTGGAACAAGTTGGGTAAGTTTTATCGCCCTGGTTGCTTCTAATCGAATGGTCACTTTCAATATAATCATCATAAATACTTTTGTGACATTTTGCACAGGTGCCAGGCACATTTCGTGGATTTATTGATGAAAGTGTATCGCTCTCTTTTAGTTCATGGTGAGTTGTATGGCAATCTGTACAAACAGCACTAACGAGTAATCCCTTGTTGGTTAGTCCTTTACCATGTATGCTGGTTGAATAATCGGCGTAAGCATCAACTTCTTTTAATTCAACCATCTTATTTGCATCTCCGTCCTCTTTATG
>CALDOI010000183.1 GCA_937912115.1 uncultured Bacteroidota bacterium | reverse complement strand
GATCAAATCAGCAATATTTAACTATTACTGAAAGTAAAAGAAGATTTAACGAGGATCAGGGAAAGTTTTTTTATGAAAAACATAAAGTTTTTCTTTATGGAGAAGACTTTGAAAAGTTCAAAGATGGATTAAATGCTGCAATTACATTTATCGAGACAGGAGAAGTAAAGAGTGAACCCCAAGCTGATGAACCTGACAAAAAAGACGAAATAAGTAGCACTGTTGATGTTAGCTTCGAGGATTTGGGAGATGATTCTGACCTGTAGTTACAAAATATAGATTTACAGCCACACTTGTTAATAAATTTGTCATACTTATTGGATGCGAAATCTGTTAAATTGTAAATTTGTATCGAGGATCAAATTCTGTAAACAAATTGCAAATTACTATGGGTAAAACAATTGCCGTAACCAATCAAAAAGGAGGTGTTGGTAAAACAACAACCGCCATCAATCTTGCTGCCAGCCTGGCAATCCTTGAATACAGGACACTTATTGTTGACGCTGATCCACAAGCAAATGCCACATCAGGTATTGGTTTCGACCCTAAGCAAATTCAGGCAAGTATTTACGAATGTATTATCGATAATCTCAATGTTGAGAATGTAATACTGAAAACAAAAACACCCAATCTCGACCTATTGCCTGCACATATTGATCTTGTTGGTGCTGAAATTGAAATAATCAATTTACCCAATAGAGAACATCTTATGCATAAGGTTCTTGAAAAAATAAAGCCTAATTATGATTTCATCATAATCGATTGTTCACCATCCCTTGGGTTAATAACGGTTAATGCATTGGCTGCAGCCGACTCAGTAATTATACCTGTACAATGTGAATATTTTGCTCTTGAGGGACTAGGTAAATTATTAAACACCATTAAAATTGTACAATCTCGACTTAATGAAAATCTTGACATTGAAGGCATACTCTTAACAATGTTTGATTCAAGATTAAGACTTTCGAAACAAGTTGTTGAAGAAGTAAAAACACATTTTCAACAGATGGTTTTTAATACCATTATAAGTAGAAACACAAAACTTGGCGAAGCCCCCAGCTTTGGTGATTCCATCATTATGCATGATGCCAACAGCACAGGTGCTATTAACTATCTTAACCTGGCACGAGAAGTTCTACAAAAGAATGATATGACTTTAATGAATAACGCTGATAAAATTATTAATGAGTAACACTGGTAAAAGGAAAGCATTGGGAAGAGGACTGGACTCAATTTTGTCAAGTCCGGATACAGATATAACTTCTGAGGATATCTCGGGAGGTTTTGTTGCAGGTGCTATAGCAGAAATTGATATAAACAAAATTGATACTAATCCATTCCAACCTCGCACACATTTTGATGAGATGATGATTCGAGAATTATCTGAATCGATTAAAGTTCAGGGAATTATTCAGCCCATTACTGTTCGCAAAATGGGTTATGATAAATATCAAATTATAGCCGGAGAAAGAAGGTTCAAAGCTTCACAGATGGCTGGTATTAAGAGATTACCAGCGTTTATCCGTGTTGCAAATGATGAGCAAATGCTCGAATTAGCACTAATCGAAAACATTCACCGCGAAGATCTTAACGCAATTGAAATTGCCATTAGTTACCAACGATTAATAGATGAAATTAAGCTTACTCAGGAAAAACTTAGCGAGAGACTTGGTAAAAGTCGGTCATCAATTGCTAATTTCTTAAGATTACTTAAGCTACCTCCAAATGTTCAGATTGCTTTACGGGATGGTTTCATCTCCATGGGACATGCTCGAGCTTTAATATCCATTCCCGACAAAAGAACTCAGGAAAAGATTCTTAAAACAATAATTGACAGAGGTTTAAATGTTCGCCAAACTGAAGAAATCGTTAGAAATACAACAACAAAACCTGTATCAAAATCCAAAGGGAAAATCGTTGAAATACCTGAAAGATTTAAAGATGCTCCGGCATTATTAAGTACAAAACTTGGAACAAAGGTAAATCTGCGCAGGAACAATAATGGAGAAGGCTCCATCGTTATTAGTTTTAAAAATGATGACGACCTCGACAATATTATATCATTAATCGAGGGAAAATAATACACACATTTTGAAACAGTTGTTAAACAGTATACTAACTATTGTAGTAATTCTGATTATTTCAGTATGCTTTTCAAATAGTGTAAACGGACAAAGCAATAACGACTCAATAATCTTACTTAAGCATTCACCAAAAAAGGCAACTCTACTTGCACTTATACCAGGAGCAGGTCAAATTTACAATAAGAAATATTGGAAATTACCAATAGTTTATGCCGGGTTTGGAGCTACGGGATACTTTGCCTTTTATGCCAGAGGTCAATATCTCTACTATAATGAGGCTTATGTCTGTAAAGTTAACTCATTGGAAAATTTATTGGTTGTAGAATATAATCCCGAGCAAAATTCCTACATATGCAATGTTAACGAAAAAGTATGCAAAAATGAGCTTGCAACAAAATATAGTGAGGAGGAACTAAAATATTATCGGGATTCGTTTCGTCGAGATATGGAATTTTCATTCATCTTAATGGCTGCATGGTATGTACTACAATTGTTAGATGCCACAGTTGATGCCCATTTGTACTATTGGAATGTAGATGACAATATCTCAATGAGGATAGAACCTGTAATAATGCAACCCAATATCTCGATGCCATCTGTAATTCCCGGTAGTGCGATTAATCATAACGGGCTAAAGATATCGGTAAATTTCTAACACCTAACTACTTTATTATCATGAATATAATTATATCAGGCTATGGCCGAATGGGCAAAGAAGTTGAAAAGGTATGCTTAAAAAGAAATCATAAAGTAATTGCAATTATAGATAATGAAAATGAGTGGAATAAGCTTGTTGGTATCGATTATTCAAAAACAGTGGTTATTGATTTTAGTTTACCCAGTGAAGCAATTAATATATTTAATGTATGCTTTAAATTGGGGTTGCCAATAGTTACAGGAACTACGGGCTGGTATGATGAAATGGAAAAAGTTGAGAAGCTCTGTAGTGAAAATAACGGCACATTTTTATATGCTCCAAACTTTAGCATTGGTGTTAATTTATTTTTCAGGACAAATCAATATCTTGCAAAACTGATGTCGGGGGTTGATAATTACAATGTCCATATTAATGAAACTCATCATATACATAAAATTGATGCACCAAGTGGAACGGCCATAGCAACTGCAGAAGGAATAATTAGCAATAACCCTAAGTTACTTCATTGGAAATTAAACGATGAATCCGATAAAAGCATCCCTATTTACTCCATACGAGAAGGGGAAATAACCGGTAAACATGATGTAATTTACCAATCGGCTGTGGATAGTATAACACTTATACATGAGGCTAAAAATCGTGGTGGATTTGCTTTAGGAGCTGTGTTGGCTGCTGAATTCATCCAAAACAGAAAGGGTTTCTTTACAATGAATGATTTGTTGGATCAATTAATCTAATAAAGAAATATATGAAACAATTTTTAATATTAATCTTCATCTCTATTATACTTCTGTTATCCTGTCGCTCGGTAAAAAAAACAGCTGCAACAGAGGATGTAACAAACGACGTATGCGAATCGATGACCTATACTGTCCAACAATTTAGCGACATAGATAGTGATTATTATAGTTTGGATTCAATTTTTGTTGTTAATAATTGTCTTAATATTTGGGTTAGCTACAGTGGTGGATGTGGAGATGCTGAGTTCAGTTTGTATTACACAAACAAAGTAATGGAATCAATACCACCTAAATCAAACCTGCTTCTTCAACTAATCGATAATGATGATTGTCGCGCCATTGTGCAACAGAAATTATTTTATAATCTTAACTTTTTTGAAGAATATGCCAAAAAAGATGGTATAACGTTAAGATTTGCAGGAATCGGGGAAAGTGTGTTTTATAAAAATTAATTCTTTTCATTGGGATGGATTGACTGGACAAATACTGGTGTTGGTCTCCAAATCAAGTTACTTCTCCAATAATCTCCGGCGACACCTCACACCCCTTGGATAAAAGGATTTTATCTAAAAGATTAAAGAGATTATTGATTCAACCCATGGAGGAGTCGGATTTTGTTATTGGGGTGGCGAATTAATTGCATTTGATGAATCAGAGTTGGAGAATGGATCACATAGAGAAAATGAGGTCAGTCCTACATCAATAAATAAAATGGCCTTTAGAAACTGTCTAAAATTCGAAAGTAAAACTTTACTGTTTAAGCCCTTTATTTTACTACTTTTGCACCCTTAAAATTTAAGAATAATTAACTAGTGCGCAAGCAATTTGAAAGTATATTGCAAGCGTATAATTTCAAATCGTTTAATCATGCTCGAACTGATAATTTTTCTACCCTTATTATTTACAATTCCAACAATTTTTGCCTGGAAACTATTTGAAAAGGCCGGACGTAAAGGATGGGAAACCCTAATTCCTTTTTATAACCTGTATATTTTTCTTATCATCATTAAAAAGCCTTTGTGGTGGATGATACTTCTATTCTTCCCTTTTTTAAATGTATTTATGTACATGCTAATGTTGGTTGAGTTGGTTAAATGTTTTAATAAGTTTTCGTTGGGTGAGCAATTTTTAAGTGTGGTATTTCCATTTGTTTACCTCCCATATCTTGGGTTTAAAAGTAATGAAGTATATATAGACCCTGATGACAGACAAAAAATTAAAAAATCGTTTGCAAGAGAATGGGTTGATGCAATTATATTTGCTGTTGTAGCTGCAACTATTATTCGCACCTTTTTACTAGAAGCTTATACAATCCCCACATCATCGATGGAAAAATCACTACTAGTGGGTGATTATCTTTTTGTGAGTAAGATTACATACGGTCCCAAAGCACCTAATACTCCGCTTTCATTTCCTTTTGTGCATCACACATTGCCCGGAACGGAAGATATAAAATCATATGTTGAATGGATTAAACTTCCTTTCTATCGATTTGCCGGATTTAAAGATGTGGCTCACAACGATGCTGTTGTTTTTAATTATCCTGCAGGAGATACTGTTTCAACAAGGTTTCAGAGCAATGTTAGTTACTATACCTTGGTTAATGAATATGGTAGAAAACGGGTTTGGTCGGATAAACGAAATTTTGGTGATATTGTGGTGAGACCTGTTGATAAACGCGAGAACTATGTAAAAAGATGCATAGGTTTGCCGGGAGATACATTAAGTATTGTTAATCGTCAGGTTTATCTTAATGGAGAAAAAGCTGTTAATCCTGAAAATCTACAATATCAATATCATGTTACAACCAATGGTAGCAGTTTAAATCCTAAAATTCTTGATAAATGCGATATTACAGAAACCTCCAGAGGCAATAAGCCTGGTGAATTTACTTATATGCTTACAGATGAAGCAAAAAATGAAATTGAGAAACTTTCAGTTATAAAAAGTGTTGAAGTTTATGATGATGCCCCCGGGCTATGGAAACCAGAGATTTTCCCAAACGATTCAGCATATAAATGGAACAGAGATAATTTTGGACCACTTTATATCCCTAAAAAAGGAGTCCCAATAACTCTTAGCACTAAAAATATACCAATCTATAAACGTTTGATCACGACTTACGAGGGTAATGATCTGGAAGTTAATGGAAATGAGATATTAATAAATGGCGTACCTTCCACCAGTTATACTCCTAAGCTTAATTACTATTGGATGATGGGCGACAACCGACACAATTCGGCTGATTCACGCTATTGGGGATTTGTTCCGGAAGACCATGTTGTAGGAAGAGCAGAATTTATTTGGCTATCATTAGATCAGAATAAATCACTATTGGATGGTAAAATTCGTTGGGATAGATTATTCTCAGTTGTGAAATAAACATCCAAGTTTTGAAAGTACCTTATTTATTATTAGAAAAAAATTCACTATAGATAGCTTTCAATTATTAGATTTAAGAATCCACCATCTAAGAAGGTGGATTTCAAGAATTGATAGTAATAAAGGTGTATCCTATCCTTTACAATGTATATTGAAGCCGTAACCACATACTTTAAAGGCAGTAATTATAATTAATTATATGATCAATAAATCGAATGCTACTACAACAACTCAGTAGAATTTAACAATGTATGATAATTGTTGGTTAATAAGTTTAGTTCGTAATCAACTTAATGGCAGTTAAATTCACATAGTTTCGTTTTAAATTTATCAGTATTTTTGCAGCCAACTCATAATAACTTAAGTAATACTATTAAATGAGCGAAGATTACGAATGGATCGATGATACGAATCTTAACGAGCTAGTTACCAGATTTGAAAAGATGGTTAAAGCACAAATGCAATTCTTTTTTGATGTGAATGAATTTGAGGCCGTTATAGATTACTATATAGATTATCAAGATTTCGACAAAGCAAATTTGGCTGTTGAGTCGGCATTACTACAACACCCTTCTTGTACATCTTTTAATATAAGAGGTGCAAAACTACGTGCGCAAAGTGGCAATTATTATGAAGCTCTTGAAGAGCTAAATCAGATTGAATTAATTGAACCTGCAAATGATGAACTGTATATATCCAAGGGCGAAATATACAGTATGATGAGTAAACATGAGCTTGCGATTGAACAGTACGAAAAAGCAATTCCACTAACGGCTAATGCTGAAGATATATATTCGGTAATTGCCTTTGAATATGAGAATCTAAACGATTATCCCAATGCCATTAAAAATTTAAAAAATGCTTTAGAATTAAAACCCGACTCAGAAAATATTATTCACGAAATAGCATTTTTCTTTGATATTACAAATCGTGAAGAAGATGCGGTGGACTTTTTCTGTGACTTTTTAGATACAAACCCTTTTTCAAAAGTAGCCTGGTTTAACTTGGGGATATTTTATAACCAGCTTGAACTTTTTGAGAAAGCCATTGAAGCTTATGAATATACTCTGGCAATTGATGAAGAGTTTTCATCGGCATATTTCAATATAGCGAATTCATTATCAGGGTTAAACCGATATGAAGAAGCCATTGAAAAATATAAGGAAACCTTTAAATACGAAGACGCAGAACCTATTACACATTATTATATTGGTGAGTCGTATGAAAATTTAAACGACATTAAAAATGCAATGCATCATTTTAATAAGGCCATTGAGATAAACGATCAACTAGCCGATGCGTGGGCAGGTTTGGGAAGGGTTTTTTATGCACAAGACAATGAAGTGAAGGCAATTAATTATTATGAAAAAGCCGTTGAAATAATGCCTTCTAATACTGAGTTCAGATTCGACCTGGCTATGATCCACCTTAAAATGGAGAGTTATGAGATTGCTTCTGACTTATTTTCGGAGATTACTAAACAAGACACATTTAATGTTGAAGCATGGATAAACTACTCATCATGTGCATATGCTTTGGATGAAACTAAAACAGCCATTGAGATAATTGAAGAAGCTATTACTCTTAATAAAGAAAGTGCCCTACTTTGGTATCGGCTTGCTGGTTATCTACATGTATCAGGCAAAGTACAACAAGCTTATTTTTATATTGAGGCTGCATTAAAGCTTAATCATGAGCAACATATCGAATTACTCGATCTCATCCCAAATATTTATAGCGACAGCCGATTTGTTGAACTACTTGGTGTTTATAAGGATTCGGAATAAAAATTAGTTTGATTAAAATGAATATATCTTCCAATTCTCTCGATAACAATCAAATCTGTGAAAACATATTTAACCTGCAAAAAAACTATTTCGAGGCAGGAAAAACTCGTGATATAAATGCACGATTAAGTACTTTAAGGAAATTAAGATCTGTAATTAATAATCATGAAGATGAGATAGTTACTGCCTTAAAATCTGATCTTAATAAGTCTCATTTCGAAGCATATGCTACCGAAATTGGTTTTGTTCTTGACGAAATACGATATCACATAAAACATTTGAAACGGTGGTCAAAACCTATTAGATCATGTACCCCAATCACAAATTTCCCCGCATCAAGTTATACACTAAGTGAACCATTGGGAACAGTATTAATTATCGCCCCCTGGAATTACCCTTTTCAGCTACTAATTGCGCCTCTAATTGGTGCCATATCAGCAGGAAACACTGTAATTCTAAAACCATCTGAAATATCAAAAGCAACATCAAAAATTCTAGAAAAACTAATTAACCTTACCTTCGATCCAGGATTAATAACGGTAATAGAAGGCGATGCGCAAATAACACAAGCCCTGCTAAAGCTGGATTTCAATCACATTTTTTTTACAGGAAGCCCAAGGGTTGGAAAAATAGTAATGCAGGAAGCAGCTAAAAAGCTAATTCCGGTTACTCTTGAACTTGGGGGTAAAAGTCCCTGTATTGTAGATATGGATGTTAACATTAAGCTGGCGGCTAAACGCATTGTATGGGGAAAACTAATTAACGCCGGACAAACATGTATAGCGCCTGATTATTTTCTGGTAAACTCCAAAATTAAAGAGAAATTAATAATTGAACTCAAAAAAGTAATTATTGATTTTTATGGTGAAGATGCGTCAACAAGCGATGACTATCCGCGAATTATTAACCAAGCTAATATTGAAAGGCTTGCTGGTTTAGTTCAAAATACCAATATCTGTTATGGTGGCAATTATAATATTGACGGCAAGTATTTCGAGCCCACAATTATTGATAATGTAAGTTTGGATATGCCAATAATGCAACAGGAAATTTTTGGCCCACTTTTCCCAATTATAACATACGATAAACTGGATGATGCCATTGTAACAGTTAACTCAATGCCCAAACCACTTGCCCTTTATTTTTTTTCAAATAACAAGAAAAATCAAAGAAAAATAGTTGAAAAAATTTCGGCTGGCGGTGTTAATATTAATGATACTATTATGCATATTGCCAGTAATAAGTTACCTTTTGGCGGTGTTGGCAATAGCGGGATTGGTAGTTACCACGGAAGGTTTTCATTCGACATATTTTCGAATCAGAAACCTGTTGTTTACAAAAAAACATGGTTGGATATCCCAATCAGATATGCGCCTTATGGTAATAAATTAAGGATTATAAAATGGTTAATGAGGTAATTAACTATGGAATCCCCATATATTTATGGCTTTGTAACGACATACGCCATTTGGGATTTTTCATGATGTAATCAGTTAACATTGGCATAATATCAGGAACCATACTCCATTCAGGCTGTAGAAATAGTTGAGTTTGCTTTCCAACCAACTCAGCATTCATCTCAGCCCACTTCAAGTCAGCTTCGTGTTTTATTATTACTTTAAGCTCATGTGCCTTAGGATACACATTACTTTTAGGGGGAGAATATTTTTTTGGTGATAAGCAAATCCAGTCCCAATTACCAGAAAGTTCATGAGCTCCGGATGTTTCAACCATGGTTATTATGCCATTTTTATTAAGTTGTGAGGTGAAATAGTCCAAAGGATATAAAGATGGTTCACCCCCTGTAATTACAACAGTTTCGGCTTTTACATTTATAGCATTTTCGATGATGGTATCAACATCAATGGGTGGAAATAGTTTTTCATTCCACGATTCCTTTGAATCGCACCATGAGCATCCAACATCACATCCGCCAACACGCACAAAATAAGCTGCTTTACCCATATTGTGACCTTCGCCTTGCAAAGTATAAAACTCCTCCATTACCGGGAGTTTCCTACCTCCCTCAAATATATCTTGTTGTACTACCATCTAGTTCTTAATAAACTTCTTTTCAACGATCTGACTACCCGAGGACAATCTCACAAAA
Organism: uncultured Bacteroidota bacterium; assembly: GCA_937912115.1. Taxonomy (GTDB): domain Bacteria; phylum Bacteroidota; class Bacteroidia; order Bacteroidales; family F082. The sequence goes on along the minus strand of CALDOI010000183.1, from coordinate 7,859 downwards.
TATAATCCGGGTTTGTAATTACCAACCTTAATCTTAATTTTTGTGTTGCCATCATTTCTTCTCATGCTATACTTATTTATGGCTATCATCCTACCCAAAGTATCATATATCTCAAATTGATATTCACCCTGTGGCAATCTTGTAACTTCAATTGTTAACTTGTTTTTTTTAACAGGATTAGGACTTAAAACAAAATCAAAATCATTAGATGAAACCTCTGGTATGGCAGAAGGCGAGTTGTTTGTCCAAATTCCGGAATTAAATTCATAGGCAGTTTGAGAGTATAAAATATGTCCTTCAGAAGTAAATATCTCATTTTTACCAACAGTATAAACTATAGCCTCGGTTTGTGTTGCTACCATATTTGGCAAATCTATTCTTCGTTTATTTCCTGAAAAGAAATTATCTCCTTCAAAGTCAAACAACAACCATGTAAACGGAATCCAGCTTTGATTTACATATCCTATTAAGGTTATTTCGTTACTATGGGTATTAATATCAGCACCGGTAATAAGACCCGATGTATTAAACGTTGTTATAAGTGAAGCTGTATAATCGCCTGGTTCTTTGGCTAATTGATAGAGTTTTGATTGCTGATCACCATAGTTTTTTGAGAATAAATATAAATGCTCACCTTTGGCAATGAATGCTTCGCAGTCATAATTATTGTCTCTACTTTTTTTAATTTTCCCAAAGTAATCAGAATATGTAAAAGTTATTTTTTCACTATTAACGGATCCATGTCCCTGTAATGGAATTTCAGACTTTTTCACTCGATAAACTGCAAGATCATCTCGATTACCCGAATTATTTCCAAAATCGCCGATATAAATAAATTCATCATCATCGGCTAAAGCTTCCCAATCTTTATTAGTGGCATTCAAAACTGTAATTCTCTGCAACACCTGTCCTGTAACAGTGTCGAAAGCATAAAGGATTGGTAATCCACCACTATCATTAATTGTCCATAACCTGGAATTGTATAGGGCTAAACCAGATGTTTCATCTATTTCTTGTGGAAGAAGGTATTTAACCTTTGGATTGAACAAAGTTACGTTATAAGTACATGTGCCATCATTGGTTGTGGCCAGAGGATTAAAGTTGTTTGCATTTGGATCGGTACAACCATATGTCTGTGCTTTTGCCCCATCAACAATAAATAAAATCAAAGCAATCAGAGATATAGAAGAGAAGAGTAATTTCCTCATTGAGTTAGTTTTAAGTATAAAGTCAGATAGTTACCGACTATTGTTTTCTTCATCAAAAAAAGGAACCGACTAGATATTGTGTTTCTTTTTAAATGATAGTAAAGTGTTATTGAGAAGCATGGCAATTGTCATTGGTCCAACACCGCCAGGAACAGGAGTAATAAAAGATGCTTTTCTACTAACATCATCAAAATCAACATCGCCTACAATCTTATATCCCTTTTCAGTTTCAGCCGGAATTCTGTGAATACCCACATCAATAACCACAGCACCATCTTTAACCATATCAGCCTTAACAAACTGAGGGCTTCCAATTGCACATATTAATATATCGGCCTGTTTAGTAATGGAATTTAAGTCGTTGGTTTTACTATGACAAATAGTAACCGTTGCATTACCGGGATTTGTTTTCTTTGACATTAAGATGCTAAGTGGAGATCCTACAATATTTGATCTGCCAAGAACAACACAATGTTTTCCTTCTGTTTCTATCTTATATCTCTTGAGAAGCTCCATAACACCTGCTGGCGTGGCCGATATAAAGGAAGTCTGACCAATTACCATTTTACCAACATTAATCGGATGAAATCCATCAACATCCTTATCAGGATTGATGTGTTCAATAACTTTATTAACATTTATATGATCGGGTAAAGGTAATTGTACAATTAGCCCGTCAATTTCATCATCAATATTTATAAATTCAATAGACTTTAATAGCTCTTCTTCGGTTGTTTCGGCAGGGTATTTATAAACCGATGAAGTAATTCCAACACTTCGTGCAGCCTTTTCCTTACTTGCCACATAAGTTTCACTTGCAGGGTCTTCGCCAACGATAATTGCTACCAAATGAGGAGTTTGATCATTACTATCAATCAAACCAGCAACTTCAGCTTTAATTTCATCTTTAACCTTTTTGGCTATAAGTTTACCATCAATTATAGTAGTTGTCTTTATTTTATTCATTTTAATAGCCGTTTAGTAATTTAATATTGAAGAAATATTTAATTATCGCTTCAACTGATTCATCATGTTAGCCATTTTACGGCCTCCTCCTGATGTCATCATCTTCATCATTTTACTTGTTTCAGAAAACTGTTTTATCAACCGGTTAACTTCCTGAATATCTGTTCCAGCTCCCCTGGCAATTCTTTTACGACGCGATCCGTTAAGTACTTTAGGATTTTCGCGCTCATTTGGAGTCATCGAATATATTATAGCTTCAATACCCTTAAACGCATCATCATCAATATCAGCATCTTTTATCGCCTTTCCAACACCCGGTATCATTCCCATCAAATCCTTAACGTTACCCATCTTTTTAATCTGCTGGATTTGCTTTAGAAAATCGTTAAAGTTGAACTGATTTTTCGCTATTTTCTTTTGAAGTTTACGTGCCTCCTCAACATCATATTGTTCCTGAGCCCTTTCAACAAGAGTAACAATATCACCCATACCAAGAATTCGGTCGGCCATACGAGAAGGATGGAAAAGATCGATGGCTTCCATTTTCTCGCCAATACCCACAAATTTAATGGGCTTATTTACAACAGATTTTATTGTTAGCGCAGCACCACCTCGAGTATCACCATCAAGTTTTGTAAGTACAACACCATCAAAGTCGAGTCTGTCGTTGAAAGCTTTTGCTGTGTTAACTGCATCCTGACCTGTCATGGCATCAACAACAAACAAAATCTCGTTCGGATTGATTGCCGATTTAACGGATGAAATTTCGTTCATCATTAGTTCATCAACAGCCAGACGGCCAGCGGTATCAACAATAACTATGTTCTTACCTTTTTCTTTGGCATATTTGATAGCATTTTTAGCAATTTCAACAGGATTCTTATTTTCCTCTTCGCAATAAACCTCTACTCCTATTTGCTCACCGAGAACCTTTAACTGCTCAATAGCGGCTGGTCGATAAACATCACCTGCAACCATAAGAGGTGATCGTCCATGTTTTGATTTAAGATAATTGGCAAGTTTAGCTGAGAAAGTGGTTTTACCCGATCCCTGTAGTCCTGCAATTAGAATTACCGCCGGTTTACCCTTTATATCGATATCCACTTGTTCGCCACCCATTAATTTGGCTAGTTCATCATGAACAATCTTTGTCATGAGTTCGCCTGGCTTAATAGCAGTCAGAACATTGGCTCCCAAAGCCTTTTCTTTTACATCACTTGTAAAATCTTTAGCAATTTTATAGCTAACATCTGCTTCAATCAATGCCTTTCTAATCTCTTTAATTGATTCGGCAACGTTGATCTCAGTAATTTTACCTTGACCTTTAAGTATTTTAAATGACCTATCGAGTCTGTCAGTTAATCCTTCAAACATATTGTAATATTTTTAGGTGGCAAAAATAATAAAGATTAGTGAGTTGTGGGTTAAACTGGTGTAATTCATTTACGGGAAGAATAGCAGTATCGTTAAATTGATGAAAACAGTTGATAATTGTATGTATTGTTTGAGGCTAGATAATTGGTCATTACCTGCCTGCCGGCAAAGGCAGGGATAATTGGTCATTCCATCCTTCCTATCTTCCAATCTTCCAATCCTCCACTCTTCTCATTAACCAAGTCTATTTCTCATGCACAGTAATGGTTATTTCGAAATTCTTAACTGCTTTTTTATCATTGTCATATTTTGATCCATACTCCATTAATAGCTTTGTAGTTCCCGAGCCAACGGTTTTGAACTTATAATAGTAAACTCCTGCAGATCCTATTCTGTCGTCAGCTAACATGTAGTTAGGCTTTCCTGACTTAACTATTACTGTATCATCGTAAGCTATTCTCCTCCATGTGTTTCCTGATGATGCATTAGCTGGCAACTCCACTTTCAATATTTGACCAACAACCATATCGATGGTACTACCGCTTTGGGCATAAGTAACTTTAATTTCTTTGCACCCATAAAGTACCGGAACAGATATAATTACAATAAACAGGAATAGTTTTTTCATGATATAATTTTTCTGCCAAATTTAGTTAAAACTTCAATAAAAGAAATCCTGATAATAACCGGAATTCAGTTATTATCAGGATTAATAGTATTGGCAAATATTAATTGCTTAACGTTGTATAATCAGTCGGTTTGCACCTACTTTTGATTTTGAGCTAATCAATACTGTATAAATTCCGTTAGCAAATGAACTAGTAGTAATGCTTTCATTAAAAAGCTCTCCGGATGTTATGAATTCTTCATTAAATACTACCTTGCCATCAAGGCCAACTATCTTAATCATTACCTTTTCATCAATAATTTCCTTAGTTGAAATTACAAATTGATCATTAGCAGGATTAGGAATTATTTTGAACCCTATGCTATTTGCAGAATTCTCTCCAATTGCATCACAACCCAATACCAAAAGTGTCATATCTCCGGTAACAACCTCTGTACATGGCGCTTCTGGATAAACTGACAATTGAAGTACTACTTCGCCATTACTAATATCATTAGCTCCCGGTGTATAATCAGAGTTTAGTAATGAAGTGTTTGCAAATGTACCATCACCATTTGATGACCACAGTATACTACTGCTATTTTCAGCTTCTCCGGCCAAAGTGAATGCGCCGTCTTTACAAACTGAATCATTTGGACCTGCATAGGCAATAGCGTTAGGCATAACTCCCAGTATTAATTCATCAAAACCCATCTCACAACCAACAGCAAAATATGCAGTAAGTTTAAGAGTTGCAGATCCTGCATCAATATCTATAGTTCCCGGAGTATATGTGGTTGAAAGTGTCGAATTATCTGCAAAAAGACCATCTCCTGTTGTTGACCACTCAACTGAAGTTGGATTGTCAACAGTTCCTGTTACCAAAATAGGAGTACTTGCGCAGGTAACAACGTCATCACCCACATTTATATTCGGCATATCTTCTATGGTCAATACCATATAATCAATTGTACCCGTAGTACATGGTGGTGTTGGTAAGGCTGTCATATTTAGTTCGACAGAGCCAGCAGCAAGATCATTACTTCCGGGAGTATAAAGAGGGTTTAACAATGATATATCATCAAATGTTCCATCTCCTGATGTTGACCACTCAACTCCTACATTATCTACTGCAGATCCTTCAAGTTGATATGCCATGTTACCACAAGTTATTCCATCATCTCCGGCATTTGATACCGGAGCAATGCCTATCATAACGTACATCTCATCTTTGAATTCATCTGTACAAGGTTCAATGGCATTGGCAATCAAACTCAATTTAACTTCACCATCAGCAATATCACCAGGGCCAGGAGTATAAATAGCATTTAGTAATTCAATATCATCAAATGTACCATCTCCTCTTGACGCCCATGTGGTAGATTCATAATTGCTTGCAATACCCATAAGTTGTGCTGACCCTACTCCACATATTGTAATATCGTCGCCTGCATCAGAAATAGGGCCACTTACTATGGTAATTGTTATAATATCTGATACTGAGCCAGTTGCCGGAGGAAGTGCAACAACAGTTAATTCCAATTCAACAGAACCATTTTCAATATCTGTTGCTCCCGGTGTATATAATGCATCTAATAATTCAGGATCATCAAATGTGCCATCGCCGGCTGTTGTCCATAATAATGAACTAAAGTTAGATGCACCACCGTTTAGTTGAGCGTTACTACTTTCGCATACTTCCATATCAGCCCCAGCTGATGCAGATGGCAATGAAATCGTATTTGTAACTCCTCCAATAATAATTGAAAAAGCCTGGTTTCCTCCAGAAAGGCTACCATCATGATCAACAACTACAGTATATTCACCAGCAGTTGGGTTTTCAATATAAATAACTTCTACATTATCAACATTGTTTTCACTATTATTTGTAGCACTTGCCGCAGGAGAATTTGGATTCAGTTTCCAGGGATAGTAAGTTGTTCCATCCTTTGTTACTTTCATATCAAGATCATTTACTAACATCGGATCACTTGGATCCAGTTGAGCTGAAACAGGTTGTCCGGGAACGTCAGTCCAACAAATAGTTACTTTCAAGTCTTCTGAACCATCGGATACGATAATCATTTCATAGGTGCCACCTTCACCTAATATCAATTCATCAATTACGTTGATATTCTGATCTTCTGAAATTCGAAGTGCTGCATTTTTGGTATTCATTAATCCCCATCCAAATTGATAATCAGGGCCATCCTGAACTCCACATTCATCAGCTGTGTGAATTACTAGTCCTTTTAAGGTTGCTGCAGTCATATATTCACCGGTTCCAACTAAATCTTCCCAATGTTGCTGTAAAAGAGCTAACGAACCTGTAGCTGATGGTGCTGACATTGAAGTACCGTCAGAAGATGTATAGCTTGAGTTATTTGCATCGTTTGTTGAGTATAATCCAACACCATTTGCAACTATATCGGGTTTCACACGGCCATCATCAGCTGGTCCCCATGAACTAAATGAGCTCATATTTACACTACCCGGGCCGTTATATCCTCCTGCAACATCATGAACTGCACCTACTGTTAGTATATTTTTAGCAATTCCGGCATGTCCAATACAATCATAGGGTCCGTCTTTTGGGTATTGCCCATTATTTGGACCTTCACCTCTATCATTACCAGCAGACTTAACTATTAAATAATAAGGAGCATTTGCTGCAATTAAATCCCAGCCTCTTGCTTCATTATCATAAAACCCAAATAGGTAATCCTCCTGTGTACTAATACTAGGATTACCCTTCCATGACCATCCACTTCCTTCCCATGACCAGCCACGAGCAAAGCCATATGAATGGTTTGACATTAATGCACCGGCTGCAGCTTCTGATGCCATTTCTGAATTATCAGAATTCCAGTCGAATGTTCTTAGGTTAGCATTATATGCCATACCCTTTGCAGCTGATTGCACTCCGGCAGCCATTATTGTTCCGGCTACATGAGTAGAATGCCAATGTGGAGAAGAAGGATTATCTCCCTGCGTTACACGACCACCATATTCCTGATGTGTCAAACGAACGCCACCACCATCCCACTCACGTGGTGTAATGCCGGTTCCATCAAGAGATAGTCCTGCTCCACCGCCTTGATATACCTTATTTGTAGAAACAGTTTTTGCTGCATTGCTGTTATCAGTTTTGTAATACTCGGGAATACCGGCTTCATTGATATATTGAAGTTCAAATAATACTCCTTTGTCATTTTCAAAAATTACTGGAATATTATGCTCTTCTGCAAATATCTCCGCCTGTGCTCTTCTTTCACTAGATTCAATTGCTTTGTCCTTTGATATTCTAAGCAAAGCTTCAGTGTTTGTCGTTACCTGACCTACTAAAAGGTTAGATATAAAGAAAACACTAATGAAAGAAAACATAATAAAAAGTCTATTTTTTCTCATTTTTAATACTTGAATTATTATTGGATTTAATTTTATTATTGATAAACATTTACATTTCACTGACACATTAAAACCCAATTAGGTTGTAACCAGACTTTAATAATAAATTAACAAATAGTTAATAATTGTTAATTTGCTATTATAATCGAAGATGGTTAGTAATTGCATTTCTTTACCCTTATTTTTCCTTTAACCTTAATTCTGCAAAGTTAGTAGATTTATTAGGATGACCAATTTTTTAATCCCCCCTAAAACGGCGAACACTCTATTGGACTATTACTTCTTTGGGTAGGTGC
>CALDOI010000182.1 GCA_937912115.1 uncultured Bacteroidota bacterium | reverse complement strand
TAAAGTCTTCAAGCTCCTCCTGTGAATTGGCATCATTTTGAAATAGGCTAAGATACCCTACAGCTTTCGATGTTAAAAATGTACTTTTTATGAGCATAGTATCGTTAAAATCCACATTATCAAAATAATGCTTTTTTAAGTAGACACCTTTTTCATATTCTGGGAGAGTGGGATCAACAATAAGCGAACGATCCGCTTTTAAATATCGAGCGGCAAGGGTTAAAGGATTATTTTCGATCAACACATCTGTTCGGGTATTTAGTTGATTCTTAAGTAAGTTGTATTGTTTAATAGCATCAAGAAAAAATTCATCATTGGGAGGGTAATTATGAATTAAGTTTCCCAATACCTCAATTTTATACATATTCATACCTTTAATAGCCAGGTAATCATAATAGATTAGATTCTCTATTGAGCTAATAATCTGGATACCATCTTCATTGTCAAAACCTGAAGTTGTAAATTGAATATTTTCCTTGTTATAAATCAATTCAACTGCCCGACCAGGGCCTTTTACTATTACATACATTCCCGCCTCTCTATTATCAGGCATCACATATGTAAAGGAACCTGTTAAATCTGTTTGAGCCGTATCAACAACACTTCGTTTTTCACCCATAAGTCTCAATAAATACAGGTTTTCGTTCTCCAACCCTGCTATTGTTCCACTAATTTTATACTCCTGTGCAAAGGCAGATAGAAATGATGACAATAGGGTAACAAACAATATTCTTCTTATCATAAAGCAAGTTTATTTTTCAAAACTAAACAAAAGAATTATTGATTCAATAAAAGGCAAAAAGCTTTTCCAAAAAAAGATTTTTATTTGCCTATAAATATCAATAATTCAAAATATTCTCAATAAACAAAATATCTATTAACTTTGTTGTGCGGATAAAAAAAACATAAATGAAAAAAAACAAATTAATCCGGCAACTATATACTACAATAGCAATATTCGTATTATCTACATTTATTGCAGGTAAACTATTTGCTCAGGTACCTACCACTCAAGATTGCAAGGGGGCAATTCCGGTGTGTGACTATATATATGTAGAAGAATATACTGCCACAGGAAATGGTAATTATAACGAAATACCATCAGGTTATCTTTGCCCTAATCATTGCATGGATGGAGAACACAATAGCCGTTGGTACATTTGGACGGTAATTGAGTCGGGCGATCTCAGATTTGAAATTACTCCTCAATTGCAATCAGATGATTATGACTGGTCTGTTTTTGATCTCACTGAACATGATTGCGATGATATTTGGAATAACGTTGGTAGTATATTGTCTAGTTGCAATGCCGCTGGAGGAACTGGCTACCAAGGAGTAACTGGCATAAGCACATGGAATGGCGGGACTTCAAACTGTAATAATGGCGGCCCTACAAATAAATGGAATGCCGATTTACCGGTATACGAAGGAGAAACTTATGTACTGGTAGTAAGCGACTGGACACAAACTACTGGAGGCTATACACTTGATTTTAGCACATCATCTGCTGTTATTTTTGATGACCAAAAACCTTCATTAGAATACATTGGAGGAGATTTAATTACAGCATGCGGAACCAATGAATTAACCATCGAATTTAACGAGAATGTTAAATGCAGCTCTATACAACCAGCCGATTTTATACTTGATGGGCCAGGTGGTCCATATGTGATAGATAGTATATATGGTGAGAATTGTGTTCTTGGCGGTAATAATGAACGAGATTATATAATTTATTTTACACCTGCAATATATCAGGGTGGAGATTACACCCTTGAAATTAAGTTGTTTAGCTTTATTTCAGATGCTTGTAACAATTATGCTGAGAATCAGGTTTATGATTTTACCATTGACTTGG
>CALDOI010000181.1 GCA_937912115.1 uncultured Bacteroidota bacterium | reverse complement strand
ATGGAACCTGAATATGTTACCTATCATGGTTCGGCTCATGCTCGTGTGAATTGCGTTGAATGCCACGTTGGCACAGGAGTTAATTGGTATGTAAAATCAAAACTTTCAGGTATGTATCAGGTTTACTCGGTTATTGCAAAAGCCTATCCTACGCCAATCGAAACTCCGATACATAATTTAAGACCTGCACAGGAAACCTGTGAAAAATGCCATTGGCCACAAAAGTTTTACGATCCTAAATTCGTAACAAAAAGACACTATTTAGCAGATGAAGAAAACACTGAGTGGGATATTCAACTACTAATGAGGACAGGCCCGCAACACAGTGCCTTAGGACAATCAGAAGGAATTCATTGGCATATTAATCCGGATGTTGAAATTAATTATGTGTCAAATTGGAAAAGAGATTCCATTACTGAGGTTCAATACACAAATCTAAGTACCGGAAAAGTAAGAGTTTTCAAAAACAATGAAATTACCGAACCTATTCAATCAAGCGAAACAAGAACAATGGACTGTTTAGATTGTCATAACCGACCATCTCATAATTACCTATCTCCAACAACATTTATTGATGATGCAATCGCCTCAGGTGAAATTTCATCAAATATTCCTGAAATTAAAAGTTTTACAATGGGGATTCTTGTTCGTAAATTTCCCACTTCTGATAGTGCTATGAAATACATCTCTACCAAAGTAAATGAGTATTACAATAAAAACTACGAAGATTTTGTTATCGATAATCCAGGTGTTATTGCAAAAGCAATTGAAGCAATACAAACCGGATATAAGAATAACGTTTTCCCATTTATGAAAGCCGACTGGAGTCAATATCCAAATTATATTGGACACGTTGAGTCATTGGGATGTATAAGATGTCATAACGATAACTTTACAAGCGATGATGGTCATGTAATTTCGAGAGATTGCAACCTATGTCATTCAATAAAAGCTCAAGGACCAGTAGGTGATATGGAATATGCTAATGGCGATAGCTCGTTAGTTTTCAACCATCCGTTTGAAATGGACGATTGGAAAGAAATGACTTGTTACGAATGCCATAAAGAATTATTCTAAAATTTATATATACTATGATTATAATTATATGTTCTGATATTCAATAGTAAACCCAACAAATAAATGAAAAAACTATTTATTTTTAACCTTGTACTTATTTTAAGTATATTATCCTACGCACAGGATACATCTGTTGATGTTGTTGAGCATTCGGAAGAAAACAGTAAGTGTTTTTTCTGCCACGGAAGCCCAACATACTCATACTATAATGATGTTATGGAGCGTACGGTAACCAAAAGAATGAACCCGTATTTTCTGATCGATTCGGTTTTATACTACGATCAGAACCATAAATCATTCGATTGCATAGATTGTCATTCATATGAATTTAAAGAATTTCCCCATGGAAATACATTAAGGATGGAGCCAATGCCACAATGCCTTGATTGTCATGAGGGAGATGATGCAACCGCCAGTTACAATTTTGAAAAAATTAATGACGAGTTTCTTGAGAGTGTACACTCAGCAAAACATAGTGAAGAGTTTACCTGTTGGATGTGTCACAACCCTCATTCATATAAGATAAATGCCCGAAACAACATAAATGTTAAGGAAACAATAATTTACGATAATAACATTTGCTTAAGCTGTCATGCCGATATCAATAAATATCAGCTCATTTCATCTAATACTAAACCAAATGTTATTAATAAACACGATTGGTTACCAAATCAACTCGAGCATTTTGCACATGTGAGATGTATTGAGTGTCATGCTCATACATCAAATGACGTAATGGTTGCACACCAAATACAAACCAAAGATATGGCAGTTAAAAAATGTGTTAAGTGCCATTCGAGTAACTCAATGCTGATGTCTTCACTATATAAGTTCCAGGCACAGGAAAACAGAAAGAAATACGGATTCTTCAATTCTGAAATTTTGAGCGAATCTTATATGATTGGTGCCAATAGAAACCTATACTTAAATATACTAAGTGCGGTTATTTTTGGTGGAATACTATTAATTATACTTATTCACGCAATATTAAGAATCATATTGAAATGAGAAAACCAATGTATTTATACCCTCTCTGGGTCAGACTATGGCATCTTGCAAATGCACTAATGTTTCTTGCTTTACTCGTAACCGGTTTAAGCTTGCAATACTCAAGTGTTGAATACACTATTATTCCATTCAATTACGCTGTATCAATTCATAATATCGCTGGAATTATAATTTGTGTTGGTTATATTTTTTATTTATTTGCTAACAGATTTACATCCAATGGGCAGTATTATCAGTTTCCAATAAAAGGAATGATGGGGCGAATCATAAAACAATTCAGATACTATTCATACGGAATATTTAAACATGAAGATGCTCCTTTTCCTGTTTCGGTTGGCAGAAAGTTTAATCCATTACAAAAGATAAGCTATGTTTTTGTTATGTACATATTTATGCCTATTGTAATAATTACGGGTTTAGCCTTGTTATTTCCAGATATACTTCCTGACAAAATACTTGGAATTGGAGGAATACACATTACCGATCTTCTTCATATTCTCATGGGATTCATATTATCAGTCTTTATGATAGTACATATATATTTCTGCACAATTGGAAAAACTCCATTGGCAAACTTTAAAAGCATGATAAATGGATGGCACTAAAAATATAGGATAAGAAATTTGTACGAATACAATAATAAAAATAAAAGATAAAGATGAAATGGGCTAGGATATTATCAGGGAGATTGTTTGCAATTTGTACAATTGCATTTCTATTATCTATTGGTGTCGCAAAAGCACAATTGGACGAGGATTGCATGATGTGTCATGAGGATCCTGAATTAATTGTTGAGAGAGATGGGAAAAATGTTTCGATGTTTGTACGGTTAAATACAATTGGTAATTCGGTACATAAGGATGTTAGATGCATTGAATGTCATGATGATGTAAATATTGACGAACTACTTCATGCCGATCAACTGGTAAAGCTAAAACCTGTAAATTGTGGTAGCTGCCATAAGGATTCCGACATGCAATTTTTTCAAGGAATTCACGGACAGGCATTGAGCCTTAACGAACCATATGCACCTGATTGCAAAGAATGTCATGGAACTCACGACGTACTTTCTAAGTGGAATTCGAATTCGAAAACATACAAAATGAATATTCCCGTACTTTGTGGTAATTGTCACAAAGAAGGTGCACCTGTTGCCAGAATATATGATATCGACGAACATAATATTATTGAGAATTATAGCCAGGGAATACATGGTAGGGGTCTTTATCAAAGTGGGTTGCTAGTTACCGCAACTTGTAATGATTGCCACAATAGTCATTTAATATTACCTCATGAAAGTCCAAATTCATCAGTTAACCCAAAAAGGATTGCACGCACATGTATGAAATGTCACGTCAGGATTGAGCAAACTCATAAAAAGGTAATTAAGAGTGAATTATGGGAAAAATCACCTGGGGCTGTCCCTTCCTGTTCCGATTGTCATCCTCCACATAGCGTAGAATATCAAAAAATTGAGGATGTTATTCCTAACCAATCTTGCTTAGAATGCCATAATAAAGATCCTGAAAAAGGAGAATATCTTATATCAAAGACAGGAGATACGCTTAAATTTAATCTAGATCATTTGGCGAATTCAATCCATTCGAGTATACAATGTGCTAAATGCCATACTGATGTAAATCATAAACTGGATAGGCCTTGTGAAAACGTAAAAAATGTTGATTGTTCAAATTGTCATATTGAGGTTTCCAACGAGTACTTTTCAAGCGGACATGGGCAGGCATTTCTTAATAAAAGTGAGGATGCTCCCTATTGTACCAATTGCCATGGCACACACGAAACAAAATCCAGATTTGATGACACATCACCAACATATAGGGGTGCAATTCCAACATTGTGCGGTAGCTGCCATAAAGAGGACGGAGATGCAAATAAGATGGTTGAATTAAAAGAAGTTGATGCTT
>CALDOI010000180.1 GCA_937912115.1 uncultured Bacteroidota bacterium | reverse complement strand
CGCGTTCTTTCTTCTAAAACTTTGTCATAAAAACTTTTCTCTTCTTTCTTTTGTAACCCTTGCTGATCTGTGTCTTCATTGGTTTTTTCATCGAATTTTAAGTATAAATTGTTTTCCATTAGTTATACCTTGATTAAATTTTGTCTTGGTTATTTATCTGTAAACGAGTAATGTACAAAAAAGAAGAGATTATCTTTTAAGTGATGCAATATACAACACATACCCATGAGTCGGATTTATATTTATTAACATGGCATGTGGATAAAAAATAATATACGGGTAATTAAGTTGTTATCAATTAAAATCACCCGCAATTTTTTTTTCTATCATTTTGGCATAGTTTTAATGGTAAAAAATGTTTATGATTAATTTCATAAATAAAAAACCATTGACACTACTTTTTACTTCATATACAAAATCAATTTCATTAAGCTAGGTACCACGCTACATTGATTAAAATTTGCAACCAAAACGAAGAAAATTGCATTACAAAGAAATAAGAATTAAAAATCAAGACTCAGGGACAAATAATAAATAGGTTTACGTACTCGATAATCATCCACACCCCATGAAATATCACCACGTACAAAGTACCCCATTATTGTGGCTCTAGCTCCTAATCCAAAACCACCAACTATTGGTTCCTTTTGTATTTCAACGGATATATGCATGGGACCGGTATCAATGTATTTTGTGTACAACGAGTTTTCTGGTGAGTATGGACTCAAACCTGTCCACGCAGTTCCTATATCGCCAAATCCCACAAATTGAAAACTTCGTAAAAACCCTGAACTTATCGGGGTTTTAGAGAAATATTGAAATATTGGAAAACGCAATTCTGAATTTATTACAACAAAACTATTCCCATTTCTAATGTTTTGATTAAACCCTCTCATATTTGTAGCAAGAGTTTGGTATGCATAATTCTCGGAGTAATCGATTGGTGTATCCATGTTAAATTTTGGGAATAACCAGTTATCAACTCCACCCATGTAATAAATTAATGGACTTGCCCCGAATGAAGTACTCATTGCCAAACGATTTGCCCAGATGAAAGAACGGTGAATCCGTGTGTAATGCCTGAAATCGGCACCAATCACAAAAAGGTTATATTTTTGCTCAGGTTTTAAAACTTTATTATCCTGTAACAAAGCAAACATGATATTGTATTCAGCGAACAACTTGTATCGTGTTCCTGTCATTAAATTGATTCCCAGCGATCGGGTGTTGTCAAAAATAAGTTCAGCTTTTATTCCTCCCCAGTTGGCATATCCATTTGGTATTTCCAAATTAACCTGATCAGTTGCTAAGAAAACATACAAGTCGTTTCTGTATTGTGCAGTTCCTCTTATAGATAGGGCCTCATTAAATGGCCATTTTAGAATGTAAAATACCTCATGCGAATGAATCCTGGTAAACGAATAACCATAGTTTTGCTCAAGAGTATTTCTATGAAATACAATTTCTTTATCAAGTCGTTTTGTAAGATTTGCGTAGCTGAATATATATTCGTTATTAGTTAAATTGAGATTAAGGCGCACTCCCCCCACAAGACGATGATCTTCCATAAGGTCGTTCATTCCAATTTGGAAGAATAAATTAAAGCCTGGATTTAGGTAAATGGGGCCACCACCACCTGTAAATGGCTGATAACTGTAGTTTATATAGTTGAAATCAACTTGCGATATAAGATCATTAATAAAATAGCTCACATTGTAGTTAAGCCTTTTTGGGATTGTTATTTCATCGTCTCCTTTAACTGTAATAAGCCCATTGCTATTTATAATATACTTATCAAGGTTAGTTCCTTTCGATCCATCTCCAGCTCCTCCACCAAATACTTCTTCTCCCTTTTCATTTCTATAGACCATTACAAAATGTTTCAGCTTTTTTGCTTGCACAATTTCTGGAGCCGCTTTTTTTGTTTCATCACTAACAATCAAAGATTTATTTTTTTCTTCCCTACTTAGCTTTTTTTCATAATTCCTGTACAGTTGTTTCATATAATCCGTAGAGTCAAGAACTAAACCTGGTGCATCATTGTATTTAGGAGTGGCATCAATAAAAATTTTATAATAGTTATCTGTAAAAATAACAGATGCCTTTTTACCTGCTTTATAACTAATATTCTGACTG
>CALDOI010000179.1 GCA_937912115.1 uncultured Bacteroidota bacterium | reverse complement strand
GCCAGATTCAGACGTTCTTCAGGAGTGAATGTTGTGTCAGCTTCAAATAAGTTTTTCAACCTATCGTTCGGTGTAGTATCCTGAGCATTTAGCCCAATACAGTAACCCATAATAATTAAAAGCACTAACTTATTCAAATTCGAAAGGAATAATGATAGTTGGTGTTTAATATCTCGGTTGTTAATCATTATTATTATACTGCTCATTTAAAAGCAAAAAGTTTGTGTTAAATAAATTGAGAAGATTGTCAACTTCTTCAATTTCAAAATTGTTTATCTTAATTTCAAGCTCACTGCAATAGCTTTTTAATCCGTCATTACCATAATTAATCGCTATAAGATTTAAGGCAGCCATAAACTCTAATATAGTACTTGACATTTTTGTTGTGGATGCTGATTTAAAATAATTGTCGTAAACTTCTGATATATCACCAATAAAATTTTCATTTGATCTATTTGCGATAAATTCATGAAAATAGTAGCTCGATTTTTCTTCAAAGGCAATCTTGTTAAAAATACCGACCAATGTCCGTGTTAACTCTTTTTGAGGAATTGAACTATTAATCAGGATTACATTATTGTGTTTGCAATCAAATTTTGATATTGTACTGCACATCACTATAAAAACCAAATTACGGGTTGTTACGGTTTTACTAAGAATATTTAATGCCTGTTTAGTTTTTTCATCCGAAAACCCATAAATAATAACAACATTTTTGTTTGCTATTTGTGTTTTAGCTTCAGCAATATTAGTAACAATTTCGTTCTCGTAATTCTTAATACTACTCATATTAAATGCCTCACAATCGTATGGCATATTTTGCAATATCAATAGGTTAATGAAATTTTTTGTTGTAGTGGAAGATATAATTGGCATCTTATTTTCAGAAATACTATCAACAACTTTAATGTTTGGAAAATACACTGAGAACTTCGTTCCTACTCCTTCTTGGCTTACAAAATTGATAGTTCCATTCATCATTTCCACAAGTCGTTTTGTAATTGTTAAGCCAAGTCCTGTTCCCTGTGTTTTGGAGTTTGTTGCAGATTGGTTAAATGGTTCAAAAATATGTTGGTGTTCATCTTCATTAATCCCGATTCCGGTATCGGTTATAACAATTAATAAGTTAACATCATCATAATTTTCTGATCTATCAGCAATTATATCTATAATTATGCTTCCATTGTGTGTGAATTTGATTGCATTACCAACCAAATTGAATAGTATCTGGCGTAACCTGAGTTCGCTGAAAAATATTGTTTCAGGTAGTTCAGGTGAGAAATTTGTTTTTAATTCAATATTTTTCTCGTACGAACGATGTGAAAATATTTGAATAATATCTTCAATTACTAACTCCGGATGAATTTTTTCGTAATCAATAGTAAACTTTCCTGCTTCAATTTTGCTTAAATCAAGTATGTCGTTTATAAGAGTGAGGAGAGTTCTACCACTTGACTTAATAACTTTTAAGTGGTTAAGCTGTTGTGGTTCAGTAACTGATTCGCTAAGAAGTTCTGCAAAACCAATCACGGAATTTAATGGAGTTCTAATTTCATGGCTCATATTTGCCAGAAATTCGCCTTTCGTTTTGCTATTTTGTTCGGCTTCTTGCTTTGCAATTAGCAGCTGTTTTGAATAATTATCAAGTTCTGCCTTTGTTTTCTCAATTATTCTATTTCTCTCCAATAATAATTTATTGGTTTTGTTCTTGCTAAACAAGTAATAGGATAATAAGATAACAAACCCCAGGGCTAATATAAAGGCACTCAAAATTAGTAAACTAATGGATTTCTGTCGATTAATATCTAATTCTGCAATTTCGGCATTTTGTTCAAGAAGAGTGATATGGTTTTCTTTTCTTTCACTTTCAAATTTAAGCTGCATCCGTGCTATATCTTTCCTTACATTAATATTATTAATAGAATCTTGATATTGATAGGATAATTCGAGATAATCAAATGCTTTTTCATAATTTTTTTGTGTCCTATTAATAATGTATAAAGCCGTATAGAATTCCATTGTAAATGCTTTTGCACCTATGTTTTTCGAAATGTTGAGGCCGGGTAATAAATATTCCAGAGCCTTATCGTACTGGCTTAGTGTTGTATATAACTCACCCACCTGTAAATACGAGTAAGCTTCACTATATAGATCATTTAAACTTTTATTTATTACAAACGCATCCAGATAATATGACAGAGCACGATTATATTGTTCTAGAGTTTCATAAATATTACCAATATCATTATAGCAAATTGCTATCCCTTTTTGGGAATGAATTTCCATGTTAACATCTAGTGATAATTTGAAATACTCAAGTGCCTTTGGATAGTCTTTTTTAGTTGCGTATACATTTCCTATATTGTTGAGGTTTATCGCTATCCCAAGTAAATTGTTTATTTTTTGCTCCAATATCAAACTTTGCTTGAAATAATCCAATGATTCATCGAGATTGCCAATCATCATTTGGATATTGCCTATGCTATTAATTGCAATGGCCTGGCTTTTAATGTTGTGGGTTTCTTCTGCAAGTTGTAGGGCAATTATGTGGTTTGACAGAGCTGTTTGATAATCATCAAGGCGACGGTAAACAACCCCTATATTGTTGTATATTATTGAATGTTGATTTTTATTATTGATGCGATTTGCAATATCGTGTGCCCAATTATGAAATTTTAGAGCGGAGATATATTCACCATTATTTCTAAACCTAACGCCGGTTCTGTCAATATCAAAGGCAAGTTGATTAATTAAGATTGAATCTACGGCTATAGTATTAGCTAATTGCAGATAATTATCAATTGTTATATTATTAAATTCATTAATAGAATTTAACTCCATAATCTCAACTAGTTTAACAAGCAAGGATATACTTGTCGAATCATTGTCGGAGGAATTGTAGCTGGAATACAGACTGTCGAGTACTGAAGTGTTTATTTCTTGAGCAGAGGCCGAAATATTGAAAAAGCATACTAATATTGTTAATATTAGACGTTGGAATATTCCCCGTAAGGATATAAGAAATACGTTATTCATTCTCAATAATCTTATTTCTCCAAAAACCACTAAAGTACAAAAAAACTCATAGTAGGATTTGGATTTAAAAAATAAGATAGGCAAATATTGATTCTAAGTCAGATACGAATTCTGATTAAGAAATATAACATTAACCAAACTTGGATATTTACTTTTTGTGGAGCAGTAATTGATTTCGATTGGCAATATTATATCCATTTAAGCAAAGGAAAATCCATTCTATAACGCAATAACTCGTTTTTCGGAAAAATCCTAAAAGCATAGTCATAAACCCCTGTATGTTCCAAAGGAAATTCACATTTAAAATTTGCTTTACCAATGTTGGATTTAACAAGTGCTAATTCATATTTAAACGAAATCTTTCGTACCTCACCATCAACTTTGTTACCCATAATAATTTCGGCACCAATATCAGTTGGGTCAAGTCCGGGAATATTAAGTGATATTTCAGCAATAAAATGTTTACCAAATTCCAATGGTTTGTTATCTGCATCTGGGACTATAAGTGAATCCAAACTTACGTTTTTCCATGCATCCCGAAGTTTGTTTTTCCATGCTACCAATGATTTTGCGGGAGCGAAACTATCTTTGTAAATCTCTTTTCTTCGTTCGATTAAAGGAGTGTAATAAAGTTTGTAATAGTCCTCCAACATTCGTTGCATGGTAAAATTAGGTGCTACCTGAGCAATTGTGTTTTTAATATAAGAAACCCATTTGGTAGAAACCCCTTGTTCGTTTTTATCGTAGTATTTTTTCACGATTTCATTTTCAAAGGTGTTGTAAATTATTTGAGCATCTAATTCATCCTGGAATTGTTGATTGGCAAATGTTTTTGATTCTTCAATTGCCCAACCTGCTTCTGGTTTATAACCTTCGGCCCACCATCCGTCGAGAACACTGAAATTTGCAACGCCATTCATAACGGCTTTTTCGCCACTTGTGCCCGAAGCTTCAAGAGGGCGTGTTGGTGTGTTTAACCAAATGTCGACACTGCTTGTTAATAGTTTACCCGAAATCATATCGTAATTCTCAAGGAACAACACCTTCCCTATGAATTCTTCCATTTTACTGATTTCAATTATTCTTTTAATTAAATCTTGCCCGGCTTTGTCATTTGGATGTGCCTTGCCTGAGAATATGAAAATAACAGGTTTCCTTTTATTATTTACAATTCTTGAAAGACGTTCAATATCTGTAAATAACAGATGAGCTCTTTTATAAGTTGCAAAGCGTCGTGCAAAACCAACAATTAATGTGTCTTTTTTTATTTTTGCTGTTGAGTCAATTATTAGTGATGGTGATTCTTGACGTTTCGTAAGATCGTTTTTCAGCTTCTCTCTTATTGCTTCAATTAGCTTTTTCTTCAATGCCAAACGTGTATTCCAAATTTGTTCATCGGGCAGATTTAATATTTTTTGCCATGCCTTTGGATCCGACTGATTATTTTCAAAATCCTTATCAAAGTTCTCTTTGTACAGCTTTTGCCATGCTTCATCGGTCCATGTAAAATAATGAACACCGTTTGTAACATGCCCAATATGAAGTTCTTCGGTAAAATAACCGGGATATAAACTGGTGAACATCTCACGTGAAACCCTGCCATGAATTTTACTAACGCCATTTACTTCCTGTGAAAGTCCGGTTGCCAGCAAACTCATCGAGAATTTCTCGGATGAATTTGAAATATTATGTCTACCCATAGCCATAAATTGTTCCCAGCTAATTTGAAAAATTTCGCTATAGTGATTCAGGTAAGCCCTAATTAAATGTTCTTCGAACGAATCATGGCCTGCCGGAACGGGGGTGTGAGTCGTAAACAAGGCATTGGCACGCACCAACTCTCTTGCAATATGGAAGTCTACTTTATGAGCTTCCATCATATTTTTAATTCTTTCCAGTCCGCTAAAAGCAGAGTGACCTTCATTGCTATGATAGATAGTGGGTTGTAATCCTATACTATTAATAAGTCTTATTCCCCCCACGCCAAGTAATATTTCCTGCTTTAATCGGTGCTCATTGTCGCCGCCATATAGTTGAGCCGTAATACCACGATCTTCAGTACTATTGGCCTCTATATCTGTGTCAAGTAAGAATAATGGTATTCTGCCAACGTTTACACGCCAAACCTTTGCCGTAATCGTTCTTCCAGGTAAGGCAATCAGTACAGTAACCCAATCACCAGTATTATTCCTTACAGGAATAATGGGCAACTCGGTAAACTTTTGAGCTATGTAATGAGCTTGCTGATCGCCAAAAATCGACAGCTCCTGTTTGAAATATCCATTACGATAAAGTAAACCAACAGCTATTAGATTCTTGTTAGAGTCACTCGCTTGTTTTAAATAATCACCGGCTAATATCCCAAGTCCGCCTGAAAATATTTTCAAACTATTGTGTAGCCCATATTCCATACTGAAATATGCAACCATCTCGTCGGGTTTATCCTCTGCTTGCTTCATGTAATCCTTAAAATCAGCATAAACTCCATTAAGTGAATTAATAAAACCAGCATCATTCATCAATCTGTCGATATCTTCTTTTGAAAGTGATTCAACCAGCTTAACAGGATTATATTCAAACAATTTCCATTTTACAGGATCTATACCAGCAAACATATTTGTTGCTGAGTAATTCCACGACCACCATAAATTGAAGGCGAGTTCTTTGAGTGGCAGTAATTCTTTCGGTAATATGTTTTGAACGAGTATCTTTTTCCATTCAGGCTTATGCGAATTCATGACAGCATCAATTTTAAGTGTTTCAGTATATTTTTTTGCTGGAAGATTTATTTTCCTTTTTGATGAATTATGGACAGCTAATGCCCAGGCTTGCATGTAATTGTGGGCCATTTGCTGCCAAAGAGCCTTTTTTAATACCTTGCCGGTTTCTTTTCTAATACTGGTATGATCGGTTAGATTAACAAAATCCAGAATGGTATTTTCTATTTGCGATATGGCTCTACTGCCTTGCCCTTCGTGACGTTCAATTACCTTAACTGAATTGTGCTCTAGCTCAAATGAATTTGTAACCCAATCGCCAAAGCCTGCATAGTTTGTAGTAAGAGTTGGAATTCTAAACGCAACACTTTCCAATGGAGTATATCCCCATGGCTCGTAGTAGGATGGAAATATTGATAAATCGAACCCAATTAAAAAATCGTAATATGGAAGATTTATTACTCCATCATTACCATTCAGATAAACAGGAGCAAAGATAATATGAATATTATCGGATTCATGGTTTGTTAATCCCAGATTTTTAAGTTCGTTTAAAACAGGATCATTTTCAGGCTGATGAAGATGATGTGTTAAAAATCGATCTACTCCGTAAAAATTCCCATTTTCTGACAAGACCGGATCATGATGACCAGCCGGAACGGTTATATATGCAACTATTTTTTTTCTAATATTATTCTTAATATTATTTAATGACTTAATAAACAAGTCAATTCCTTTGTTTGTATATTCGTATCTTCCACTGGTAATGAGGAGTAGCGTATCTTCATCATATGTAGCTCCGGTATGTTTAGATGCTACTTCCAGAGCTATCTTTCGTGCAGCTTTTCTTTTCTTTTCAAATAGATTTGCCTTTGGAATAAAGTCTTTCTCAAATCCATTGGTGGTAATAATTTGTGGTTCAATACCAAAAAACTGCTTACACTCTTTAGCGGTAATTGTGCTAACGGTTGTAAAAACATCGGCTTCATTTGCTGAAAGCGACTCAAGTGAATGTTTGCTGATAATATTAAAATCACGAGCAATACGATCGGGTTGATACTGTTCAAAATTTTCGTAAAGAGGAAAACCATTGCCTGCAATTGATCTTCCCATAACAGTGGCATGAGTAGTAAAGGCTGTGCTAATTTGTGGTGCTTTATTTTTTAGATAAAGCACTCCCGATCCTGTCATCCATTCATGAAAATGTGCAATAACGTTAATAGGATAGGGTAGTTGGTGTTTTTGAAAGCTTTCAACAACCTGTCCGGCAGCATATCCAAACATAGCCGATTCAATATAATCCCATTCACCATGGAGGGAGTCAAGTTTATAAGTTTCCCACAGATGAGTAAATATCTCATCTTTTTTATTGAAAAGAGTTGTGAAGTCGACAAGGATAACCTGTGGATTTCCTTCGATATTCCACCTTCCTGTACGAACCTTGAGGCCTTCTTTGGATGCAATTGCTTTCCATCCTTCAAAAAGGTTAGGGTCTTCAATAAAATCAGGATTTTTAGTGGTTCCTTTCCAAACGTCGGGACCTATGAGGATATAATTATCATTGAATTCTTCAATTATGCTTTTGGCTTTTGTAGATATTACGGTGTATATACCACCTATTTTGTTGCAGACTTCCCAGCTGGTTTCAAAAATAAATTCGGGATCTATATTCATTCTAGCTATTCGATTTAGTATTTGGTACTCTTATTTATTAGAACCGGCGAAAATACAAATTATGAGAAGACCAGATCAAATATGTGGTGTTATTTAATTCATAATTAATATAACCAAAGCATTGTAAAATTGTCAGCGCAAACCTTTTGCGGAAAGTAAAATAAATAATTGTTTAATATAAAATAATCGTTGGGGATGGTATTAAATATCTATCTAGGAATGCAATGTCACAACAATTGTCCTACTTCCCCCATAATTCCTGAATTCACAAAAGAAAATACTTTGCCAGGTTCCCAGATTGAGTTTTCCATTGGTAACTGGTACGGTTAGCGACTGCCCAAAAACAGAAGATTTGAAATGAGCGGGCATATCATCGCGGCCTTCCATAGTATGCTGATAGAAAGGTGCTCCTTCAGGTGCCATTTTATCAAGTAAACTTTGTAAGTCAACCTGCACATCAGGATCGGCATTTTCGTTTATCATTAATCCTGCAGAGGTGTGCTTTACGAATATGTTTATCAAACCAATATCCGGAAGTTTATTAAACGCACCACTTATTACTCGATCGATATTATGAAATCCCCTCGACATTGAGTTTAGTCGTATTTCAATTTGTTGGATCATCGGTATTTTTTTAGCTAAGATACGAGGATTGGTTTTAATCCAACCTTGAAATCCAACTTCTTTGATGGTGGTTTCTTTTAAACTTACTCCTCTTTTTCACGAACAATCAGATAAACATCCTCGTTATCCTTTTTCATGAAGTATTTTTCGCGAGCATATTTTTCAAGTAATACAGTATCGTTTTGTAGTGTGTTGATTGCTGCTTCGTCTTTTTTAATTTCATCAATATAGTATTCCTTCTGATCTTCAAGTCCTATCTTAATCTTTGCAAGATTGTATTGAACTATAAGGCTTTCCTGATCAAAATAAACCCACCAAACAACAAACAATAATCCAGTGTAGAAATATTTATTATTGATGTATTTTTTGAAAAACATATTGGCCTAAATTGAGATGCCAAAAGTAAAGTATTTACTTTTTAAAAGTATAGTACTAACTAAATATTATAAACTTATTGTTGTTGATTATCCTGATTTTTGTTATCTGTACTATCTGCCAAAAGTCTCCTGCAAAATAGTATGCGAAATAAAACGAGGTTGAGCATTAAAGATGCTTATATATTACCTTATAATTGTAACCGACCCTTTCATAGTTATCATTACCTCACCATCAAGAGTTATGATATAAACATCACATACGTAATAGTAAACGCCGTTTATGCAATCCTGGTTATTATTCTGGTTTTTACCATCCCATTTTATTTCAGGATCAGTGGTGGTATACATGGTTTTTCCCCATCTATTCATTATAGTCATGTCAACCCTATTAACATTTGCTTTGGGGTTTCCATTTCTTGATCCTAATGGTACAAATAAATTATTAATATTATCACCGTTGGGAGTAAATACATTTGGTAGTTCATAAACCGGGCATTCATCATAGCCAATGCAAACGATGTTGCTAATTTCGCTAATGTTGCCCACCCAATCAATTGCAGTTACATAATAGCACCCAACCACTGTTGATAGATTATCATGTATAAAATAGGTAGTATCATCTGCTATATAATCTATTGAATCGATTAGCTGAGTATAGTCGGCCCCGGGTGGAGTATAATAAATATAATATTTAACTGCATCATAACTACATGAATCAAAAGGCAGATACATTGCCAATTCGTTTGTAATTTGCTCACAATCTGTGTATACACTTAGTATTGGTTTACATGGTGGAATATTATCAATGGGAGTTTCACATGTAAGTTGAGAGTAGTTAATTAATGGATCAATTAATCCAGGCAACGAGTAATGACCAACGGTTTTCACATAGTAACAATATTCAACATAGTTGGTCAAACCTTTGTCGCGGTAGTATCCATAACTAGTTAAACCAACTGAATCGTAAGTTGTTGAGCCCGGATCTTTTCTGTAGATAACTGTATATTCAATATCCCATGGAACTTTAGGAACCCACAATAGCTTAATTTCGTGATCAGTTGGCTCTGTACGGATAAATACTGAAGATGCATTTTGCGAGCGACCGATAGGTTTTACAATTAAGTTTTCGATATCAACACGATAGCTATATGGACCATTATGAGTATTAAGATTAACATCACCGTCAATAAAAATTGTATCATCAAGACTACTGAATGTAGCTATCAATTCTCCATTATCAGGCCAAATAATTCCATCATTTCGATACAGTAAATATTTGTATGGTCCAGGGTATTGTATTGTGTCCAATTCAATGGGTTTCGACCAAATAACCATCGCTTCTCCAATGTTTAAATCAGTACTATCGTTACTAACATGGGTTATAATTGGCACATCTCTTTTTAGATATGCACAAGCTTCGTTTGAGGCGTAGCTTTCAGCCTGATCAAAAAATACGGCAATAATCCTGTAACAATAATCTATTCCATGAACTAAGCCCTCACCATCATTATCATCTCTGTAGTTAATAGTATTAATATCATCAATCTCCTTTAATAGCTTGAAGCCAGTATATGATGGAACACCAGTTTCGCAATAGCCAGGCTCCCATCCCGAAGGCCCACTACGTCGATAAATATGATAACCAATTGCATTGTTACAGGTGCTTTTTTCCCAACCTAGGTTTATGCCAGTCCCCAA
Organism: uncultured Bacteroidota bacterium; assembly: GCA_937912115.1. Lineage (GTDB taxonomy): Bacteria > Bacteroidota > Bacteroidia > Bacteroidales > F082. The sequence goes on along the minus strand of CALDOI010000179.1, from coordinate 9,673 downwards.
TGGTTCGGCAATTAGATTTTCAGGAGCAGGTGCAATTACCTTTATAAATACTGTTTTAAAATTAACCAGATTAACAGGGAAACCATTATCTCTGGCTTTAAAAATAGTTGTGTATGGCTCCAGTCGAACATGGCTACATAGTGTTGGCCAATTAAAAGTAGTTGTTACTGTATCATTTCCTGAAGCAGGATCAGGTTCAATATAGGCAGGATTTTGACTTTGTTCAAATGGTCCGCCAAAGGCAATAAGTTCTACATTTGTTTGATCAGGATCAATAGCCGTAACTTCGAATTGAAGAAAGTCGCCGGCTACTACACATGTATCATCAATTGAATATATTTCAGGAGGGTCATGATCACAAGCCACAATATTGATTTGCATATCACGCCTTACTGTCGATATTTTAATTCCATAACGCCATTCTTCAATATCGAAAGCAACATTATATTCGGCTTGTAGCACCGGCGTTTCCCAAATCAAATCACCTGTTATCGAGTCAATCTTGAAATATTCAGAAGCTGTTGGATAGGCATAGCCCGGAATATCCCATCCACCTGCTCCCTTGCAAATAACTAATTTATATGAAAGGCTATCGCCATCAGGGTCATAAGCACCGGCATTATGAATAAATGTTTTGCCTACGCAACCCTGATCAATTGGCGGATTTAACAGTACCACGGAAGTATTATATCCCAGAAATGGATTTATTAGTAATTCAGTTTGAACAAACATGGGTACGTTAACCGAATTTGGAATATTAATCACGCCAAAATTTCGGTTTGGGTCCTCAACAGAAACAATGTAGTTTGAAGGGCCGGGATACGTGTGATTACCTTTATAGATGTTGAGTGTAATATCGCTAACGTTGGGTATAGGTTCGAAATATATCCTATTAATTTCATCTCCGGTTCCATCTCCCCAGCTTATTGGCATAACGGTTCTTGAGTCATCAGCCGGACTGGATGTTTTGGTGTACATTGTAATGGTAAACTCGTAAGTTAATCCATATAAGTGTTTATAGGTAATTTCAGCGGCTCTTTGGTGAGTAGCCATAGCAGAAAAAGCATACAGAAGAATTAGAAAAATAGTAGTGTAAATTTTCTTCATAGAAATTACTTGCTGAAAATCAAAATTACAATAAAAAGCAAATCCAATGCCAAAGAAAGAACCTAATAAGTTAAAAAGTTATTATGGAAGGCTCACAGTTACTTAAGGGTGGTCATCTTTGCCATTGATATCTAGCCATTATGAATAAAATGATGGGCTATACTTATATGACCTTATGTGTCTTATATGGTCAAAAAATCCCAATCAGACGTTAGTCCCCATTAATCAACTTTATCATCCCGGGTATGTCATTACCATCAAACCAATTAATTTCCTTATCCCTTCTAAACCAGGTCATTTGGCGTTTGGCGTATCTGCGAGTGTTGGTTTTAATCTTTTCAACAGCCTGCTCCAGTGTCATTTCCCCATCAAAATATGCAAATAGCTCTTTATACCCAACAGTATTTAAGGAATTATGATTTTTGTAATTGTGTACAGATTTTGCTTCTTCAATCCAACCCTTGCCAATCATAGAATCAGTACGATCATTAATTCTACCAACAAGAATTTCACGAGGAATGTCAATACCAATTTTTATTATTTCAAAATTCCGATGTAGAGGGTCATTTTTTCTTAACTCAGAATACTTGTGGCCGGTTTGCAAACAAACCTCAATAGCTCTCATTAGTCTTACCGGATTATTATGATCAACTTGTATATAATATTCAGGATCGAGTGACCATAACTTTTTTTCCAGTGCTTCAATTCCATATTTGTTGAAGAGTTCCTGTATTTCTGTACGGATGGTTTCGTCTATATCGGGAAAAACATCAATGCCTTCGCAAACGGCATTGACATATAGGCCTGATCCTCCTGTCATTATAATATAAGGAGAATCTGTAAATTGAGAATCGAGCAAATTTAGAACATCATTTTCAAATTTAGAGACATTATAGTTGTCAGTAACCGATAAGTTTCCAACCAGGTGATGAACTATTTCGCTTTGCTCAGATTGAGTAGGTGCAGCCGTACCGATTGGGATTTCTTTGTAAAATTGTCGTGAGTCGGCACTTATAATTTGAGTTTTAAAATGCTTAGCCAGATTAATAGCCACTCCAGTTTTTCCAGATGCTGTTGGTCCAACAACAACAATTAATTTGCCGGAAAACTTAGATTTTGCTTTCATGTTTGGAATGAAATATGAGAATTACTTGAGTGAAGAAATATCATCAGAATTTTCTTTGTCAGGATTATCAATAATCTTTACAACTCTGAGTTTTTTTTCATGGCCTTGTTGGAGCATAAAGGCATATGCATCATCATATGAGTTGTTTATTTCTCCATCTAGTATGGCTTCCCGAATTGCTATTTTAATATCACCAACGGTTTTTGATGGACTCAATCCAAAGGTCTCCATAATTATTTCGCCTGTTATTGGAGGTTGCCAGTTTCTGAGATTATCCATAGCCTCAACTTCCTTGAGTTTTCTTCTAACAAGCTGAAAATTATTTAAATACTTTTTTACTTTTTCCTCATTTTTGGAAGTGATATCGGCATCGCATAACATCATCAAATCATCAATGTCATCACCAGCATCGAATAATAGTCGCCTAATGGCTGAATCTGTTACAATTTCCTGAGCCAGTACAATGGGACGCAAATGAAGTTGGACCATCTTTTGCACATAGCGCATTTTGTCATTCAGAGGGAGTTTTAGTTTTTGAAAAATTCTGGGAACCATTTTTGAACCAATAAATTCATGACCATGAAATGTCCAGCCTGTTTCGGGAGCGTATCTTTTTGTAACAGGTTTAGCAATATCATGTAGTACTGCACTCCATCTTAACCAGAGATTATTAGAATTTTCACAAAGGTTATCCAATACTTGTAAAGTATGATAAAAATTATCCTTATGAGCCTGTCGATTTATAACTTCAACGCCTTTTAGTTCTGCAAATTTTGGAAAAATAATTGCAAGCAAACCGGTTTCATCAAGTAGCTTAAAACCAATTGAAGGTTTGTTGGCCATAATAATAAGGTTTAATTCATCAACTATCCTTTCTTGTGATACTATGGTGATTCGATTTTTATTTCTTGCTATTGCATCTAAAGTACCAATATCGATTTTAAAATTTAGCTGGGTGGCAAACCTTATGGCACGCATCATCCTCAATGGGTCATCCGAAAAGGTAATATCCGGGTCGAGTGGTGTACGGATGATTTTGTTTTTAATATCTTCAACACCATTAAATGGATCCAACAGATCACCAAAAGTATTTTTTTGAAGACTTAACGACATTGCATTTATCGTAAAATCTCTACGATTTTGATCATCAGATAACGATCCATCTTCAACAATGGGTTTTCTCGATTGTGATCTATATGATTCTTTACGTGCTCCAACAAATTCAATAATCCATTCGCCTTTGCGGATCATTGCAGTTCCGAAATTTTTAAAATATTTTACATGAGTGCCTGAGCCCATCTCTTCAGCAACCTTTTTTGCAACTTTAATTCCACTACCAACCACTACAACATCAACATCCTTTGATGGTCGCTCTATTATCAAATCACGAACATAACCACCTATTACGAATGCTTTAACATTGGAATTTGAACAAACATTTGAAATAGTATGGAAAAAACTGACTTGTAGTTTATCCGCGAAGTTTACCATATTGCAAAAGTACAAAATATGTGAATAAACAAGCTACAATATAGGCTTGATAAAGAATCTAAAAACAGTATTTAGAGTGGTTATATATTATTAAATAATAGTGTGATATATTAACCGCATTTGTATATTTGTTGCTTCATTTTTAACCGAATAAACTTAAATAAATGTCGAAAAGAACAATAGTTGCCCTACCGGGTGACGGTATAGGAAAAGCAGTATTGGATGAAACAATACGTGTACTAGATGCAGCCGGATTTGAAGCTGAATACGTTGAAGGCGATATTGGCTGGGAATTTTGGAAATCAGAAGGAAACCCTTTACCTGACAGAACAATTGAGTTAATTAAAAAGCACAAAGTCGGATTATTTGGGGCCATAACATCAAAACCAAAGGATGCTGCTTTTGCAGAATTATCTCCTGAATTGCAATCAAAAGGATTGATTTATTCATCTCCAATTGTTGGATTACGTCAGCATTTTGGATTGGACATTTGTATGCGTCCATGTCATACTTACGTTGGAAACCCACTTAATTTTATTCGTCGTGCACAAGGCGATAATTTTGATGAACCTGAAGTTGATGTTGTAATTTTCAGACAAAATACTGAAGGACTTTATGGTGGTGTTGAATGGAGTAATCCACCTAAGCAAGTTTATGATGCTTTAATGACACATCCCAAATTTGTTAAGAATTTTGGTGATACACCTAAGGAAGAGATATCAGTATCAACAAGGATATTTACAAAAAAAGCTACTGAACGCATATTAAGAGCCGCTTTTGAGCATGCTAAAAAATATGGTTATAAATCAGTAACAGTTTGTGAGAAACCTAACGTAATTCGCGAAACATCAGGGATGATGTTTAAAATGGCTCAGGAAATCCAAAAATCGGATTATCCTGAAATCGAATTATGGAATACAAACATAGATGCTCAAATGATGTGGTTAACAAAAAATCCTGAAAATTATGGTGTAATTGTTGCCGGTAATATGTTTGGAGATATTGTTAGTGATGGTTTTGCAGGATTAATTGGCGGATTAGGTTTTGCTTGTTCAGCCCAATTCAATCCCGATTCAGGAATTGGCGTTTTCGAACCTACTCATGGTTCAGCTCCTAAATATGCCGATTACGATGTTTCGATTGTTAATCCAATTGCGATGATTGAATCAGCATGTATGATGCTAGATTTCATCAATGAAAATGATATTGCTGCTCGTATTCGCAAAGCTGTGGCTGAAGTTATTATCGAAGGTAAAGTAAAAACCTACGACATGATGAAGATGACTGGCAGAGCTGATGTTATTGAAAAAGGTGCTGCTTCCACACAAGAGATGGCAGACGCTGTAATTGCTAAATTATAGATCATGAACAATAAAGAACTAATAGAGCTATGGCCTGAAATCGAATGGATTCAGGACGAGGGATTAAGGAATCAAACAGCTCTTACCTGGGAGCTTGCTCTGGAAAGAAGTGTACTTAAGCCTGAAGACTTAAGAAGAATACCTTTTACACTACTTTGTGGACCAGATTTGAAAGTTACATTTATGGATCATAAACGATCAGTTGTACATATTGCCAGAGATGCCGGAAATAAAATTAATGAGATGTATCATGGCGAACTTCCTGTAAATATGGATGTGCTAATTGCCGGTGCTATCCTTGCTGATGTTGGCAAACTACTCGAATACGAACTTGATGCGGATGGCAAAGCTATTCAGGGAAACTATGGTAAATATCTGCGTCACCCATTTAGCGGTGTAAGTTTAGCCGAGGAAGCAGGTGTGCCAGCTGAAGTATGCCATATTATTGCAACCCATGCCGGTGAAGGTAATATGGTAAAGCGTACTACCGAAGCATATATTGTTCATCATGCTGATTTTATGACATTTTTACCTTTTAAGGATAGGTTGAAAGTTTAATTTCAATAGGATAATATGAATCATGAATTAAGTGCCTGATATTTTTCAGGCACTTTTTTTGTTCTTTTGATGCAATAAAAAAATGTGACTTATTATTATAGTATCCTCTTAAATATCAATATTTATTACTAGTGCAAAATAATCATTACCAATATCAGTATAACCATGCTCGTATACAAAATAGTAAATGCGGTTATCTTTTGTTTTATAGATGTTTGAAAAATATTTAAAATTAAATCCCCTCGAAATCATATCTTGTTTTTTAACCTTTGCTTTTCCAACAGGATTTAAGTCTTTTAGTATGTTTCGGTTTTTTTTAAGGATTGCATTTACATTTCTAATAAGTGCCGAATCCTCTCTGTTTTCCTTATTGTGATAGTTATTACGGCATTGATCGTTACAGAATTTTTTATCAACTCTGCCCATTAGCTTAGTTCCGCAATCGAGGCAAAAATTATCCATCGGGTTATTTTTTCATCAAAGGTAATAAACTCAATCTAAATGGATAACCTAAAGTACCATAAAAAAGTAAGGCTCCTTCCGATCAGTTGATCAAAAGGAGCCTGGTAGTATTGTTTAGTAGTAGTTAGAATGTATATCAACTAACATCAAAATGCGCTGATAAATCTATTGATTTATTAAGCTTATTCTGAAATTTAATTGGTATAATTTATGATCTTGATGTTATCTTACAATTAGTTTTTGTGAGTGAGAGTTTCCCCCGAAAGTAGTTTGTACAAAGTATAATCCAGCTTTGTAAGATGAAACATCAATATCAATACTTTTATTTAATATGTTGGTTCTGTTTATCATGCGACCACTTATGTCGATTATCGTTATCTCAGAACCGGTAGGAGCCGAAATAGTTATGGAATTAATGGCAGGATTTGGAAATACTGATACCGATTGCTCCAATTGTCTATCGGTAATATCATCAAGTATATCAACAACAAACCCATTCATTAGCATAACATTGTTAACATAAACATCATAGCTGCCTATTTCAATGTCGATGGGGATACTTACATTAACTGTAAGTAACTCATCGCTACTAACAACAATATCTTTGCCTTCAAACATAACTGTATTGTTATCATGATATACAAAAAGCACTTCGTCTACGCCTGCCGTCCAGTCGGTATTCTCGCCACTTATTGTTATTTCGCCTTCAAATCCTTGTTGAGCATGATCAGGGTCAACTGAGGTTATTTGAGGCATAGGAGTATATAACTGAACAGAAATCTCCGACTTATATATTACATCACCACTCGTCATTCCATTTCCATTGGCGGCATTATATGCTGCGTTGAAATTAACACTACTTGGTGCAGGATCTGGGGCAGTCCAATTCATGGTCCATGTGTTCATATTTCCCGTAGGTGTATTACCTGCTGAGGTATGAGTAACTGACTTATTAGCATTTGCAAGCTTTGTTCGTGTAGCTTCTGTAATAGTTAATAGCCCTGTTTTGTTACCTAACATATCTTCTGCGGTTAATTCGAAACCAAATTTAACAACGCCAGTGTGAGTTCCTGTTGCAACTATTGTATAGGTTTCGCCGGGTGTAAATCCCTCCATTGGGATATCAGTTGTAATCCAACCACCTTGGGAAATTGCTGTTCCGTTGTGGCAATCTGTACATGTATTTCCGCCATCGCCCATTGAGCCTGTCTTTCCACCAGGGCTTCCGCTACTATAGCTATAAAGAATTAATATTGCCGGAAGAGCAATTATTGCAATTAAATTGTAAAGCTTTTTCATCCTATTCTTATTTAGATTAATTAAAAATAATGGTTCGTGACGCGAAAATAGTATGGAATTTTTAAGATTCAAAGTTTTTGCCATTATTTAACACAATTTAACAAATGCAGCTAATTGTTTAAAGATGATAGATTATTAAAATAATGTGTTAGAAGACTTTAAGTTGCAAGCCCAAACTGGGATTGGTTTCTTTTAGAACTCATATAAAGTTCATATTTCATTCGCGAAAAAAGTAGACAATCTTATTCATCCTCAATCCCCTCAGTTGATTTTCAACCGAGGGGAGACCAAATTTCCTACCTTTGTTTTTAATGAGGATTAACTTAATTGCATTATTATAGATCCTACAATAATGCTTACTCTAAAGTAACTATTGCATTAGTATTAATTGTAAATGTAGCAGTAGGTTCTACCTCTAAATTGCCATGAATGGTAAGGGCTTTTCCTGTATTTATTGTAAGTGAAGCACCATTCTGAATAGTAAGGTTTTTACAAACAGCAGGAGAAGAAGGATCCTGATTTATAACCGGACTGTTGCTTACATCTGAAATAATAACGGTATTAGTTGATGAAGGTATGATATCTCCGCTCCAGTTCGACGGGTTGTTCCAATCTGTATCTGTACTACCGTCCCAAACTATATAATCAGTTTTCTCATACCAGTTTATTTTATCACCAGAATAAGAAGCACTTAGTATATCCATATCACCATCTCCATCCATATCGGCCGCATACACACATCTAGCTCCATTAGCAGAGGTGCTAATGAAATGTCTTGTAAAATTCTCACTACCATCATTTTCTAACCAGGCAATTTCATGATCATCATAAGAAGCACTTAGCACATCCATATCACCATCACCATCAATATCCGTAGCATACACTGAACTAGCTCCATTGCCAGCGGTACTAATGGAATGTTCAGTAAAAACCTCACTTCCGTTATTCTCATACCATGCTACTTTATCATCAAGAGTAGAAGCTGAAAGCACATCCATATCACCATCTCCATCAACATCGGTGGCATATACTGAACGAGCCCCATCAGCAGTTAAGCTGATGGTATGTGGGGTAAAAACCCCACTTCCATTGTTCTCATACCAGGCAATTTTATCATCAATATTCGAAGCAGAAAGTACATCCATATCACCATCTCCATCAACATCGGCGGCATATACTGAATAAGCTCCATTGGCAGAAGTGCTAATGACATGCTCAGTAAAAACCTCACTCCCATTATTTATATACCAGGCTATTTTATCATCATATCTAGAAGCAGAAAGAACATCCATATCACCATCACCATCAATATCAGTGGCGTAGACAGAAGTAGCTTGATTAGCAGAAGTGCTAATGGTATGCTCTATAAATACCTCACTTCCATTATTCTCATACCAAGCTATTTTATCATCAGAATAAGAAGCGGAAAGAATATCCATATCACCATCACCATCAATATCAGTGGCGTACACAGAAAATGCTCCAATGGCAGAAGTGCTAATGGTATGCTCTGTAAATACCTCACTTCCATCATTCTCATACCAGGCAATTTTATTATCAAAATAAGAAGCACTTAGAACATCCATATCACCATCACCATCAACATCGGCGGTATAAACTGAATAAGCTCCATCAGTAGAAGTGCTAATATTCATACCATTACCAATATCACCACCTTGACTAGCAACTAGTGGTGTAAATGACTGAACCACCGATTGAGTTATGTTAGCGTTTACATCAGTAACAGAAATCCCCCAATAATAAATTGTACCAGCAGTTAAGTTTGATGTTAGTGTTTTGCTTTGAGCTGTAGCTACATCATATGAAGTACCGCCGGTAAACGGATCAATATCGGTATCAATATACATTACATTATTTAAAGTCCCATTCCCTGATGAACTCCAGTTAAATGCGGGTGTTAAATCTGCTGCACCAGTTCCTGCTTGTGGAGAATTAAGATAAGCTGAGGTTGATAAGTTATCATACCATGCTATTTTATCATCATACGCTGAAGCAGAAAGAACATCCATATCTCCATCTCCATCAATATCTGTGGCATAGACTGACCTGGCTCCATCAGTAGAGGTACTAATAGTATGCTCTGTAAAAACCTCACTTCCATTATTCTCATACAAGGCGATTTTATCATCAGAATAAGAAGCTGAAAGCACATCCAAATCACCATCTCCATCAACATCAGCGGCATATACTGAATAAGCTCCATCGGCACTTATGCTAATGATATGCTCTGTAAAAACCTCACTTCCAT
>CALDOI010000178.1 GCA_937912115.1 uncultured Bacteroidota bacterium | reverse complement strand
AGAAAGACAACGAGCTCCATATCCCAAGTCCTTTGTCATGCTGAGCGTAGCGAAGCATCTCATACCATGATCCTATTTCAATTGATGAGATTCTTCACTGCGTTCAGAAAGACAACGAGCTCCATATCCCAAGTCCTTTGTCATGCTGAGCGTAGCGAAGTATCTCTAACTAGACAAAAATGAGTTCCTTCACTACGTTCAGGAGGACAATGACTCTCAGGATATACCCGCAAAATAAAAATTAATTCCCTAACTTTGAAAAATGAAACCTATCGGAACACATAACTATTTTACTTACATTACAACCAACAAAAACAAAACAGTACTATATACAGGAGTAACCAACGATCTTCCCAATCGACTTTGGCAACATGAAGAAGAAGCAAAAACTACAAGAAAAACATTTGCCGGAAAATATAATTGTTACAATTTGATTTACTACGAACACTTTGATTATATCCAGGATGCAATCGATCGTGAGAAAGAAATATAAGGTTGGATTCGGAAAAAGAAGGAAAATTTAATTAATTCGGTAAATCCTGAGTGGGAATTTTTAAATGATGAACTTGAAGATTGATATTAAAGTTTTTGTCATGCTGAGCGTAGCGAAGCATCTCATACCATTAACATATTCCAATTGATGAGATTCTTCACTACGTTGAATGACAACAAGTTTCATATCCCCAAGTCCTTGTCATGCTGAGCGTAGCGAAGTATCTCTATACAACAAAAGAGTTCCTATACTACAGAAAGACAACCCTTTACCAGACAGAATATAAACCCAATAAACTTTTAACATAATTTAAGTTTCCGAGGTTTAAAATATAGTACATTTGCCAATTCTTATAAACACAAAAACAATGAATAAATTTATAATTCTAATTTTTACATTAACTATTTCTTTGGGAGCTATATCTCAGGAAATAAAATACTTCTCAGTTGATCAGGCTGTTAAATATGCTCTGGAAAATAACTATCAGATAATTAATGCAATAAAAGATGTTGAAGCTGCCGGTTATCAGGTTAATGAATCAACTTCAATCGGATTACCACAGGTAAGTGCATCGATTGGGTATAATGATAATATTGCACGCCCGGTTATGATAATTCCAGATTTTAACGACCCCAGCAAAACAATGGAGCTACAGTTTGGAACAAAATATGATGCAACCCTTGGAGCATCTGTTTCTCAACTTATATTTAGCGGAGAGTATCTGGTTGGACTACAGGCTGCCAGAAAATATCTTGAGAAAACAAATACTGATTACTTCAAAAATGTAGTTGAAGTAAAACAACAAGTTAGTGATTCATATTATGCAGCACTTTCTGCTTCTGAAGGGATTAGAGTTGTTGATTCTACCTTAAGGGTTACTCAAAATCTTGCAAACGAAACCAGAGAAGTTTATAATGTGGGATTTGCTGAAGATATTGATGTTGATCAGATGGATTTACTTGTTTCGGATCTTGAAGCATCCGCTCTATATCTAAAAAACCAACTAATTATTTCTCATGCTTACCTTAAATTTTATCTTGGGTTGAATGATGGCGATAGTATTGTACTTACAGATAATATGGAAAGTTTAATTGAACGTATGCATAACTCAGGTTTTTTGGTGAACCCCTTTGATGTTAATCAAAATATTGATTTCAGATCACTTGTGAAGCAAAAGGAGCTTAGTTGGCTTCAGGTTAAATTAGAGAAATCTGCATATATGCCGACTCTATCTGCAAATGTATATTATCAAAGCCAGGCTCAACGTGATAAATTGAATTTTTTTGACAGCAAAGGTGTTTGGTATTCAAGTTCAGCACTTGGCGTTACTATGCAAATACCTGTGTTTTCGAGTGGCCAACGAAGAGCAAAGGTAAAGAAGGCTCAAATAGCTTATAGTCAGGTTGAAGTGATGGAAAAGCAACTCGAAAGCCAATTGAATCTACAATTTAATGCCGCCAAAAACGAATATCTAAATGCATATAGGGTATATGAAAATAAGCAAAAAAATCGTAAAACTGCCGAAAAAATATATAACGTAACTACTCAAAAATATGTTGAAGGGATGGCTTCAAGTTTGGATATTCTAAATACTCATAATCAATTTCTTAATTCAGAAAATGAGTACATTAACTCAGCTCTTCAATTATTGAAAACTGGTGAAGTATTGGCAAAAATACTTGCAAAGGAGGAATAGACAGTTATGGATGACAAAACAAAAAAAATAGTTGAAAGCGTTTCAAAACTATATCTTGAATATGGGATTAAGGGAGTAACAATGGATGATGTTGCCCATAGATTATCTATTTCTAAAAAAACTCTTTATGAACATTTTAAAGATAAGAAGGAACTTGTTTTGGCTGTATTAGAAAATGCTCGTGAGGAATGGGATTGTCATTTTTCATCTTTTGAGTGTAAGAATTGCAGTGCAATAGATGAGATATTTCATTTTTATGAGATTCAGGCAAAAATGATAAGGAGTAATAAACCTGCATTTGTCTACGATCTTAAAAAATATTACCCGGAGGTTTATAATAATTTTCATAAGATTAAACAAAAGTTGATTTTTGAAAACTTTGTAAACAATATACACAAGGGCAAAAAAGAAGGACTTTACCGGGAAAATATAAATGGTGAAATAATTTCAAAGTTAAATCTAATGCGATTTGAAGGAATTTTGGAATCAGAATATTTTACCATAGATGAATTATTATCCACAGAATTGTTTACAGAGATGTTTAAATATCACCTTTATGGTATAGTTAGTGATAAAGGGAGAGATATTGTAAATCAAAAATTTAACAACAAAAGTTTAAAATCAACATAGTATGAACAGATTATTTTTAATATTAACCATTAGTTTATTCATTATTTCATGTTCTTCAAATAATGAAAACGTATCAGACACTGATAAAATAAGCGCCTACAAAAAGCAAATTGAAGAACTAAATTTAGAAATTTATAAGGTTGAAGAAGCTTCAAGTAGTGGTGAGTACAAGGGGCTAAAAACTCCCGTAAAGGTTGAAACGATTACGGCAACTCCTTTTTCCCATAGTTTTACTGCTGCTGGTGAACTTGAAAGTATTAGTGAAGCTTTCGTAAGTCCTGAAGTTAATGGACAAATAATATCCATAAATGTAAATGAAGGAGAAAATGTGAAAAAGGATCAGTTACTTGCCAGGTTAAATACAGTGATAATCGATAAAAATATCATAGAAATTGAATCACAATTAGCACTTGCAAAAATAATGTATGATAAGCAGTCAATATTGTGGGAGAAAAATATAGGATCTGAGAGACAATACCTGGAAGCAAAAAATGGATATGAAAGCCTTGAGAATAAGCTTTATACACTAAGAGCTCAAAAGAACTTGGCTATAATCAAATCACCAATTGATGGTGTTGTTGAGGAAATAATGCTCAAGGAAGGTGAGCTTGCTGTACCAGGCATGCAGCTAATGCAGATAGTAAATATTGATGAGCTATATGTAACAATTCCTCTATCGGAAGCATATTTGCCAGTGATTAAAAAAGGAGACTATGTGGATATTAATTTCCCATCCTACCCCGGAATTACATATCGTGAACCTGTTTATAGAACAGGTAATGTGATTAATAAACAGAATCGAACTTTTACAGTGCAAATTGAAATTTATAATAAGGAAGGAATATTAAAACCTCACATGTTGGCAAATGTTATTATTAACGATTATAATTCGCAGCAGTCAATTGTAGTTCCTTCAATATTAATAAAAGAAGATATGAATGGCTCGTTCCTCTTTGTAATTGGAAATGAAAATGGTAACAATATTGCTGTAAAGAAATATATTGAAACAGGTAAATCATTCAAGGATAAAACAGAGGTTCTTGATGGTTTGAAAATTGGCGATGTGATTATTACCGATGGTTATAATAATATATCAAAAGGTTCGGTTGTTTCGATTGTTAATTAATAGGTTAGACATTAGCAAGTTATCATAGTTAATAAACTGTACACATGGAGAAAAATGAAATAGTTAGTGATAAAGTAGTTCGTAATTTTTGGTTATCTACCTGGGCTTTAAATAATAAAAATACAGTATATCTAATAACAGTTGTAACAATTTTGTTTGGGTTTTATTCATATATATCCCTGCCAAAGGAACTGTTTCCAGAAATAAATATACCAACGATAATGGTTCAAACCCTTTATCCGGGTAATCCTCCGGTAGATATCGAGAATCTAATTACACGAAATCTGGAAAAAGAAATTGAATCCGTTAAGGGTATTAAAGATATGACATCAGTTTCGAGTCAGGATGTTTCAAATATTTTTGTTGAATTTAATACTGATGTTGAAATAAAAGTTGCATTACAGGATGTTAAGGATGCTGTAGATAAGGCAAAAAGTGAATTACCCGACGATTTACCCTTTGATCCCATAGTAACAGATATAGATTTATCTGAATTCCCGGTAATCAATATTAACCTTTCGGGTGATTATAGTGTAAATGAGTTAAAGGATTTTGCTGAGGATTTAAGAGAGGAGTTTGAAACAATATCTGAAGTTTCCACAGTTAACCTCACAGGGATTACCGAGAAGGAAGTAAAAATTATACTAGATCCATTTTTAATGGGCACCATGCAGGTTAGCTATGGAGATGTTGAAAATGCTGTAATTGCTGAAAACGTTTCATTGTCGGGTGGCGAATTGCTTCTTGGCGAAATCAAACGTACAATTCGTATTATTGGTGAGTTTGATGATCCATCCGAAATCGAAAATATTATTGTTAAAAGTGAAAATGGAGCCATTGTTTACTTGCGTGATATTGGCTATGTTGATTATGGTTTTAAAGATAGAGATAGTTATGCTTATTTAAATAGTCAACCGGTAGTTTCGTTACAGGTAGTGAAAAAGAGCGGTGAAAACCTTCTTTCTACAATATCTCAGGTGATGGATATTCTTGATGAAGCAACAAGAACCAATGTAATTCCTGAAAATTTAATTATTACCATTACTAACGATCAGTCGGAGATGGTAAAAATGCAGCTAAGCAATCTCGAAAACAGTATTATCATGGGGATAATATTTGTTGTTTTTATTCTGTTCCTGTTTCTTGGCACTCGAAATTCATTATTTGTTGGAATAGCAATTCCTTTATCAATGTTTCTTTCATTTATGATTATGGGAATGATGGATTACAGGATAAATATGATAGTGTTATTCTCGTTGATATTAGCCCTCGGAATGCTTGTGGATAATGCCATTGTTGTAACCGAAAACATATATCGATTCGTTCATAAAGGTTACCCCTTACTTGAAGCTGCCAAACAAGCTACTGGTGAGGTTGCAATGCCAATTATATCATCAACAGCCACTACTCTTGCTGCTTTCTTTCCTCTACTTTTCTGGAAGAGTATAATGGGCGAGTTTATGTCGTACATGCCACTAACCTTAATTATAGTTCTTGCATCATCACTGTTTGTAGCTCTTGTAATAATACCTGTATTATTTACTGATTTCTTTAAAAAAGGATCAAATGTAACATTGCCAAAACCCAAGCGAAGCATAATTATTATGGTATCTCTGGTTCTGTTTGCCGCAATATTTTATATGGTTGGTATAAACTGGATTGGTACATTGGCATTGATATTTGCATTCATTGGATTATTGAACTTGCTTTTCTTATCACGATTGGCAATGTGGTTTCAAAAAACTGCATTGGTTTGGATGGAAAATGTATATACCCTATTCATCAAATTTGCCCTAAAAGGCTATACGCCAGCCTACTTTTTGGTGGGGACGGTATTGTTAATGTTTCTAACACTTATGTTTTATTTTGGTGGAAATCCAAAGGTTGAGTTTTTTCCTTCGGGTGACCCAAAATTAATAAATGTTACAGCTGAAATGCCAATAAGCACTGATATTGAAATTAGTGATTCAATAATGCGTGTATTTGAACAAAAAGTATTCGAGGTTCTCAAACCCGATATGGATATTGTTGAGTCGGTATTAACAATAACCGGTAAAGGTGCTGTTGGTGAAAACGAAGGTTTTTCAGGAAGGGGAGGATCTCCAAACAAAGGTTTAATTACTATCAACTTTGTTGATTTCCAATATCGTGGAGGTAAAAGTACTTCAACAATACAGGAGCACTTATCAGATGCCTTGGTAGGTTTATATCCCGGAATTACACTTTCTGTTGAAAAGCAGAAGGAAGGTCCACCAACCGGTAAACCAATTAATTTGGAAATTAGTGGAAATGATTTTGATCAACTTCTGGTACTAACTGATGATATTAGGGCAGAGATTAATAAAGCTAATATTCCTGGAATTGAAGCGTTAAAAATTGATTTGGATGTTGGAAAACCTGAATTACTTGTAAATATCGATCGCGATAAAGCACGTAGATATGGTTTATCAACCGGGCAGGTTGGGGATGCAATTCGTACATCATTATTTGGTAAAGAAATCTCAGACTTCAAGGATGGTGAAGATGAGTATAAAATTGTTATGAGACTTGATGATAAGTTCAGGTATAATATATCAGATCTAATAAATCAGCTTATTACCTTTAGAAGTCAATCATCAGGTAAAATTGTTCAGGTTCCTATTTCAGCTGTGGCCGATTTTAAGTATAGCTCAACCTATGGTGCTATAACTCGTAAAGATAGAAATAGACTTATTACGATATATTCAAATGTACTGGAAGGATATAATGCCAATGAAATAAATACTGAGCTTAAAAAGGTAATGGCTGATTATAGTATGCCGGTAGGCAATAAATATAAGTTTACAGGTGAACAGGAAGAACAGGATGAGTCGATGGCATTTTTAACAACAGCATTAATAATTGCCATTGCTTTAATTATGATTATCCTAGTGTCACAGTTCAACTCGTTTGTTAAGCCGGCAATTATTATGTTTAGTGTTGTTATGAGTACCATAGGAGTATTTGGAGGATTGGCTACTTTTAAAATGGATTTCGTGGTCATTATGACCGGAATCGGAATTGTTTCACTGGCAGGAGTAGTTGTTAATAATGCAATTGTATTAATAGACTATATTGGTTTAACGAAAAAACGAAAGAAAGAAGAACTGGGTATTGAGGAAAATGAAAATCTTCCTAATGATGTTGCGAAACAATGTATTGTTGATGCAGGCAGAACACGTTTGCGTCCTGTATTATTAACGGCAATAACAACAGTTTTGGGTTTAATGCCATTGGCGGTTGGATTTAATGTCGATTTCATTTCCTTCTTTAATAACTTTAATCCGGATATTTACTTTGGAGGTGATAATGCTGTATTTTGGGGTCCAATGAGTTGGACAGTTATATTTGGGCTAAGTTTCGCAACATTTTTAACCCTTGTAATTGTACCATCAATGTATCATGTGCTATATAGTGCAAAAGTGGGTATTGATAATTGGAGACGGACAGATTAATTTGAAAAAATAGATAAATGGAATCATTCGAAAATTTAAAACTGTCGAAGCAATTACTTAGCGTAATTGGTGAATTGGGCTTTGATAGACCTACACCCATCCAGCAAGAGACATTCTCAGTTATTCTTTCCGGAAAAGATTTGGTTGGTATTGCTCAAACTGGTACTGGTAAAACTCTGGCTTATTTGCTTCCATTGTTACAGCCACTTAAATTTTCAAAGCAAATTAGTCCGAGGATATTAATACTAGTGCCAACCAGGGAGTTAGTATTGCAAGTAGTTGCTGATATTGAAAAACTTATCAAATATCAGAATGTGCGAGTGTTGGGGATTTATGGGGGCACAAATATAAATGTTCAAAAGCGGAAAGTTGCACAGGGAACGGATTTACTTGTGGCCACACCAGGCCGCTTATACGACATTGCCGTTAGCGGAGTTCTAAAATTAAAGGATATTAATAAACTGGTTATCGATGAGGTTGATGTGATGTTGGATCTTGGATTTCGTTATCAATTAACTAATATTTTCGAATTATTGCCCGAGCGAAGACAGAATATTATGTTTTCAGCTACTATGACTGAAGAGGTTGACGCACTTATAGATGATTTCTTTGTTTCTCCAACCAAAATTTCGATTGCCATAAGTGGAACCCGTTTAGACAATATTGAACAGCAGAGTTATAGAGCTCAAAATTTCCATACAAAAGTAAATCTGCTGGCATATTTATTAGCTGATAAGACTGAGTATGCGAAAGTGCTTGTTTTTGTTTCAAATAAAAAAAATGCCGATAGGCTGTTTGAGTTACTGGCTGAAGATTTTGGATCGGAATTGGGAATTATTCATTCAAATAAATCACAAAATTATCGTATACGATCGGTTCAGCAATTTGATGATGGGACTAAAAGAATATTGATTGCAACCGATGTTATGGCAAGGGGATTGGATCTTGAAAAGATTACCCATGTTATTAATTTTGACACCCCTGGATATCCTGAGAATTACATGCACCGAATTGGTCGTACTGGTAGAGCAGAACAACCAGGCAAGTCGATATTGTTTTATACAGAAAAAGAGGTCGATGACAAAATAGCCATCGAATCGTTGATGAATTATTCGATACCTAAGATTGATTTTCCAGATGCAGTTGAAATTTCCTCTGAATTGATTCCTGAAGAACGTCCTAAAGTAATTGAGAGCACTAACCGGAATCTAAAAAAAATAACCGGGGAAAAAGCTTTTCATGAGAAAAAAGAAAAAAATACAAAGACAAATCAGGGAGGCTCTTACCTTAGAAAGATGAAAAAACATAAGAATCCTAAAACAAGGGGTGATAAGAATATAAATAAGGTAAAAAGAAAGAAATAGCACTAACCTCTTATCGAAGTAGTAACTCTGTTCTCATTCATTTTTGGTTATTTTTGCATTTGAAAAGGTAACTAACATTTATCTTTCATTAAACATAAAGATTTGTTCGAATGAATATACGCATTGTAAATAAGTCAAAACATGAGATACCTAAGTACGAAACACCTGCTTCAGCAGGAATGGATTTAAGGGCAAATTTGGATGAAGCTGTTGAATTATTACCCTTGGAAAGAGCATTAATTCCCACTGGTTTGTATATTGAGTTGCCCGTTGGCTTTGAAGCTCAGGTACGACCAAGAAGCGGGTTGGCAGCTAAATTTGGCATTACTGTGCTTAATACACCAGGGACTATTGATGCTGATTATCGTGGAGAAATTAAGGTGATACTCGTTAATTTATCAAACGAAGGGTTTGTTATTTCGGATGGAAATAGAATTGCCCAAATGATTATTTCTGAACATGTTCAGGCAAAACTGGAAGAGGTAGATGTGCTCACGGAAACGGAAAGAGGCGTAGGTGGATTTGGACACACAGGAAAGAAGTAAGAACATTTTTTGTTGCTTAGCATAATTTAATAAGCATCAACGAACTAAACAAAGAATAAATGAGATTAAAATATATAGTCAGCCTGATAATTTTTGCTGTTATTTTTTCAACCACAGCTTTATCACAAAATAACAAGGGTAAACGAAAACAGAAGAAGAAAGAACTTACTGAAAAGCAGAGATATGAAGAGGCTGATTTATTTGCCCAAGGAATAATTAAAAAACAAATTGGCAATTATCAGGAAGCACTTGAATTGTTTGAGCAAGCATTGGAAATTAACCCTGGAGATGATGCTGCAAGTTATGAAAAATCAAGAGTGCTACTTGCCATTGGAAGAAGTGATGAAGCCCTTATATACGCAAAAAATGCGTTGGAAAACAGCCCGGATAATATTTGGTACAAAGCACATTTTGCTAAAGTGTCGCGCATAAATGAAAAATACGATGACTATGTAACAGCATATGCAGAGTTGGCAGAGGAAAATCCCTACGATCTGAATTTTATATATGAGTTGGCATTTGCATATCAGTTTACTGGCGATTATCGAAATGCCATTATTGCTTTTGATAAGATTGAAGCGTTAATGGGAATAAATGAGCGAATTACAAATCAAAAAACAGAATTTTATTCCAAATTAGGAGAGCCGGAAAAGGGTATTGCCGAATATGAGAAGTTGATTGCGTCAAACCCTGATGATACACGTTATTATGCTCTTATGGCAGAATATTGTTCAAAAAATGGGTTTGATGACAAAGCCATATGGGCATATGAAAAAATAGTTGAAAATAATCCTGATGACCCATATGTACATATATCACTTGCTGATTATTATGCCAAGAAAGGTGAAAGTGAAAAATCTTTCGTTGAATTAAAACAAGGACTGTTGAATCCGGTACTAGACTTGAAAACGAAAATTAATTTGCTTGTAGGTTATTATAAGGATAATCTGTCAGCAGAGCAAAAACTTCAGGCTTTGGAATTATCCGAAATTTTAATGGAGGTTCATAAAGGTGATCCAGTGGCAAGCTCTTTTTATGCTTCGATGCTATATGAGAATGGTGAATATGAAAAAGCCAGACCTTATTTTAAAGAGATAGTTAAAGTTGGAAAAGCTAACTATGTTGCATGGGAGCAGTTGTTATTTTGCGACTTGTATCTTGAAGATTATCAATTGTTGGCAACGGATTCGGAAGAGTGTATCGACTATTTTCCAAATTATCCATTGCCTTACTTTTTTGCTGGTGTTGGAAATTTTCAGCTTAGAGATTTTGTAAAAGCCTTAGCTTTCCTTGATGCTGGTAAGGACTTTGTAGTAAATAATAATGCCTTACTTGAACAATTCTATTCTACTTTGGGGGATACTTATAATGAGCTTAAAAATTATGAGGCATCTTATTCAGCCTACGACAAGGTTCTTAAACTTAATCCGGTAAATAGTATTGTTTTAAATAACTACGCTTATTACCTTTCTTTACGAGATGTAAATCTTAAAAAAGCTAAAGAGATGGCTGGCAAATCTGTTGAGATGGATCCATATAACAGCAATAATCTGGACACTTATGCATGGGTATTGTATAAGTTAAAAGATTATAAGGGAGCACTTGAATGGATAAAGAAAGCCTATAATAATAGCGGTAGTACAAGCGGGGCAGTTTTGGAACATTATGGAGATATACTCTATCAACTTGGAAAAGAAAATGAAGCTCTGGATTATTGGAACAAGGCTAAAGAAAAAACAGGCTTTTCAGATCTTCTTGATAAGAAAATAAAGAACAAAAAACTATATGAATAGTAATGTCAGATTTGTTTTATTTTTATTGTTAGTTGCTGTTGTTGGCTTAAGTAGCCAATCCTGTAAATCAAAAAAGCATGTTCTAAAGGCTTCATTAAAGGAATATGGGTTTCCCTATCTTTATTCGCATATGATTGAAAATCAGATGAAATTCGATTATTTGAGTGCGAAATTTACATTGTCGTATGAACAAGATAAGAATAATACTACCCTTAGAGGGCAATTAAGAATTAAAGATGATAGTTTGATTTGGATGTCGTTTACTCCCGCATTAGGTATTGAAGCTGCTCGCCTATTGTTATCAAACGATTCAATTAAATTTATGAATCGACTAAACAAAACGTATTTCGCAGGAAAATATGAACTGGTTGATAGTTTGATAAATACTACAATCGATTATTCCTTACTTCAGGCCATGCTAATTGGTAATGATTTAACACAATATGACTTTAAGAAATATAAATCGAGCATCGATAATGGAATGTATCGAATGACGATTAGAGAAAGAAGAAAAATAAGAAGGTTTATTAGAAAAGGTGAAATTGATACAAGGGTACTCGTTCAGCAGATTTGGTTAGACCCAGAAACGTACCGCATTGCCAGAATTGATATCAAAGAACAGAGTGAGGATGATAACAATAAACTCAGAGTACATTATCAGGATTATATAAATGTTGATGGCCAGTTGTTTCCGTCTAGAATGCGAATTGAAGTTGTTTCAAATAAATCAATATTTATTGATGTTGAGTTTAATAAAGTAGTGATAAATAGTCCACTACGATTTCCATTCAACATCCCATCAAAATATGAGGATGCCTTCTAATAATTATTGTTAATATGAAATCATACCGATTATATGTATTAATTATTCTATTGTTATCAGGTATATCATCTATATCACAAAATAGTCAGGCCGAACTTGAAGCTAAACGAAAAAAACTTGAGAGTGAAATTGCTTATACAAATAAGCTCTTAAACGAAACCCAATCCGATAAAAACTCAACAGTAAATCAGCTACAATTAATTGATGTTAAAGTTATTAAGCGAATCGATTTAATAGCAACCTTAAAAGCTGAAGTTTATCATCTTAATTCTAAAATTGAAGCAACAGAATTATCGCTAAAAAAGCTTGATGAAGAAATAGTTAGCCTGAAGCAAAAGTATGCTCAAATTGCATGGCATGCGTTTAAGTATAGTACGGCTTATAATAAACTGGTTTTTTTATTCTCGGCAGATGATATTAATCAGGCATACCAACGAATGAGGTATCTTGATCAATTGAGTAGCTACATACGAACAGAATCTGAAATTATTAAAAAGACCGAAAATAAGAAAAATGAAATACTTGAACAATTAAAATTAGAACGAGCGAAAAAAAATAGTCTGCTAGGTAACGAACAAGTGGAAGTAAGGGAACTTGAAAGAGAACAAGCCCAAAAAAATCGTATTAAAAATGATCTTCAATCAAAGGAAAGACATTTAAGAAAGTCGATTAAAGATAAAGAAAAACAAACGAAGAATCTGGATCGTCAAATACAAAATATCATTCTAGCCGAAACCGCTCCCAAAAAGGATGCAAGTACAGGAAAAACATATGAGCTAACCCCTTCTGAAATTAAGTTAACATCCTCATTTGCTTCAAATAAGGGAAAATTACCATGGCCAACCGAGCGCGGCGTAATATCAGAAACCTTTGGGGTTCATAATCATCCCGTACTTAAAAAAGTAAAAACAAAAAATAATGGTATAAACATCCTTACTTCAAAAAATAGTGAAGCAAGGGCTGTTTTTAGTGGAAAAGTAGTTAGCATTACTACAATTTCAAATACAAATCTTGCTGTGATTGTTAAACATGGCGAGTACTTTACAGTTTACTCAAACCTGGATAATGTTTTTGTAAACAAGGGTGATGAGGTTGAAACAAATGAAATTATTGGCAGAATCCATACTAATCTTAAAGGAAAGACCGAACTTCATTTTGAGATTTGGAGAGGGAGTTCAATACAAAATCCATCGTATTGGGTGCAGAAAAAGTAGATAATAATTCAGTTTACAAATAGTCAACCAATTTTTGACTTTCCATATATGATACAAATTCATCACTTAATCTTTTTACCACCTTTTTTTTAATGCATTTGTCAACCGGGCATATATGGTTATCATCGGCGCATAATTTCACTTTTGATTTACCCTCGATTGATACGTATATGTCATAAAGGGTTATTGTTTTTGGGTCGATTTCAATAATAAAACCACCCGTGGGACCACGATATGATGATAGAAATCCATCCTTAACCAAACGTTGAAGCACTTTGCCAATGTGATGTTTTGAATTCCCAAGTGCTTTTGACAATTGAATTGCATTTATAGGTTTATCGGATTTAGCAATTAGTATCATGCTATGAAGCCCAATTGATGCAGCATCAGAAAAGTTAATAATATTTGCCATTTCTTTTTTGGTTAGGGTACAAATATAGTTATTTTATTTAAGCACTTAATATCTTAAATTGTTATATATTGACAACAATAAATAGATTGAATAACACTGGTTAATGAACTACAAATGCTACTACATAATTTATAAATTTGCACATAGCATTGCATCTATTGATAATTTCATTTTGTTTTGGGAAAAACTAATAGCGAAATACAAAAAAAATTCTATTCTCTTCTTGAGCTTACTCAAAGTATTGAATCGGTAATAAAAAAAACCTATACGAAATCATACTGGGTGAAGGCCGAGATAGCAAAGCTCAACTTCTATCCAAAAAGCGGACATTGTTACCCCGATCTGGTAGAAAAAGAAAAGGGAGTTGTACGATCTCAAATTCGTGGTACAATCTGGGCCGGACAATTCAATGATATTAACACAAAATTTTTAAGCGTAACCAAAGAACCCTTATCTGATGGGATGACGGTATTGATAAGGACTTCGGTTAACTTTCATCCAGTTTACGGGATGGGGTTACAAATTATTGACATAGAGCCCTCTTTTACTCTGGGCGAAATGGCAAAGGAAAAAATACTTTCAATAGAAAAACTAAAATCAGAGGGAATCTATTACAGAAATAAGCAGTTGGTACCTTCATTGATTATACAACGAATTGCTATTATATCAATTGAAACTAGTAAAGGTTATCAGGATTTTCTTAAGATTATTGATAAAAACGAATGGGATTATAGTTTTTTCCATATGTTATTTCCAGCTTTATTACAGGGCAGTGGTGCTGTAAAATCGATTAAAGAGCAACTAAGTAGAATTGCAAAAGTGCAGAAGAATTTTGATGCCGTAGTTATAATTAGGGGTGGAGGAGGAGATGTTGGATTAAGTAGTTATGATAATTTTGAGTTGGCAAAAACTGTCGCACTTTTCCCCTTACCAATTATTACAGGCATTGGTCATGCCACCAATGAAACTGTTGTTGAATTAGTATCATTTGCTAACAAAATCACGCCTACCGATGTTGGGTATTACTTAATTCAAAAGTTCCATAATTTCTCTGTTCGATTACAAACAGCTCAGGCGTTGCTGGTGGATAAATCGAAAAAGATATCTGAAAATGAGAAAATAAGGTTAAGTAATATGGGGAGAGCACTAGCAAATAAGAGCGAGAACGTCCTCAATTTCAGTAGATATAAACTAATGAAAACTTCTTTTGAGTTTAATGGAATCTCGACTGCATTTATTGATAAAAAGAAGCATGAGATAGGAGGGATTGAAAAACGTCTCACAATCTCTATTAAATCAACCACACAGTCAATTAAATTAAAACTAGCCAATCTATCTGAAAAACTCACATTACTCGATCCGAAAAATGTGTTGAGAAGAGGTTACACAATTACTAAAAAGAATGGGAAGGCAATTGTAGCAACAGATGATCTTATTATGGGTGATATTGTTGAAACACAAACTTTTGCAGGGCAGTTCAGTAGTATTGTAAAATCAGTTAAAAAATCATAAAACCAATAATATGTCAAAGAAATTATTATATTCAGATGCCATTCAGGAACTAGAACAAATAGTGTTGAGCATTGAAAATGAGGACGTAAATGTGGATGAGCTGGGAGTAAAAGTGAAGAGGGCAGCCGAGTTAATCACTATCTGTAGGGATCGGCTACATAGCACAGAAGAGGAAGTAAATGCCATATTGAAAAGCCTCGGAGACTGATCGTATATTGTTTCAAGGTTATCCTTCAAGCCGTTACGAATTCCTGTGCTAATAGTTTACACTTGAAATAATAATTAATAATATTGATTTAGTTATACATGTATCAAACCAACTAATCTTTAACACATCGCACAGAAAAGGCTGTACCAGAATATCCACTTAAGGGTTGTCTGTTGATTAGGATTTGATTCCAATCTAAATTGCGGTAATATTTTCCTACGGTTTCTGAACTCCAGAAATACGCCTTATAACCGATACCCCAATATGCACCTTGTACAAAATATCCTCCGGGAAGTGCGGTGAAACCAAACGCATCAGTTGCACCTGGATTTGGTGGTTCCCATAATGATGTGCCGGTTTGTTTCAAATTTCCGCCTGCATCTGTCCCTCTCCAGTTATTATATTGCCATTCTTGATTTCCGATTTTATATATGCTGTCAACTGCACCTTCAAGTAGCTGCCAATCCATATCATCCGGTATATGCCAACCTTCAGGACAAATGCCCTGCCCTCCGGTTATAGTTGTGTAGGTCATCATTTCGTTCCAGTAATATAATCCTCCTGTAATGCCACAGTTATATTCATCATTTCCCATACAGTATTTTTCGATTGTGTCGTTGTTTGTAGGGATTGTGGGGGAATTGATTTTGATTCCCACATTAAGGTTTTCTTTCAGCCAACACTGACTTAAAACTTGAATAGTATTGTAGGTTTGTCCTTCATAATCAACAGTTGGCGTTCCAATACATGGAGTATTGGTGGCATACTGAAATGTATAAGTTGTTGATTCCTCCGGTGAATCCAAAATTCCGGACTCTCCGGATTCACCATAGCCAACCATAAGTAATTCATCACCCAATTCAAAAGAAAAATCATCACCATAGGCAGATGATTTAATTTCATCGTTTTTAAAATTGCTTCCTTCATAAATTATCTCACAAGCCCGTTTTTCATCAGAGGTACAAAACATCTTTATATTCCTCGTCAAACCATTTATATTTGCTGACAATAAGTAAACTTGTTCACCACCGGGAATAAACGAGAAATGATTTGTTCCTTCACTGATAGTTCGTTGAAATTGAACAACTTGTTTGCCCAATAAATTAAAAACATTAACAATTAAAATGCCACCCTGATTTACAAAAAGGTTAAATTTTGTCTTGTCAACAAACGGATTTGGAAAATTTTCAGATAATCTGAAAGCACACCTTCCATTTGCCGATAATTCATCTATACCAACAAACAATATGGTAAAGGAAGTGTCAGGGGCATACAACATGGTATCTCCCCCCAGCGTGAGGTTCTTAATATATATGCTGTCAAGTTGCACATGACTACCGTTGTTATCGCCTGTAAATAACAACTCAATGGATTGACCCTGAATAAATAACGGGCAAATTGCGAAAACAAAAACACGAACAAGGATAAGTAGCATTTTCATAGTAGTAAAGTTTAGTGTTACATATTGCTCACAAGAATTATGTTGCCGAATATTTTAAATATAGTACTGTAAATGTAGTTCACAAAAACAGGAATGTCAAGTATTATTAGATTTTCTATTGGAAGGTAATCAGACATTATGGAGGTTCGTCGATTTCATTATAAAGCCACTTTGCAGTTTCAATCGTTCCCATTTGAAATAATTATTGATTCAGAAAAGCTTTTTGGAATTTATGTATCAAGCCAATACCTAATATATTGATAACATTAAGGATAAATCCTTAAAACAGGATGGGTATAGTAATAATGTAAGCGTGGACGCTTACACCAGGTAAACGGATGCATACAAAAGATTATGCACTAAAGTGTATTTACCTGTTACAATTTCATTTCAGGAATATCACCTTCCACTATCAGTGGAGCGCCTGTTTTCGCAATAATCTCTTCAACGCTCACACCAGGTGCCCTTTCCAATAGTTTGAAGCCCTTATCTGTAACTTCAATAACAGCTAAATCGCTTACTATTGTTTTTACGCATTTTATCCCTGTTAAAGGAAGGTCACATTTAGTTTTAAGCTTTGGCTCACCATTTCTATCGGTGTGGGTTGTAGCTACAATAATATTTTTTGCTGCTGCTACCAAATCCATCGCGCCACCCATTCCTTTTACCATTTTACCTGGGATTTTCCATGATGAAATATCACCTGTATCAGTAACTTCAAAAGCACCCAATACTGTCAGGTCAACGTGGCCACCTCTTATCATGGCAAAGCTGAGTGAAGAATCGAAAAAAGAAGAACCGGCGATTGTGGTAACCGTTTGTTTTCCGGCATTTATCAAGTCGGGGTCAGCTTCACCTTTTTTGGGAAAAGGCCCAATACCCAATAATCCATTTTCTGACTGTAGTACAACTTCTATATTTTCGGGAACATAGTTAGCAACCAATGTGGGGATGCCGATGCCAAGATTTACATAATAACCATCTTTCAACTCTTGTGCAATACGTTTTGCTATTCCATTTTTATCAAGACTCATTTTTTCTAATTTTAGTTTTTTACCTGATCATTACTCTGTTACCGTTTCAAATTCAATTCTTTTTTCATAATCCACACCCTGAAATATTCTTTGTACAAAGATTCCAGGAGTATGAACCTCATTGGGATTAAGTTCACCTGCAGGAACTAATATTTCCACTTCAGCGATGGTAATTTTGCCAGCCATTGCCATTGCCTGATTAAAATTATTAGCGGTTTCCCGGTAAACCAGATTTCCCATTGTATCACCTTTCCATGCTTTAACAACTGCGAAATCAGCCGTAAGGGCAAATTCCAGCAAATGCATTTTCCCGTTAAACTCACGTGATTCCTTACCTTCACCAACTTCAGTTCCATAACCCGCAGGTACATAAAAGGCTGGAATTCCCGCACCACCTGCCCTGAGGCGTTCGGCCAACGTACCCTGAGGAATTAAATCGACTTCCAGTTCACCCGACAACAACTGGCGCTCAAACTCTTTATTTTCACCTACATAAGAAGAAATCATTTTCTTGATTTGATGCTTTCGAAGCAGTAGCCCAAGTCCAAAATCATCAACCCCGGCATTATTTGAAATACATGTTAAATTCGTTAACCCGGAGGCAACAAGAGCTTTTATAGTATTTTCAGGAATACCACATAAACCAAATCCGCCAAGCATAAAAGTTTGTCCACTTTGCATTCCTTCTATAGCTTCATTTGCATTTTTTACTACTTTATTCATAAGTTATTTTTTCATTATTAAACCATAAAAATACTTTGTTAACATCCTATTAATCTCGAAATCACTAAACGTTGGATTTCAGAGGTACCTTCCCCGATTTGCAATAAACGTTGATCCCGGTAAAAGCGTTCAACAGCATAATCTTTCATTAGTCCGTATCCGCCATGTATCTGAACAGCCTCATCTGCAACTTCTTTTGCAATTTCAGAGCAGTAAAGCTTCGACATAGCTGCTTCCTTGCTATAGGGTTTGCCATTGTCTTTTAACCAGCATGCTTTATAAAGGAGATTTCTGGCAAGCTCAATTTTCATAGCCATATCTGCCAATTTAAATGCATTAATCTGGAACTTTGAAATTGGTTTACCGAACTGTTTACGTTCGTTGGCGTAAGCAAGGGCCAATTCAAAAGCTCCCTGAGCACATCCAAGACCCATCGCTCCTATGGATAGTCTTCCTCCATCCAGTGTATGAAGCATAATGTGCGATCCTTCACCAACCTTTCCGAGAAGGTTTGCCTTTGGTACCCTGACATCATCAAAAAATAACTCTGCAGTATCCGAAGCTCTCCACATCATCTTACCGTGCATAGAAACACGCTTAAATCCAGGAGTATCCTTTTCAACAATAATTGTGGTGAAAACTTTCTTACCACTTTCGTCTATAGAAACTGCCTGAACCGTACAACCAATGCTTATATCAACTGATGCATTTGTGATGAAAATTTTCGATCCGTTAATTACCCATTCATCGCCAACCAGCTCGGCTGTTGTTTTACTTCCCCTCGAATCCGATCCGGCACCTGCTTCGGTAAGTCCAAAACTCCAAAGAGCCTCACCGGTGCATAATTGGGGCAGGTATTTCATTTTCTGCTCTTCCGTTCCGTAGTCCATCAAAGGGCCAATTCCTAATGAGTTATGTGCGGCAAGTGTAGCTGCTTGTGAACCATCAACACGGGCAAGTTCTTCAACTGCTATTATATAGGACATTGTATCAAGACCCTGTCCTCCATACTGTTCAGGAATATTCATTCCGAATAATCCTATCTCCCCAATTTTTTTGGTAAGATCATACGAAAACTCAGCTTTTTCATCCAGCTCCTGGGCTACCGGCTTAATCTCCCGTTCGGCAAAATCGCGAACGGTTTCACGTATTAATTCTTGTTCTTC
>CALDOI010000177.1 GCA_937912115.1 uncultured Bacteroidota bacterium | reverse complement strand
GTTTTTAACATTGTTGATTTAGAACCAACCATATAACCGATGTTTGAATTCACAAAATGCATTGCATTGAAGGTAATAAACCGTGATACTTCTGCTGGCTTGTACATTACATGCCAATTTGTTCCCATATCATCAGTATATAATATTGATGCGCCACTTCCAATTGCCATCACACGATTGGTCCCAGGTATTTGTGTTATATCTTTTAGGGAACTTTCGATAGGTTTGGGAGAAATTCTAATCCAGGGCTCATTTTGGGCAAATAAATGAATTACAGATAGCACAATTATTGTAATACAAAGAAGCTTTTTCATGGAGCTTGTTTTGATGCTAATTTCCTGAGCTTTGAACAATTATTAAATATTTTAAAAGGTAAATATACAATTATGTACTCACTGACTTACTATTACGCCTGTAAATATTTAATATATTAGTTGCAATTTCTTCGATGGGTTTTGCTGTTACCCTAACTTTTGTCCATTTTGATTGAACATTGAATAACATGGATGCATAATTAATTTCTTTTTTTACATAATCATAACTGGCATATTGTGGAGCATTACCCTTTAAGTACTCATTTCGAACGTTTCTCAGTCTGGATAATATTTCAGGATTTGTGGTTAAGCAAAACACTTTCTCGGGAGGAAGTTTATATACAACATCAGGAATTGGCATATTAAGAACGACAGGTACATTGGCTACGAGCCATCCTTTAAAAGCTAAATAAATACTAATTGGTGTTTTAAAAGTTCGCGAAACACCCAATAGAACTATTTCTGCATCAACCAAACCTTCAAGATGTGCACCATCATCATGCTTAAGAGCGAATTCCGTTGTTTCGATCCTTCGAAAGTAGTCCTTATTTAATCTGCTAAAAAGACCTGGTTTTTCTTCGGGAGTGCTGTTTAAAAAGTTGGAGAAACGGTTTAATATAGGACCCAATAAATTTATTACTTCCAAATTATGCAACCGGCCTTCATACCACAAATGTTCGCTTAATTCGTGTTTTACAAAGGAGTGTATAATCAACCCGGAGTTACTATGTGCCAACTGTATTATAATATCTATTTCCTCAAAGCTATCTACTTCAGTAAATAGATGTACTTCGCTCTCAATCTGCGGAAATTGTGCCAATACTACCCTGGCTGCCTGATCAACAGTGCGCCCGGTGCTATCTGAAAGTGCATAGATATGATACATGTAGTAAGATATTAATATTGAGATTCTTCAAATATAAATAAAAATACATGGAAATGTAACTAATACACAACAGATATTACCTTATTCAAATAAACTGATTTGAATTTGACATTTCTACAACCAGAGACGATTGTTTCCTTAAATAGCTATCTAATCTCAAAATGATATCCTACCGAAAATGTTACTGGTAGTGGTTCAATAAAGTCAGACAACATAGGATCATTCTTCATTTTTGTCCATTCGGTTTCATACTCGCTTGATCTTATTGGATAAAATAAATCTATATTGAGACCATTCTTTTTCGATTTACCAAAGCGCATCTCAAGTCCTGCTCCAATTGTTGGACCCAGATATATCTTATTATAATGTTCGGCATTCTCAACTGCAATTGCTACATTGGTGCCGTACATAGCCGTACCATATACTCTAAATCCTTTTGATGGCACCTTAGGCATTAAATAACCTTGTACTCCAACTTGCCATCCGAATCCAACAATGTAATAACCTACAGACCCAAAAACAGCTAAGTGGTTTAATGGAATATACTGAATTTGGAAACCCATTAATCCACCATAGTTTAAACCAATACCAATGCCCATATCAGCCATGGAGTGAAAATCATAATCTTTTGTATCCTTTGATAGATTTTGGTATTGAACCGTCTCTTGAGAAAATGCTAATAGAGAGGTGAATAATAAGATAATAATTGAAAGCTTCTTCATAATCCTACCTTGAATTTTGGTTAATAACTTCAAAAGCTAAAAATACCAATAGTATTATTATGGATTACACTCAAAAAAGTATTTTATAATTATTTTATTGTCAGTTAAAAAAGGATAGTTCTGCTATAAAAGTGCTTCTATATCAGTAACTATTCCAGGATTACTTGGGCGCTTGGCATTTGCGCTAACAACTTTTCCTTCCTTATCAATTAACACATATCTAGGAATAGTTTTAACATTAAAGAGTGCATTATAGTCTTTCCAAACATTTCCACTTGTAAGATAGTTTTCACCTTTAATATTCAATTGGGAAACACCATTTTTCCATGCATTAGGATCGCGATCGGAAGAAATGTAAACAAACACAACATCCTTACCTTTAAACTGTTCTTTTACCTTTGATGAATGTGGCATTTCATTTTTACATGGCCGACACCAGCTTGCCCAAAAATCAAGATAAACAACTTTTCCCTTGTATAAATCTAGGATATCTTGAAAAGAAGTTTCTGCATATTCGGGGTCTTGAAGATTAACCATACGACCACCATCGGGCAGTTGACCATTAATTTTAGAATCTTGTGCATTAGCACCAATTGAGAATAAAATTACTATTGAAAGTGTTAATGTTTTTAGAATATTCATGATTGATAATTTAATTTGTTGGCAAAAATAAAATTGTTTTTTGTTTTGTTAATAAATAACATTGTAAAATCTGTTAAAATAGACGTCGCGCACCTCAAATCCTTACAATATCTATTGCTCAAATACAAACTGAATAATATTAGCTCCCATCTTTAAGGCTTCTTGACGTTTATCGTTGGAGTCATTATGAACTTCAGTATCCTCCCAGCCATCACCCAAATCACATTCATAATCATAAAAACACACTAAACGGCCTTTATAAATAAGTCCAAATCCCTGAGGGTTTTTATCATCATGCTCATGTATCTTTGGAAGTCCGGCAGCAAAATTATATTTTTGATGATAAATGGGATGATTATGTGGAAGTTCAATAAAATCAATACCGGGAAAAACTTTCTTCATTTCACGACGAATGTATTCATTGAGGCCATAGTTATCACTAATGTGTAGAAATCCTCCTGATGAAAGATACTTTCGTAGATTTTCAGCTTCTTCGGGGCTAAGAATAATATTACCATGTCCGGTAAGGTGTACCATGGGAAAGCTAAATAATTCGGAGCTTCCAATATTTACTGCCGGAACATCAGTACTTATATTTGTAGTTAAGTTGGTATTACAAAACTTAACAAGATTTGGGACTGATGTAGGATTAGCATACCAGTCGCCTCCCCCATTGTATTTAAGAATAGCTAGTTTAACTTCTTGGGCTCTCAAATTATATGAAGTTACCAGTAATATGGTATATAAAAATAAATATTTCATTTGCATTGATATTCTTTAATATTGTTAAACGATTTTTCGGAAGAATAATTATATCACACCTATATCTACAAACACACGATTACATACTAATTCGATATGAAAATTTAACTAGAAATATATTCGCAGGATTAACGTCGATTAAATTACTTAAATGTTCATTAAAACTAAAGTTACCCGTGGGTGCATCTCCTGCCCTTCCCTGCGACCAGACAATGTACGCTGTTGAGCCAGGAATATATTCCCATCTGAGGACAAAGTTAGACCTAAATTCGAATACACTAAAATCGGGATTATCAAATTCAAAGGATGGTTTATTGTTGTAATCAACAACATAACTATCGTTAATTCCATCATATGATATTTCATCATCAGTAAAAATATGATATTGCTCTTTTATATCCATATTTCCAGCATCCACTACATCTGAAAAATGCTCATAATTAGCCGAATATATAAAAGGCTGACCCCAGTATTGAAGTGAAAGATCGGGAGTAAGACTATAACTAATCCTAATATCCAGGCTTGATATGTGTCGAGTGAGAGAGCCAACTAAATATCTCGTGTCCTCATTACTTTGAATGGTTTCAACCCATCTTGCAATATCATAATTAACCTCATATGACGGGCTAATTGATAGTTTTAAAGCATTAATTGGCTGATAGGTGATACTGAATCCGATATTTTGGTACAATAATTCATTTTGTCCTCCAATGTTGATTGCACCGTTAACAGAAAAAAGCAACTTTTTTCTTGAATTAGTACTGATACTGATCCATGGTCTCCAGCTATCAGGAAAAACCAATGACGGGCCACCTCTTAACTCCGATCGGTTAACATCCTTATAATTCCTCATCAGTCCAATATTAACTCCCCAATAGTTTGTAAACTGGGCATACCCTGATATTCTTGCTCCAAGGTTGAGGTATCTTCCCGAAAAATCCCACCACGACCATTGACGAAAACTAAAATTCATATTTCTAAAAACCGAAAAAGGTTTATATATAATATAGTTTGCCCATGTGGTTTGACTAAATGCATCACTACGTTGCATAAATCCCATATCATTTACATCTATTCCCGGTGTAAGCCACCATGCCAAAAAACCATACCTCCAATTTCCACCTCCTTGTTTGCCAGTTTCTATAAATCCTCCGGTTCCCGATATTTGGGTAAGCAAAGAGTCAACGGTTCGGTGCTTCATATCCGGACGTTGGTAGTATCTTTGAGGTGCTGTTTGTATGTTGGTGATTGCAGTTGAGTCACCAGAAATATGACTAAAATAACCCTTAGCAGAAATGTAGTATTTTTTATTTTTCCAATATTGTTTAAAGTCCAAGCCTCCTGTGTAAGCCGAATTTGGAAGAAATTTTAGATGATCGGTTTTAATAAATCTGTTAGTGGCTGTAATCATACCACCAACTACTGTATTTCCATCATTAATATCTTTTTGTAATCGAATATTGAAGAAATTAGTAGTAGGTTCAACAACTTGCTTTTTATCAAACCCTAGTGAATCAATTTCAGCCACTTCCCTATTTGTGATACTTTCCATAATACCTATCGACCACCCGTTACGAGTTTTTCCTGAAAGCTTAAAAGCTCCCAAAATTCTTGTAAACTCTGGCATATCAACATATTCATTATCATATAAATCGGGGTAATAATGTGGTCTTCTACCTATTCTACGGGAGTAAAATAAATTTGTACTATTATCATCACCAACGAGTGGAAAATCGAATATGTTATTGCCTTCAACAAAAAATGGCCTTTTCTCTTCAAAATAGGATTCAAATGCACTTAAGTTAACTTCTGAAGGATCGGCCTCAACCTGTCCAAAATCGGGGTTAATTGTGAAGTTAAGAGTTAAATCGTTTGTAACAGCAATTTTACCATCCAACCCGGCATTATATCCCCAGTTAGTACCTGTTGCAAATGGACTTCCTTCAACTTTTTCACCTTTTTTAAGACTGCCCATAACATATGGAACTAATTCAATTTCCTTTTTAGGATTAATATTTGTGATTCCCTTTAACGATCCCCAGTGGCTGACCCAACCCGATGCATCTCTTGGAATCATTTGCCATAAAGATAACTCCTGTTCTCTAAAAAGTTGACGCATGACTTCAAATCCCCACTTATGATTTTCTGTTTTTGCAAATCGCAATTGGGTGAAGGGAATTCTAATTTCGGCTATCCATCCTAATTCATCATCACTAACTTTTGCATACCACACAGGATTCCAAGTGTTATCAGTATTGCCATCATTTGAATTCAATACATCAGCTTTTACTCCGGCAGCAGTAATATAAAAATTAAAACCTGTTTTGTCATCATTATAACTATCAATGCACACAGCAACCCAGTCACCGGCAAAACCATCGTGCCGTGTAAGTCTTTTTTCAATCTTATCAGGATCGGAGTCAAAAGCTCTTATCAGCACATATATGCTATTATCATCGTATAATACTTTGAATGATGTTTTTTGTGACGGTTGCTCAAATTCAAAGGGTGAATACTGTATGAAATCTCCCGACCAATCCACAAGCTCCCATGAAATATCATCCGGTAATCCATCAATCAGTGGAGGATTTGCAGTTATTTTAGAAGTATTGTAGTTCCTATCAATAACTTTGTTTTCTTGTGAGAACAAAATTATTGATAAAAAAAATAACAAATTTAATGCAAGATATTTTTTAGACAGCATATTCAAAATAAAGCGACAAAAATATTATTTTTATACCTGTTACCAAAGCGTATTGGCAAACTTATAGACAGGTTTTTTCTTTCAACATAGAAACACCTTATTATACTAAAAAATATTATCTTTACATATAAATTTTACAGTAGATAATATGCAAATAGTTAAAACTAAGATACCTGATTTATACATTATTAAACCTTCGGTATTTGAGGATACCAGAGGCTATTTTTTTGAGTCCTACAATAAAGAGGCATTTTTAAGAAATGGCATTGATCAAAATTTTGTTCAGGATAATGAATCAAAATCAGCCAAAGGAGTACTACGTGGATTACATTTTCAAAAACCACCATTTGCTCAAGGAAAACTTGTGCGAGTAATGCATGGAGCAGTACTGGATGTTGCTGTAGATTTAAGGAAAAACTCACCTACTTACGGTCATTGGGCTTCTGTTGAACTTAACCACGATAATAAATGGATGTATTGGGTACCACCCGGGTTTGCCCATGGTTTTGTAACATTGGAGGAAGATACTGTATTCTTTTATAAATGCACTAATGTTTATAATAAAGAATCGGAAGGCAGTATATTATGGAACGATCCAGACTTGAATATAGATTGGAAAATTGATAATCCAACATTATCCGAAAAGGATATTGTAAGCCCTTTATTTAAGGATTTTGTAAGTCCGTTTTAGGGTTCAATTTGGATTAGGGTGTTTTTAATCTGTTATTAAACAATGTATTGTCAAAGCACAAACTACAATATTAAGCCTATCGTTGAGCCCTTGTCTTCCTGAACGTAGTGAAGGATCTATTACTACGAGATACATGTAAAGATACTTCGCTGCGCTCAGCATGACAGGAATCTGTATAATACACTCGCAACAGTTCTTAAAGATACTTCGCTGCGCTCAGCATGACAGAGACCCAGATATTATATTGGCAATTTTATCTTGCAGGTCCTTGTCATTCTTGTCATACTGATCCTCGTTGTCTTCCTGAGGTTGACCTGCGCCTTTCCAAAGAACAGTTCCATTATTTGCAATTTTTTCATCGATTGTTTGTTCTTGGATGTTGTAAATTTTTACAAGACCTTCAAGAATTGGAATTTCTCCTTTTTTTTTTGCTCTTTGATGTCGTCGATAGTATAAATGTATAAATCTTCAAAATAAGCTTGGCTGTTGCCGTCTGTCCATTGAGTTGTTGTATCTTCAAGAGCTGGATCGATAGCTTTTACAGGGACTCCTAAGGCTGGTTGATTGCCATTTCCAAGAACTGTGAGTTCAAGATCTCCGAAATGTTGCTGTGCAAATAGTCCTGTTGAAAAAAGAGCGCCCATTACAGGTAAAACTACATATTTACTTGTCAGAACTTCAGCGACTCGCTTCATGCCGTTTAGAAAATTGAATGTTTTGGACATAGGTCATAATTATTGATAAGGACAGTTTAGTAGTAAATTTAATAAAAATCAATTACTCACTCTGGTTTAAATTTACAACTTAATCCAGAGAAGAATCCTAATGAGCCTTCGATTTTTACTATTTTTGCAATTCTTAATTACAATTCCAAAAGACAAAATGAATAGAATCATAACCTATATACTTCTGATTATAATAATTGGTTTATTAATTTTTGGTTTCGATAAACTACTTAGTGATAAGAAAGTTCAGTTGCCAGGAACTAATGAACAATATTATAAAATAGTCTCACTACCAATTCCTGAAACATTATCTTTTGCAGGAGAAGAAATGCCTTTGGATATTTTTTATGTTAAGGAAGGCCTTGATCGTGAGCTATCGGTAAATACTTACTGGCATTCAGCCACATTGCAAATCATTAAAAAATCACAAAGATGGTTTCCTCTATTTGATTCTATATTAGCAGCAAACAATGTTCCCGTAGATTTTAAATATCTGGCCGTTATTGAAAGCGGTCTTTCAAATGTAACCTCTCCGGCAGGAGCTGTAGGATATTGGCAGTTTCTAAAGGGTACTGCTAAGGATTATAATTTGGAGGTTAATAAAGAAGTTGACGAAAGGTATCATGTTGAAAAAGCAACGGAAGCTGCCTGTAAATATTTTTTAAAAAGCTATGAAAAGTTTGGTAACTGGACACTTGTTGCCGCTGCTTATAATGCAGGAAATAATGGTATAACAACTCAAATTGAAAGGCAAAAGTCGGGTTCGTATTACGACTTGTTATTATCCGATGAAACAACGAGATACATATATCGGATTGCTGCCATGAAAATTATATTTGAAAATCCGGAGGTTTATGGGTTTTACATTGATGGAGATGATATCTATCCTAATATCAGTACTCATACAGTTATTGTAAACAATTCAATTGATGATTGGGCCGACTTTGCAAAACAAAATGGTATTAGCTATAAAATACTTAAGTACTTCAATCCATGGCTTCGTCAAGACTATCTTAAAAATAGAAAGAAGAAAACCTATATTATAACCATCCCCAACTCACCATTTAATATGACTCATGAATCAATTATTCTTGAAAATAATGGCATAACTACAATTAACTAATTACCCATTGATGGCCAAAACAACAAAAAATAATGACATTGAAACGTTAGAGGTTCTAGGGGCAAGAGTTCATAACCTTAAAAATATTGATGTCAGTATTCCAAGAAATAAATTTGTAGTAATCACCGGACTAAGTGGCAGTGGCAAATCATCACTTGCATTTGATACAATTTATGCTGAAGGTCAAAGGAGATATATGGAAACATTTTCTGCTTATGCCAGACAATTTATTGGAAATATGGAACGTCCCGATGTTGATAAAATTTCGGGATTAAGTCCTGTCATTGCAATCGAGCAAAAATCTGTTAATAAAAATCCCAGGTCAACAGTTGGTACAATTACCGAAGTGTATGATTTCCTTCGTTTGCTTTATGCAAGAGCCTCAAAAGCATATTCATTCTCTTCGGGTGAGGAAATGGTACAGTATACGGAGGAGCAGATTTCGAATCTAATTATCAAGGATTTTGAAGGTAGGAAAATAAGTGTATTATCACCTTTGATTAAAGGTAGAAAAGGTCATTATCGTGAGCTTTTTGAACAGGTTAGGCAGCAGGGATATTTAAAAGTTAGAATTGATTCTAAAATCAGAGAAATATCATTTGGGTTACAATTAGATCGTTATAAAGTTCATGATATTGAGGTTGTTATCGATCGGCTCAAGGTTAATTCAACTGATTTATTAAGAGTAAAACGTACTGTTCAAACAGCAATGCGTCTTGGCAAGGGATCGATAATAATTATCGATGATGAAAATGGAATCTTACGACATTATAGTAGTAAGTTAATGTGCCCATCAACAGGTATGTCGTATGATGAGCCAGAGCCAAATACGTTTTCATTTAACTCACCTTACGGTGCTTGCCCCAAATGTAACGGACTTGGATATGTGAAAGAAATTGATTTGAAGAAAATACTGCCCGATCCAACAATGAGTATAAAACGAGGTGGAATTGCGCCTCTTGGAGAGCATAAAAATAATTGGGTATTTAATCAAATTGAAGCAATTGGTCTTAAATTCGGATTTACTTTAACAACACCTGTAGGTGAAATCTCGGAGGAAGCCATTAATACAATATTGCACGGATCAAATCAAACGTTTGAGGTTAAAAAAGAATATTTGGGAATTACATCATCCTATACACTTTCATTCGAAGGGCTTATAAAATATATAGAGAATTATAGTGGTGAAAACTCATCACAAATATCCAAACGATGGGCAGATGCTTTTATGAACAAGCATACTTGCGATGAATGCAATGGAGCTCGTTTAAAAAAAGAATCGCTTCACTTTAAGTTTGGCGGAAAAAACATTGCCGATCTTTCACAAATGGATATTACAAATCTTCGGGTTTGGATGGATAGTGCTGAAAATGACATGGATAAGAAGCAAAAAACCATATCTCATGAAATCCTTCGTGAAATTAAAACCCGCCTCGATTTTTTGCTTGATGTTGGAATTGGATATCTTAATCTTTTTAGATCCGCCAGAAGTTTGTCGGGAGGAGAGTCGCAACGGATACGACTTGCTACACAAATTGGCTCACAGTTAACAGGAGTACTTTATATATTGGATGAGCCTAGTATTGGCCTTCATCAACGTGATAATCTTAAACTTATTGATGCATTAAAACACCTTCGTGATATAGGAAATTCAGTAATTGTTGTGGAACACGATAAAGATACTATTCTGGCTGCCGATCACATTGTTGATATTGGACCGGGTGCAGGAAGGCATGGTGGAGAAATTGTTGCTGAAGGTAACGCAAACTCTATTATGAACAATGGAACTATAACAGCTGATTATCTTAACGGAACCAGAAAAATTGAAATCCCGAAAAAAAGAAGGCCAGGAAATTCTAAGAAATTAACCCTTAAAGGAGCAACAGGTAACAATCTAAAAGGCGGCGATGTAAGTTTTCCATTAGGTAAGATGATTTGTGTAACCGGGGTTTCAGGAAGTGGAAAATCTTCGTTGATTAATAACACTTTATATCCTATTCTCAGCAATCATTTTTATCGCTCCTTAAAAAATCCCCTACCTTATAGATCAATAGAAGGGATTGACAATATTGACAAGGTAATTGAAATCGACCAATCGCCAATTGGACGTACACCCAGATCGAATCCTGCAACATATACTAAAGTTTTTGATGAAGTTCGAAAACTTTATGGTAGCCTATCCGAATCAAAAATAAGAGGTTATAAGCCTGGGCGGTTTTCCTTTAATGTTAAAGGTGGTAGATGCGAAACGTGTAAAGGTGCCGGAATACAAACAATTGAAATGAATTTCCTTCCTGATGTTTATGTACATTGTAACGATTGCCAGGGTAAGAGATACAATCGTGAAACCCTTGAGGTAAGGTATAAAGGAAAATCAATAAATGATGTCCTTAATATGACTATTAATCAAGCAATTGAATTCTTTGAGAATATTTATTTCATCATCAATAAGTTGAAAGCTTTACAAGATGTTGGTCTTGGTTATCTTACACTCGGACAATCATCTACTACAATTTCCGGTGGTGAAGCACAAAGAGTTAAATTGGCTTCCGAATTATCAAAAAAGGATACGGGTAACACATTGTACATACTTGATGAACCTACTACCGGACTTCATTTTGAGGATGTGAAAGTGCTGCTCGGTGTTTTGAATCGACTTGTAGATAAAGGAAATACCATAATAATAATTGAGCATAATATGGAGGTAATAAAAGTTGCTGACCATATTATTGATTTGGGACCAGAAGGCGGCGAAAGTGGTGGCGAAATTATTTGTACCGGAACACCAGAAGCAGTGAGTAAGAATACGATTAGTAGAACTGCTCCGTTTATTAATGAAGAATTGAAAGATATTAGTAGTTAGCACAACGAAAAAGCATATTAATTATGAATAAAGAAGAAATTATCAGAATGCGGCAGAAATTCAAGCCAAAAACATGGGCTCAGGTAAAAGCAAATGATTCATGGTCGGTTTTTAAAATTATGTCGGAAGTAGTTGAAGGATATGAAACTCTTTCAAAGATAGGCCCTTGCGTTGCAATTTTTGGTTCGGCACGCACAAAAATTGGTGATGAATGCTATCATACTGCCGAGGAAGTTGCATATTTACTTACTAAGAAAGGGTTTGGTATTATTACCGGAGGCGGACCCGGAGTTATGGAAGCCGCCAATAAAGGAGCCCATATTGCAGGAGGAAAATCAGTTGGATTAAACATAAACCTTCCTTTTGAACAACAGGCAAATAGCTACATCGATCCTGATAAATTGATATCCTTCGACTATTTTTTTACTCGTAAACTAATGTTTATGCGTTATTCGCAGGGCTATATTGTGTTACCTGGTGGATTTGGAACAATGGATGAGCTATTTGAGGCCATAACTTTAATACAAACTGATAAGCTTGTTAATTTCCCAATTGTCCTAATAAATAGAGATTATTGGGGTGGGCTTTTTGATTGGGTAAAAAAAACTATGCTTAAACAAGGTAATATTAGTGAAGAAGATTTGGAAATATTCCAATTAGTTGACACGGTAGAAGAAGCAGTTAATGTAATTGAGGAATTCTACTCAAAATATTCTCTGAAACCTAATTTCTAAATAGTTTATCCAGTGGGTTAATGTTGAATAAGAATTTTTTTACATATAGAAACTTCATTGGTAGAAATATCAACGATATAAATTCCATCAGGCAATTCAGAAGTATCTATAACAACCGATTTGGAATTTGTTATTTGTTTTGAAATAATTTCTTTCCCTAAAACGCTGTATAATTTCACGTTTCTAAACTCAGTAGTGTGGGAAAGTGCTATAGTTAAAGTGTTATTTGCAGGGTTTGGAAAAACCTTAATGTCCTTAATATTGCTTTCATCAACATCAGTTATAGTTGTAGTATATGTTGCTTCCCATCCATCCTCAGTATTTGACGAATTTGTAGAAAATACAATTGTCATCATTCCATTGATTGCCGTAATACTGGGTGGTAATTCATTTCCAGAAAACTCACCAACCTTATCACTCCCATCATAAATAGTTACAAAATCATGATCTTCTTCAGTATTGAAACTGCTAAATTCCAAATTAATTTCATCACCAATGGTTGGTTGAATCATCCATAAACAAGTCGTTAGATTTTGATAGTTGGCTGGTCCACTTCCATCTGATATCTCACCATTGGTTTCCGTAATTACATTATTACTGCAGAATTGTGGAATTTCTGATGAATAACCAATTAGCCATCCATCGGCAGTATTCTCATTATCAGATTTAAATTTTATGAAAAGTTTATCTCCCGTGGAGGTAATATCACTGGGAATACTATTACCTGAAAATGATCCAAGTAATTGAGAATTATCTGAATCGCCGTCAAACACAAATAGGGTGTCAAATAATTCAGTATCAAATCTAATAAAATCGAGCGTTATGGAGTTAACTGAATCAACAGGTGAAATCAACCAACTACACACCTGATTATCAATATAATTATACACAGGTCCGCTCCCATCATCGATAGTGCCAAATGTAGTTGTTAAGGTATCTGTACCCATACAATACATTGGGTATTGATAATTAACCGTATCCGGGAAACAATTAATAATCAGCTCCTGAGCCAGATTGAAATTATTTCCACCAGGGTTTAAATTGCTAGTGTAAAAATATCCATCATTCGAACCACTCCAACCCCAGTTAAAATGAAAATAAGTACTATCCTCATATCCATCGCAAACAAATGCATGGCCATTGATATTTGGAACTGACCAGCCTGCGTAATATAATGGAATCTTTTTGTCGAGATGTGCAATTATAACGCTATCCCAGTTCAGGTTTGTGCTATCACGATACAGATATTCAGTTTGTTGTGAATATTTAAAATGTGTTCGAAGAGCATAAGCAGCCTTGTGGTTATACATTCCCGAACCATCGGGTCCGTATACAATATCGCATGAAACTCCAAGGTGGTACATTATTTGAGCTGTTTGGAGGTTGTTTGTCGAAAGACTTGTTGGCATCTCATCCCAGTTATAAGTGGCTTCACTAAAATCAACGGATAGTTCACCATAAGGAGGGCAATTATATGAATATGAACCTGTTCCTGTTTGAGGAAATCTAAAGTAATTACATATTTGTGCCATGCATGTGGGAACGCAACCAGTGTAACAATGTCCACCCGGACCACCGGGATCAGCTGGGCACATCTCGTTATAGTATAATCCCTGATCCCAGGTGGTAACAATCAATGGTTCTGCACTTCGCATCTTTTTATATTTTGTTAATTCGGTTGAATTAGCATTTAAATAATACTTCCATAAATCGCTTGTATTATTTGTTGGTTGAACACTATCTCTTATGGTCTCATATATTTGAGACTTGTATTGTGATACCCAGGCATCGAAGTTTTCAGGAACAAAATCAGGATTGTATTTTCCTTCAAATGAGTAGGCTATAATTGGTATTACTGCATCAGTGGCGCTTACCATAACCCATCCACCTAATTTGTAATTAATAAAATAGAATGCGGTTTCTGATTTTGTTGTTATTGGATAAACGTCACTAATCAATTCGGCATCATAGTCTATCTGTATGTTTTGAAAATTCCGTTCGAAATAAAAATTATGAGCAACTGTTTTTGCCAACTTAACATCAATGCTACTAGCCTGTATTTGAATTAATACCAACAACATAGCCATGGTTAACAGAGTAGTTATTTTTTTCATATCAATATGGGTTTCAGATATTATTATTGCATTCAAAGATATGATTTTTATTTTCAATTTGCAATTGTGATTAGCTTCGGTAAATTTGCATTATATTTTATAGCATATGATTAAATATATTTTCCTTTTATTTTCCTCTTTATTCATATGTTCCCTATATTCCCAAGAGTATTTTGAATCGAATACAATTGTAAAACAAAGAATCTCTTATGAAGATTTTGAGTTAACCGATCCCGGAAGGAATATGTTTCAGCTTATCGGACTGGAAAATAATATTGATGCACGAAAACTTTTTCTGGATGCTAAGTATCGTCTTCTGATTAGGGTAGCCAGAAACCAAAGTAACAGGCTTATAGTCAATATTAATACAACACGAGTTAGCTTGGATGGTAATATTAATATTAGGGATTTTGCTATTGATACATTATTGTGGCCTGCGAAATTTACAGCAACTCTTAGTATTAAGAATGGTAGACATATTCGTGACGAATTAAAGGTTTCCGGCCCAGTATTTGGGAGTTTGCTGGAAGTTGATATAACAGATTTTATTTCCTCCAATATTGGTGAATTTAGCGTGGTTCTATCTGATGTTAAATTTCAGTATAATCAAATTAATCTCAATATATTAGAAGAACATACCGAATCGATTAAGTACTATTATTCATTTGGTTTAATGGTTAAAGATCTCATTGTTGAATATAATAATTATGTTGTAAAAAATGACCAACGAGCTTACAATCTTTTTATTGAAAAAGTAGAGTTAGACAGAGTAAGTGACTATATAGCATCGCATAGTTTTACTTACAAACTCCATCTTCGAAATCGTGATCCTATTGGCCTACTAAAGCATCTGAAGAAATTTGACAGATTAAACAAAAGAGCTGAAACACTTTTCAATGAAAAAATACTAGAAAATAAGTTAGATACTTCATATCCACTTCTATTCTGTAATGGCTATTGTGATTTGTCAATTAAATATCTTAACGCAGGTAATTCGTTGCAGCCATCAGATGCCTCAGGATTTGAAGAGGTTGCAAGAATTGATATAAACCAACAAGCTAAAAATGATCTTAAATTGGTTATAGATTACTACAACAGATGGTCGAACTATCATGCAAATGATATCACACAATGCATTTTTAATGGATTTGTTAATTTGTCAAATAGTTTTATTGCCGAAGAGAATTATTCGGATGCATTGCTACTACTTTATAA
Organism: uncultured Bacteroidota bacterium; assembly: GCA_937912115.1. Taxonomy (GTDB): domain Bacteria; phylum Bacteroidota; class Bacteroidia; order Bacteroidales; family F082. The sequence goes on along the minus strand of CALDOI010000177.1, from coordinate 5,245 downwards.
CTCAAAAATTATCGCTAACTGGTTCAATATCGATCTGACATCAGATTTTAATTCTTCTGTGGTAACATCATTGGATGGTATCGCTTCATCCTATCTAAAAGTTGGAAGTATGGCTCTTGCTGCCAACAACTTGGAATTTGCCGAACAATATATTAAAAAGGCTGATAATGTGCTTAACGAGAATATATTACTGCTTGAAAATATTGTATTTACGGATACTTCCTTCAATGAATATATTGGAATACAAACAGATATTGCAATAACTTACCTTGCTTCTCACGATCATAATAAAGCATTCTTGAGCCTTTCATCTGCAGAGAAAATTTGCCAAAAGAAAAATGAATCATCTCTATGTAAGCGAGTTGATTCTATTGCATGTGAAGCCGCTATTGATTTTATTAAATTCGACCTTGGCCAACTAGATAGATTAATATCTAATTTTCAATACCCTGATGCTTTTGACAAATTGATTGATATCCACAACTATATACTTAAAAATAGTTGCTTTAATGAATATGATAATACAAAATTTGAGGTTTTGGCATATTCCCTTTTCCTTGAATTTTTACAGCAGGGTGAAATCTTAATTGATGCAAAACAATCAAGAATGGCTTTGGAAAATCTGCTCAAAGCACAAAAAATCCAAGAATTGATTAAAGGAGATTTAATTGACGTAAAAAGATTAATTGAACTTGCTGCCGAACCTGAAATCATTAAGGTTATTGATCAGGCAAAATATGAAACCTGGGGAAATAGAATGGAGGAAGCTAGATCACTTTATGATGAAGCGATTATTCTTAATAACCATTACTTCCAAAACGATAATCAGCACATAGCTAAAGCGATTGAAGAGTTAAAAAATCAGATGGAACTTCGCAAGTGTCTCGACTTTAAAAATGGTTATTCGGATGCTATTAAGAAGGCAAATCTATTAATCAGGGCAAATGATTATAGCGGACTAGTTGATATACTTATTGAGGCTGATAACTATGTAAAAAATTATCCTGAATGTGAAATTGACAATAGAGAACTAACCAAAATAAGAATAGATTATCAGTCGGTATTACAATACTTTTTACTTTACGATGAGATAAGAACAAAGCTTTTTGAGAAAGGTTACCAGGAGGTAATTCATCTTTATATTGAGTTAATGAATTTTTATAAACTACATGAACTATCGGTTTATGATATTAATTTTCATAGCCTTAAGGATTTTATAATAAAACAAGATTTACCCAACTTAACTTTGGAAACAGTAAGATATTATATTGAAAATGATAAGCCTGAAAAAAGTTTGATTTATTCAAAGATATATGAGGAACAGGGAGGTTATTATAGTCTATTTAAGCCCATGATAACATCCTTAGCAAAACAGCTTGCAAAACAGGACGATGAAAACGGTATTACTGTAAGTGATGCTTTGAATAAATATACGGATGGCGTTGGATGGTTTAATACTTTTAGGGTTCATTATTTAAAAAACAGGGTAATAAAGTAAGCGACTTTATATAAAATCAGTTAATTTAGCATGATCAAAAAAAACTAGCAAATGAATAGAAAACTATTATTAATAAGTAATTCAACAATGGCCGGGGAAGCCTATTTGGCATGGCCACAAAAGTATATTCAAGACTTCTTAGAAGCTGAAAATGTAAAGAAAGTAACATTTGTACCATATGCCGGAGTGGGTTTATCGGATGAGAGTTTAAATGCGTCGTATGATGTATACACTTCCAGAGTAAGTGAGGTGTTTAATAGCTTCGGTATAGAGATAGTTTCGGTTCATAATTCGGATGATCCGGTTAAACTTGTAAACGAATCAGAGGCGATTGCTGTTGGCGGGGGCAATACTTTCCATCTTGTATCCGAGATGCAGAAAACCGGTATTATGGAGGCAATAAAAAAAGTTTGTCAAAATGGACTTCCATACATGGGATGGAGCGCTGGCTCGAATGTGGCCTGCCCTACCCTAATGACAACCAACGATATGCCAATTGTGGAGCCTCCAAGTTTTAATTGTATGGGTATAATTCCATTTCAAATAAATCCTCATTATCTGGATGCAAATCCTGAAGGCCATGGTGGAGAAACCAGGCAACAGCGTATTGAAGAGTTTCTTGTTGTTAACAGAGATATGAAAGTATTGGGTTTGCGAGAAGCAAGTATGCTATTTGTAGATAACGATAGTATGAAATTATTAGGTAGTCGTGATGCCAGACTATTTAGATTTGGAAAAGAACCTGAGGAATATAAAGCTGGTGCAGATTTAAGCTTTCTATTATAGGATAACTCTTAGTTACTAAACATCAATATTATGAAGCTATCTATCAGATTGTTGTTTTTGTTAAGCTTTTTTCTTATTACAATGGTTGCATCCTACGCACAAACAGAGGGAGGCAAGAAAACGAAAGCAGAACGAAAATCTGAAAAAGAACGACTGAAAAAAGAGAATCAGATAAAAGAGAATGCCAGATGGGTTTTGATTCAGGAAAAGGCTGAATCAAGGGAATTTGTTATAGAAATAGAAAGAGTAGGTAACAATGCTGTTTCCAAAAGGTTAAATTTTGTTTCAGTAAGAAACAACCGGGTAATTATTCAATTTGAAACATCAAGTTATTCATCTGAAAATGGACTGGGAGGTGTTACTTTTGATGGAACTATTGCAAATTATAAGTATACATCGGCAAAAAATGATAATAAACCTTTATACGTTTGTTTTGATGCTTCTATAAACGGAACTTCGAGGGATATCAGGGTATTTATAAGCGTTACAAAAAGCGGTAGAGCAGTTGTTACATATAATTCAGGAACGGAAAACCAGGGATTTTTTATGCCCCCGGATGAAGCAAATATTAATATTGGAGTTGATATGTGGGATTAATTCCTTTTTATGATTTGTGAAATTATAACCCCTGATAGCATTAAGAAAGCACCCTGTGATTTTTAGGTGGTTAACTTTTTATTTAGTGCAAGCCACATTGCTAATTGTTCTGGTAAAAGTTTAAATTATATATCTTTATCTTCTAAAATTAAATTTTAAACAGATGAAAAAAATAGTAAAATTATTACTCGTTGGAATGCTAACCTTAATGTTTATATCACCATACGCCCAAGAATCGGAAAAGAAGTTAACGCGGGAACAAAAAAAAGCTGAAAAGGCCGTTAAGAAAAAGGAGAAGGAAGCTAAGGAAGCTGCCAATTGGGTGCTACTTCAAAGTCTTGCAGAAAACAAAAGGTTTGTTGCTGAATTTGATAAAGTTGTTAACTCACTCACCGGAGAACAATATATACTTTCCAGTAGGCTTAATTTTGTCGCTGTAGATGGTGATCATGTGGTTATTCAATTTCAAACACATACATATTTATCTGATAACGGACTTGGGGGAAGAACCATTGATGGTACTATTAGTGACTATAAGTATACTCCTCCTAAAAACAGTAAAAGCCCTATTGTGATAAGTTTCAACCTATCCTCTGAGCATACTTTTAGAGGATCTAACGTTAGGATAACAGTAACCGAAGATGGACTTACAACTATCTCGCTGGGTTCATCACCAATTATCTATGGTGTTTTTGTATCACCCGAAGATGCAAATATAAATATTGGAGTTAAAATGTGGAATTAGGCCTATTTACATTGATATAATAGCCACAGATTCACAGAATTTTCTTTGATTTTTTGGCTATTATATTAGTAGAGTTTGGGATAGTAAGGGTTCTTTTTTTTATTTGTGATATTACTACTCCTGTAAGCATTAAAACTGCCCCAATAAATTCAATTGTAGTTAATCTTTCATTTAAAATTATCCAACCACCAACAGCAGCAAAAACTGATTCGGTGCTTAATATAATTGCGGCATGCGAGGGATTTGCTTTCTTTTGAGCTATTAATTGTAGTGTGAAGGCTAACCCAACGGACATTATTCCGCCATATAAAATTGGAATTGATGCATCAAGGATATTTTGTATGCCATAAGTTTCAGTAAAAAGTGAGATTATTAAACTTATTACTCCAGTTAATGCAAATTGAATTGCAGCAAGTTTAATTACATTTACTCGAACAGCATAGTAGCCAGCGAGTAACACCTGAATTGCCCAGAAAAAAGCACTACCAAATACCAGTAAGTCACCAACTACGATCGTAAGTCCTTCGCTTACCGATAAATAATAAAGCCCAACAATAGCTAATACTGCCCCTACCCATGTTTGAATAGTTACTTTCTGTTTGAATAATAATCCCATCACCGGGACAATAATTACATAAATACTTGTTATAAAACCTGCATTACCTGCGGTAGTAAAAACAATACCGAACTGTTGAATTGATGCTGCAATAAAAAGTACTGTTCCACTTATTATACCTGCTTTCCAGAGTTCAATATTCTGTTTGGCGCTGGTTTTTTTCTTCTTATTATTGAAAATCAAAATTACTGGTAACAACGAAAGAGAACCAATGATAAATCGGATACCATTGAATGCCATTGGTCCTATGCTATCCATTCCTATCTTTTGAGCCACAAACGAAAAACCCCATACAACAGCTGCCAGAATCAATAATAACTCTGCCCCAAATACCGAAAACCTAATTTTATTTAGCATTGATTATCATAATAAAATTACCATTTACTCAAATATTAAATCGAAAATGCAAAAGTATTTTATTTAGGTTGTCGAGTTAACCAAATAAGATTTTTTTCATCCCTGAACTAATTGACTTTTTGTTAATTTTGCCCCCGGAGAGTTGCCGGAGTGGTCGAACGGGGCGGTCTCGAAAACCGTTGTGCCTTCGCGGGCACCAAGGGTTCGAATCCCTTACTCTCCGCTTTTTACAAATTCAAAATGAAGCAAACCACCGTAAAGCACTGATTTTACGGTGGTTTTATTTTTTCGGGAATTGAAAAAATGCGCAAAAATCAGTAAAAAATAGAATAAGCTGGTTGATCTGCTGGTTTTCTATTAAATGATAATCGTCGAATATGATATAAAAATGCTCCTGTATCTCATACAGATCGTTGATAACATGTGTGGCAATGGTTTCGAAAGAAGGATTGCTGTTCCGTTTGTGCCTAACGGTTTTGCTATGCACCGTTGCCGCTATTTTTTTTTGATTTTTGAGTTTGTTAATACATTTCAAAGCTATGAAATAATTTTCTACGAAGCCATTACTGCGGCAATGGAGTGTAGCTGTTGTTGGGCTTTGTAATTTTTAATTCTTAATCGTAATGAAATCTGCAAGCATAAATGA
>CALDOI010000176.1 GCA_937912115.1 uncultured Bacteroidota bacterium | reverse complement strand
GAACAATTAGTTCCGTCAAGAAAAGTTAAATTATGAAAATAGCTTTAGCTCAAATAAATTATCACATTGGTAATTTCGAAAGTAACACATCAAAAATTATTGATGGGATTAGGAGAGGAGAGAGCGAAGGGGCAGATATTGTGGTTTTTTCGGAAATGGCTATTTCTGGTTATCCTCCTCGAGATTTTCTGGAGTTTTCGGATTTTGTAAATCAATGCCAAACTGTTCTGCAACATATTGCAAAGCACTGCAAAAAAGTTGCAGCCATTGTTGGTTTACCAACATATAATGATCGAGAAAAGGGTAAACCGCTTTATAACTCGGCTGCCTTTCTATTTGATGGTAAAATTCAATCAATAACTAATAAAACCCTTCTTCCCAATTACGATATTTTTGATGAGTACAGATATTTTGAACCAAATAATGAGTTTAAGGTAATTGATTTTAAAGGGAAAAAGATAGCACTTACCATCTGTGAAGATTTATGGAATGTGCAGGATAATCCCCTATATACTGTAAATCCGATGGATGAACTGATTGGGCAGAATCCTGATTTAATGATCAATATTGCTGCATCACCGTTTAATTATCATCAAACAAAAATCCGAAAAGAAGTATTAAAGAAAAATGCCAGGCAATACAACCTCCCTTTGTTTTATGTAAATCATGTGGGTGCTCAAACCGAATTGCTTTTTGATGGTGGATCACTTGTTTTGAACTCAGTTGGAGAGACTATTGATGAACTACTTTATTTTGAAGAGGATTTCAGAATCTATGAACTGGATGAAGTTATTGATAATAAAGAGACTAGTTACAAAGAGCCCAAAAGAATGGAAATTGCTGATATCCATGATGCATTGGTTATGGGTATTCGTAATTATTTCCAGAAGCTGGGATTTACCAAAGCCATACTTGGTTTGTCGGGCGGTATTGATTCAGCATTGACAGCTGTGCTGGCTGCCGAAGCACTTGGAAGTGAAAATGTTTACAATGTTCTTCTTCCATCAAAGTATTCATCTGATCACTCCATTAGTGATTCTATAAAACTGGCTCATAACCTCAATATGCCTTATGATATTATTAAAATTGAGGATGCGGTTAACACATTTGAACAAACTCTTCAGCCATTTTTTAAAGGGTTGCCCCCTGATATTGCGGAGGAAAATATCCAAGCTCGAAGTCGGGGATTAATACTCATGGCATTGTCTAACAAATTTGGGTATATACTACTAAATACCAGTAATAAAAGTGAAGCAGCAGTTGGATATGGAACACTTTATGGTGATATGAATGGTGGTTTATCGGTTATTGGAGATGTGTATAAAACTCAGGCTTATGAATTATCACGGTACATTAATCGAGATAAGGAAATAATTCCTGAAAATATAATTACTAAACCACCTTCTGCTGAGTTACGTCCCGATCAAAAAGATTCCGACTCGCTACCAAACTATGCTATACTTGACGAGATATTATATCAATATATTGAAAAGAGAAAAGGTCCAAAAGAAATTGTTGATATGGGTTTTGACAAAACACTGGTAGATAGAATCCTAAAGCTGGTTAATACCAATGAATACAAACGTTACCAAACTCCTCCAATGTTGAGGATATCGACGAAAGCTTTCGGAATGGGGCGGAGGATGCCGATAGTTGCCAAGTATTTGGGCTGATGGAAATCACTTTGATTTATGAAATATAATTTGTGATTTGAGGGCAATCAAAAATCATACATCAGAGGTTTCTGTGTCCACTATAAATAATTTGGATTAACTAATATTATAATATAACTGCCCATCAGGCATCTTTATTAAAGCTAAATTCGTCTTCTATATATTGACCTAATTATTATATGGGAAATTTAATCGACGGATGCGTAAAGGGAAAACCAAAGGCTCGTAAAGAGCTATTCCGTCGATACCAAAGAATGCTTCTCGGAACTTGCTTAAGATACTCGCGGGATAAGTCGGAAGCTGAAGATATCCTACTCGAAGGGTTTCTACAGATATATTCAAAAATAGGAACCTATTCTAATAATGGATCTTTCGAAGGATGGATGAAAAGAGTAATGGTTCATACTGCCATCGACTATTTCCGAAAAAACCGAAAAGAAAATACTCATCTTAATATTGAGGATTATAATAATATTGTTTCTGAAGACTTTGATGCAGTCAAGCAATTATCTGCAAAAGAGATACTTGAGTTAATTCAAACACTACCCCAAGGATACAGAATTGTTTTTAACCTTTTTGCCATTGAAGGATATAGTCATAAGGAAATTGCTGAGAAACTGGAAGTATCTGAGAGTACATCTAAAAGTCAGGTGAGGAAAGCGAGAATATGGTTGATGAATAGAATAAAAAGAAACTACGATTAAAAATCTTACTATGGAAAAATCAATAAATGAAATTGATAACATAATTAGAGATAAACTTATTAATTATGAGGAAGATGCTTCTCCGAAATTTTGGGGTAGGCTGAATAAAAGACTTTCTAAAAGTGCCATTTCAACAGGAGCAATTTTATTAATAGCAATGCTAACAGGTTTGGTTTTTTGGATGATGATGCCAGATAAAGTTGAAAATACAATTGATACTCAAGCCATCAATCAAATAGAAATTGCAGAAGCTGATTTTTTACTAAAGAACGAAATTCAGTTGGTTAAAAAACAATCGAATACAAAATCTGAAGAAACAGATTTAATTGTACCTCATGAGGATAATAATACAAAATCAAAATCACAAGAAGCATCAATAATAATAGATGAAGAGAGAGTCAATTTAACGAAAACCCAATTTAGTGAGAATATCATCCAAAATAATGAAGAATTTGTTAGAGATTTTTTATTTATTAATAAAATTAATTCCATATCTATAGTTGGTCAAAATTTGAACAAAGCAATCAAGTTTAATGCCAACCAAAGAGAACCGGAAATCCAAAATGGTTATACGCATTGTGATATAAGTGCCCATGGTAGATTCAGTATATCATTGGAGATTGGTTATGGTAAACTATGGAGAACCATGAGTTCAGAGCCTCAGTTTGAAGGTTTCAAAAATTATAGAATTGAAAATGAAAAACTAACCTCTAGTTTGTCTTATGGAATTAAATTAAACTATCAATATAAAAACTGGGTAATAAGTACCGGGCTCGATTATACTACTATTAGTGAAGAGTTGAATTATAAACTATATGAAACTGTGGTTGACCCTGATGGCGGGTATTATGATATAGACACCTTGGTTTTACATATCGCAGGTCCTGATAATAATTTAGTGCCATTTATAATAGGGTATGAGTTAACTTGGGTTGATGAATATAAAAACGAGAACTATCAATTCAAAAATAAAAACCGATACTCATATATCGAAATACCTGTTAATTTGGGTTATCGTTTTAATATTCGGAAATTATCAATTTGTCCTTCAATAGGTGCATCTTTTGGATTTTTGTATAGGGCAGGCGGGAAACTCCCACTTCCCAATTCGAATGAATTTGTTGAATTAGAAAAGAATTCGAAATATTTAGAAACATCCATAACAAACTTTAACATTGGTTTAAGTTTGGAATATTCAATAACTCCAAATTATGGGATTTATATCAAACCATATTATAAGTATGGCATTAATTCCATTTATAGAAATTATCCTTTATCTGTAAAATACACTTATGCCGGAGTTAAATTAGGAGTAAATATTTACCTTAATTAATACTAAACTTATATTATTATGAAAACAATAGCTATTTTTTTTATTTCAATTATGCTAGGCATTTCAAATTGCTTTGGACAAATAGGGAACTTTGAAATTAATGATACATTAATATCAGAATTTAATATCAATACTTTGATGTCGATACCGGCAGATATAATGTTGTTAGATTCAGTAGTAGCTTATCAGTTTGTTCAACAGGAAGATTCAGTGTCTGTTACACGATACATATATATTTATGATGAAATAGATAATTCACTTTTAACAATTTTTCAATATCGAACTCCTTATGATCAAGTCTGGACGAACTATAATAAGAGTTTGACAACATTTAATGATGATAATTTAGCGATAGAAGTAATATTATATTCGGGAGAAGATCAGAGTTGGATAAAAAGAGACAAAATAATTTATGAGTATAATAGTAATAATGAAGGAAATCTATCGATTAGGTATTTTTGGGATACTAATATTTATGAATGGAAACTTCATTCAAAGAATGTAGTTGTGCGAACCTCAGCCTCATACATATCTATTTCATCAATTTTTGATGCTGATAATCAGCAATGGGAATATGGAAGTAAGACACAGATAATGTATGGTTCGGTTGGTGAAATTGTTAGTGATGTTCACTACTGGTGGAGTAAGGAAAATTTAATTTGGGAGAACGATGATTGGGTGTATTATACTTATGAAGATGGAGTTGAATCAAGTATATCTTATAGTTGGGATTCAACATACTGGAAACCACGTTTTAAAACTATTGGCATAAGAATAAATTCTCAAAAAGTAGTATATGATAATTATACATTTACTGATGATTCAACATTGTTTCATACTAAAACCACGGAATATATATATGATAATATGGATAATATTATAGCACAGGAATCATACCGATTTTTACTATCTGACAGTATTTGGATTGGTGACAGGAAGTTTGAAAAAGTTATAAATGAAGAAGGTCAATTATTGTTCACAAATAATTACAGTTGGGTGCATGATGAAAGCAAGTGGGTTAATAGTAATAATATTTTTTATGGGTATAATGAGTATGGAATCAATGATTATAAAGGTTATTATACTTGGGATACTACCTCTTCCACTTGGTTAAAGAGCTTAGGTGAAGTTTCTTATTACTCAAATTCTTCATCAATAAATGCATCAAATTTCTCCATAATCCCAATTCAAGTCCATCCTAACCCCTGTATCAATCAAATAACTCTTAATTTTGAAAACATGGATAATAATAAAGCAGTTTATTATATCTATTCTCAATCTGGAGAGTTAATTGATGAAGGAAATCTACTAGACGGAGAAATTAATGTTGCTAATTTTAATACAGGAATCTATTTTTTAAGGTTGAGTACCTCGGAAAAGACCTATTCAGGTAAATTTGTAAAATTGTAATTGGTTTTTTTGTCATCAAAGAGCACAGTGAAGGATCTAAATTGCAGCACTAATAAATAGTATCAGATTCTTCACTGCGTTCAGAATGACAGCCTTTTAAAAGAGGATTAGTTAAATTGAATTTGCTATTCTTTAAACGGTATCTTACTCATCGCCAACTCCGTCATCGCAGTTATTGTTAATGATGGGTTAACTCCCGGATTTGCCGAAATTACCGATCCATCGCAAACATACATGTTCTCATAACCAAATACTTTATGGTCTGCATCTATTACGCCTTCTTCAATATTTTTTCCTATTACAGCTCCTCCCAAAATATGCGCAGTTGTGGGGATTCCTGTTAGTGCTTCGGTACTTAGGACAAATGATTTACCATTGATGACTTTCGACATATGATCTGCCAGAACCTTGGCTTCAGGAATAAAAGCAGTTGGGGCCTTTCCTTTGGATAAGTGTGAGGTTAGGTTAAATATTCCTTTTTTTAATTTAACTGTGCTATCCAGATGCTGCATAAATAACAAAACAATGGATTTTTCAGCAAAATTTTTAGTGAAGTAAATTCTAAACCATGAAACGGGATGCCTTACTAAGTGAAATAGTAGTTTTCCCATCCTCACAAAAATATTGCTGCCAAAGGTTAATGGGACACCCATTAATTTCCAAAAATTTGATCCAGAACCATATCTAACCGGTTCAATATGTGAGTTTTCATCGGATGGGAATATGGAGCCAATTGCTACTCCTTTTGAAAAATCTTTAGTATTATCTTTTGAAACAACATAAATTAAACTTTCATTATTTGTTCGAATATCATCTCCGGTTTTTTCGCTTAGTTTGGGTAGATGCTTATCCTTCATGTTTAGTAATAATCTCACAGTGCCTAGTACTCCGCCTGAGAAAACAACACCCTTAGATTTAATAATTTGTTTTTTGCCAGGGAAAAAAGAAAATGAATTAACTAATGTGACTGTATATCCTCTTGAACCATCCGGTTCTTCATTTGGCTCTACTCTGGTCACTTTGTGTTTAGTTATAATTTTTGCGCCAAGTTGTTGTGCAAGATACAGGTAGTTTTTGTCAAGTGAGTTTTTTGCATTGTGAGGGCAGCCAGTCATGCAAGCACCACAATGACGACAGCCTTCTCTGTCTGGACCTTCTCCTTTGAAATATGGATCTTCTACAATTTTTTCAGGTTCACCAAAAAATACCCCAACATTTGTTGGTTCGAAACCACCAACACAATTCGTCTCAATTGCAACTTGTTTTAAAGCTAGGTCGGCATCAAACAACTTAGGATTTGGGTTTGCTCCTAACATTCGCTCTGCTGCAATATAATGTGGTTCCAATTCCGCTTGCCAATCCCTTATCCCTGACCAGCTTCCTGTATTAAAGAATGCTTTTCTGGGACGGGGAAGCGTATTGGCATAAACCAATGATCCCCCACCAACGCCAACACCACTCAATATACCTACATGCCTGAGAAATGTGATTTTAAAAAATCCAAAAAAACTTAATGATGGTATCCAGAGCCATTTTTTTAGATTCCAGTTTGTCTTGGGAAAATCATCTGGTTTCCACCAGCTGCCTTTTTCAATAACAAGTACCTTGTATCCCTTTTCAGTTAAACGTAATGCAGAAACTGATCCTCCAAACCCGGAACCAATTATTATATAATCCCATGTATTGTTCAAATAATCGGACATTATTAATGATTAAAAAATTGACACTTTAATACAAAGATATGATTAATTTATTTGGGATTATTTTTCACGTTTCTAACATAGTATTAATAGAGTAATAAAAATGCTAATACTTTAAATCGTTAATAGTGCTTTGATTTATAATGTAATATTGTATTATATTTGGACTAACACTTTGTTGTTAAGAACTGAAATAGTTTCCATATTTGGGAAAAATATCCCGTGCAGAAACAATTGTGGTTCGCAAATTAACACGGTGCTTTTTCTAAGTGTCATATGATCAGGGATATAATACATATTGCACATATGGCATAATACTTGATATTAAAAAAATCTAACTACTATAAAAACTATGTTATGAAACAACTAATTTATTTGCTCGGAATTATGCTCCTACTATCAGTAGTATCAACTTCATGTAAAAAAAATGATGCTCCTAATGATGGAGATAATACAGTTAAAAGCATGAACGACTTAGTGATAAGTCAGGATTTTGATTGGAAAACAACAAAAACTGTGAACGTTAATTTAATACTTCCTGATGATGACTACTCACAAATAGTTAATATTTATTCTACTGATGGTGAGGAGTTATATTATAGCGGATATGCTGTAGCAGGTAATTTAATTTCAACGAAAATTACAATACCGACCAGTGTTAAGTCTGCTATGATTAACTATGGCTTTGATGAAGCTATGGACCCCAAAGTGGTTGAAGTTGGGGATAATATTGAATTAGACTTTAATAGTTTTAAAACTGCACTTAAAGATGTTAGCAGTGTTGATTGCGGATGTAGCGGTGGAGTTTTTAGTTTAACTATGCGTTATACAGGAAGCACTCAGGCAGTTATCAAAGTAAAAGAGAAGAAAAACCTTGTGACCCTTTATTGTGGAACTGTTAATCCTGATGGAACTTTCACAATTACTGGTGGCTCGAAAAAAGATGGTAGATTTAGTAATACCCTTTATTTTTATGTTGATGGTGTTAAGAATTCTGAGATGCATGTTAGCTGTTCAGTACCATTGGAAGCTGGTGATGTTTATGATGATTTCACAATTATATCCGGGGTAAGCAAAAATAATGTTCCCTTATGTGATGGTACTCCTGCTCCTCCTCCTCCTGTTGATCCACCACCACCTGTTGATCCCCCATCAACTACAACGGTTAACTTTGATGGCTGTTTAGCTTATGAAGATTTATGGCCTGGGAAAGGTGATTATGATTTCAATGACTTAATTGTTAATTATGAATTTAATGTAACAAAAGATGATCAAGAGCGTGTTTTAAACATAACCGGTGTATTTACTGTATATGCATTTGGAGCAACATTCTATAATGGTTTTGGTTATGAATTTCCAAATGTTAGTCCAAATCAGGTTATAAGTGTTAGTGGTTATGAAATTCAGTCAGGCAGCATTTATTCGTTGGCAACTAATGGTTTAGAAGATAATCAAACTGCCGCTACTGTAATTGTTTATGATGATTCCTATAATATACTTACTCATCCCGGTGTTGGTATCGGTGTAAATACAGAGGCAACTAGTCCTTATGTGCCGATAGATTCTGTTATTGTTCAAATGGTTTTCTTTGATAATGGTTCCTTTGCCCCGGGTGGTCCAATTACATTTAATGATCTTGATATTGGAAACTTTAATCCTTTTATTATTGTTAACCAAAATAGAGATGTTGAAGTTCACTTACTTGATTTTGCTCCAACAAACTTAGTAGATCAAACAATATTTGGAACAATAGAAGATGATAGTGATGTTGCACAACAAAGGTACTACACAACTGCAAATAACTTACCTTGGGCGATAAATATTCCGATTGTGTTCGAATACCCGTATGAGAAACAGGAGGTTACAACCGCCTATTTGAAATTTGCCAGTTGGGCTGAGAGTGGAGGTGTTAATGATACTGATTGGTATGAAGACATTGCTGGCTACAGAGATGATTCAAAGATTTATACACCACCAAGTAAATAGAAAAAGATAGATAATTTTTTGGTAAGGAAAGCCTCGTATACTGCGGGGCTTTTTTT
>CALDOI010000175.1 GCA_937912115.1 uncultured Bacteroidota bacterium | reverse complement strand
TTGGTTGATAGATTTCTTTAAAAGTACCACTGATTTCACTGATGGAAAATTCAGTATCGCTAATATCATTAACACTTGCATGTAAAGCGCTTTGTACTCTTATTTCATAATCACCATGTTCTGCAGGGTTTCCTCCTGGTGTATTAGCTATTACCCAATCGTATGTAGTACCAACAATCGGAACAGCATTTAACTTTACATCTACACTTAAATCTGAGTTTACCAAATAAACATCAATGGCATCATCTATATTATCAGTCCAAGATATTTTGTGAGTGGTATTCCAAGCCCAATCTATCCCAGTTACATTCGGTTGTAATACATCGATGGAGTTTGGTTGAGCCCATACCAAATCAAATGTTTTGCTAACATCATAATATGTTAAAGGGCTATTTATACTCTCTACTTTGATTTTGTACCCGGTAGCAGCAGATAATCCTGTCGTATTCCACATCCATGTGGAACCTGTAACACTAGCTACAAGGGCAGTCCCTTGGTAAGCCCCAGCGCCGCCATTCAAAGCAGGATCCCATAAAAATATACGAACAGGTCCATTTAAATTATCATCCCATGATATTGTGTAGGATTGTCCTACAATCCAATCAATGTTTGTATTATCAGGTTGAATAATATCAACGTAAAAAGGGTTCTGTCCCATTACATTAACACTTATCGACAAAATAATTGCCAAGAATGTTAAACTAAGAAAACGATTAAATTTTTTCATGATATTTAGTATTTAGTTTTAAAATAGTTTTTTTTTCGATAATAATATATTAATTTTTAATAATGATTTTCAATGATTTTGTTGTTGATTTGGTTACTAACTTTGCTATATAAACACCGGCAGATAAGCTTTCTGTTTTTACATTAAAATTGTGGTTACCGGCTCCTAATTCACCGTTATATATTGTCTGAATTTTCTTTCCACTGATATTATATATGCTAATATTAATTGCTGATCCACTTACTAGATTTGTGGATATAATTGTTGATGTACTTGCTGGGTTAGGCAAACAAGTAAATCCGGTAACATTTTTGTTTTCAACCTCATCAACATCTACCAATAATGATATATATGATACTTCTGTTAAATATCCTGTAAAATAGGCAACGTTAAGATTAAGATTATAATATATGCGGATAAGTCCATCCAGTGTATGACCCCAATCACCATCTACCCAATTAAAAAACTCACCGTTAGTTGCATTACCATATTGGTCAAAGGTATACTGGAGCAAGGTAGAACTTACCCATGCATCAGTATCCCAAACATCGGTAATAACAGTTTCAACGCTACCATACATATTGTAATAATATTGTTCTTTTAACTGATTAACCCAATTGCTGTTATTCCAGTTTTGAGTAACAGATGTTGTTAAGAAACCTAATACATCATACGAATAATCAATTCTTGAATTATTAACCCATGTATTATTTTCCCAAAACGCATCGTTAAAAGTTACCCTATTGTTTGCAGTATTGTAAGTATAGCTTTCCTGATAGTAGTTAGTCCAGATGGTATCCATCCACATTTCGGTTAATCCTGAAATCATATTGCCATTAGCATCATAACTATATGAAAGTTGTCGTTCAGTTAGCCAATAAGTTCCCAGTGCCCATACACTGCCAACCGCTGTTACCAAATTACCGGATGCATCATATGTGTATACTTCAAACGAAGAGTTAATCCATTCAACACCATCCCATTCTTCAATAAGTACTGACAATATATCTGCATTGCCATTATATATATAAGTTCCTCTATTTACATTTAGCCAACTACTATTTTCCCATGCTTGTTGTATATATGTAAGAATTTGGCTATTGGCATTATAGGTAAATATTTCATTACTGCTATTTTTCAGAGTTCCATCTTGCCATGTACGCCATTGAGATGTAAGTATATTTCCAACCGTATCATACGAACAGGTTTCGAAGCTATGGATATTCCAAATTCCTCCATTAAACTCCTTTACTAATGTACTCTCCTTAAATCCATCTAATGAATAAGTATATATATATTGTTTTGGATTTCCAAATACCGGGTAATTAGTTGCAACATTTAATAGATACAGCCAATCATTATCTCTACTTGTAATATTTGTTGTATAAATTTTAGAAACCGGATCAAGTTTTTGTTTATATTGATCATGAACCAACATATATTTTGATTCAAATTGTCGTTGCCCCTGATCATTTATCTTAAAAGAAATCTGATTGTTTTGACTCACTGCAGACAAACTTATACTGTATAGCAATGTAAGCGCAAAAACTAAACTAATGAATTTTGTAGTTATTTTCATCATTTACTGTAGGTTAGAGGTTAAGAACACCTATCTAAACAAATTTTTTGTTTAGATTTTATAATATGCTCAAACTCGCCAAATATAACACATATTCCGTTAATAATCAAGTTAATAATCTGTTAATTTTTAAAACTTTTCCAATCTTGAGTACAAATGTACAAAACTATATAGCGATGTATTGGAGAAAATTTACCAAACACCATGAAATTTAGATAATTACTTATATGTAAGTATATAAAAATTGACTAAAAATAATGTAAGTACATAAGCAAGAATTTCCATTAGCAGTTTTATTATTATTTTAGAAATATATTTTTACATCGTATTGATTACTACTGAACTATTTATTAACAGTTTATTAACTTTGTGTGTTTTTTACTTTTTCATGCAAAATGTGACTGTTAATTCATTACTCCTTCTTTAATTTCACTAACTTAATTAGATATTTAGCTCCGCTCAATATGACAAAGTCAATGTCTTCTAACCAGTTATCTAATTATCCCTGCCTTTGCCGGCAGGCAGGCAATTACTAATTATTCAATTTATATTTTTTGTTTGCAAGAGTTAAGAATGCCTCAGTTTCATTAATCTATTTAATATGCCGAACTATCCCCTTTTAATAATTTCACGATTGTTAAAAGAACAATTTTAATATCAAGCCAAATTGACCAGTTCTCAATGTAGGCAATATCAAATTTTATTCTTTCTTTCATATCTTTTATTTCTCTTATTTCTCCCCTATGTCCATTAACTTGAGCAAAACCTGTGATCCCTGGTTTTACAGAATGCCTAATCATAAATTTATTTACAATTGCTTTATATTCTTTGTTATGCTGGTTTATATGAGGACGTGGCCCGGTTACCGACATGGTTCCGATTAACACATTAAAAAACTGAGGAAATTCATCAATACTTGTACGTCGAAGAAATTTTCCAATTCTTGTGATTCTCTTATCATCCCTGGTAGCAGGTACTGTGTCTGAAAAACCATTTTTCTTCATTGTTCGAAATTTAACAATTTTAAAAGGACGATTTTTAAAACCAGATCGTTGTTGAACAAACAACAAACCTTTTTCACCAGACACCAATTTTACTAAATAAAGAATGGGTATTAGCCAACTCAATACCAATATAATTACAAGTAATGACAAAACAATATCAAAAATCCTCTTAAGCACCCTGTTATACCACTTATTCAAGGGACGTGGCTGAATTTTTAACACTCGTACCTTATCGTAATTAACTAAATGGGGTTTCTTGTATGAAAAATCGGGTAATTCCTCATTATCTATATCTATAAGTATTGAACCAAAGGGAATATACTGAGCTGGCTTTTTTGAAACATATTCCATATTTTCTTTTTTTATTATCCTTGTTGATATACAGAAAGGAAATGAATCTACTGATTATAAATCTTTGAGTTGAATTATTATTGTTGAATTAACAAAACTACAAAAAAATAATACGAAGTATTGGAGAAAATTTACCAAATACGATGTGTTACAGACTATTACCTACTTATAAGGAAAAGAATAATGGATTCTTTACTCTCATACACCATATTTCTTACTGTAATTTATAGTTTATTCTTCAGGCTAACCTTAACCTTATACCATTTGCATTTTCGTTATCGAAATAAGTTTTAGGTGAAACTCCCGAAAAGCTTTTAAAATCGTTAATTAAATGTGCCTGATCGTAATAGTTACATTCGTAGGCAACTTGTGGCCAACTCAAATCCTTTTTTCGGTTTTGAATTGTTTCGATTACCCGGATGAATTTATTAAGACGCTGTATGAGTTTTGGTGATAATCCAATTTTTTCGTTAAAAAGAGTGATTAAATGTTTATTCGAAATATTTGCTGTATTGCATAGGTTTTTAATTAATGAAGGAGAGCCGTTTGCTTTTACCTGTTTAATGGCAAAATCCACAATATCACTAACTCCCGTTAACATATCAACCTTTATCAGTAAATAATAGTCGAGAACTTTTTTTACTTCTTCCGAACTTATTGCATCTACCAGAAGCCCTCTTAATTTTTCAGATTCCCCATTTAAGACATCGTGCAGATTGATTATTTTATTGCTAAATTTCATCATCGGGATTTTGAAAAAATGATATGCCCCTCCCTGCTTAAATTTTATTCCAATTAAATGCGTGTCTTTTGTTTCGTCGAGTAAGTAATACTTTTTGTGTGTACCAACTATCAGATTATCCGAGAGTCCCTTATGATATCCGTTGGTATCGGTAATACTAATGGAGCTACCCATATTAAAAATAATACTTGTTGTACCATCAGGTAATATTTTCACACTACTCCTGCCGTTTTTTTCAATCCAGTAATAATCGACAATTTTGTCTAAACATGGATGTGGTGTAATCTTAGTAATCATAGCTCAAATTTTTTAAATTCGATGTGTTCGACTTCCTTTCTTCCAACACTATGCCACAATTTTTATCTAACTGAATTACTGCATTTTACAATGCATACACGTTCATTAATATTCCCTTGGCGGGAAATAATGGTGTACTTCTTGGAAAAATTTAACCTCTCATTTGACAAGAAAATGAGTAATTCAAGAATGTTTTACCAGAAAGGATATTGAGTTATGCAATAACAATAGCACTATCGGCTGATAATGATATTGTTATATGAACAAATAATGAAATACTATGAGATGTCGTTTTGATTGTGAAACCCTGGTTTAAATCATTATTAGTATTTCTTTTGGACAGTTTTAACCAGTACATAGATTCTATTTATATCTAGAATCATCCATATCTTATAAAGAAGCAATTTAAATTAAATAAGCTAGCAACTACTGAAAGCAATAAAGCGTAAATTTGGCCGTAAATAAAGGAAAAAATTACTTATTAATTTATAGATATGAAAAAAACAATTATCGTAATCATCATAATTATGGGCTTCGGCCAGCTTCAATCAACGGCACAGGAAATAGCCCAATGGAGAGGTGAAAACAGAGATGGTATATACAATGAAACCGGCTTACTTAAACAATGGCCAGTAGATGGTCCTAAACTTCTTTGGCATTATGACGAACTAGGCCCGGGTCATGCTTCAGCTGCAGTAACTACAAATTTTGTTTACACAGCAGGAACCACATTGGAAGGTATTGGATTTGTTGTTGCATTGAGTCACTCAGGCAAAAAAATTTGGCAAACGGAAATTGGCGAAGAATGGATGGATAACTTCGATGGTACAAGGTCGACACCTATAGTTTATGATGGCAAACTCTATATTATGAGTTCATATGGCAAACTATTATGCATGAATGCAGATGATGGTAATGTAATATGGAATGTGGAACTATTTAACGACTTTGATGGTAGAAATATAAAATGGGGAGTAACCGAGAACTTATTGATTGACGGCAACACCTTGTTTGTTACACCCGGAGGAACAAAGGCAAATATACTTGCCCTTGACAAAGATACCGGCAAACTAATATGGGAATCACCAGGAATGGAAGAGTTAAGTGCATATTGTTCACCACGCATAGTTGAAATACA
This sequence comes from uncultured Bacteroidota bacterium, assembly GCA_937912115.1. Taxonomy (GTDB): domain Bacteria; phylum Bacteroidota; class Bacteroidia; order Bacteroidales; family F082. Next base: position 3,049 of record CALDOI010000175.1, on the reverse strand, counting down.
GAACACTAAGCTTTTGGTAACACAAACATCTGCTTCCATACTGGGATTAGATGCCGGAACCGGGGATGTACTATGGTCATATCCACATCCAAATAAATGGTCGGTTCAAGCTAACACACCCATTTATAAAGATGGTAAACTATATTGTTTTAGCGGATATGGAAAAGGTGGAGTCATGCTTCAGCTATCCGAAGAAGGAAAAAAGGTTGATAAAGTATGGGAAAATACATCACTCGATTCAAAAATGGGTGGGGCTGTATTACTGGATGGTAATATATATGGATCGGGTGATGCCAACAAAAAGTGGTTCTGTGTTGACTGGGAAACCGGCGAAGACTTATACTCGTCAACAATGTTAAAGGTTGGAAATATAATATATGCCGATGGCTTACTGTATTGCTATGGAGATGGTGGAAATATTGGAATTGTTGATCCACTTACAAATGATTACAACCTCATTAGTTCGTTTGAAGTTCCTTACGGAGAAAAATATCACTGGGCACATTTGGTAATCAATGATAAAAAACTTTATGTGCGACATGGTACTTCGTTGATGGTTTATGATATTGCAGCGGAATAATTTCCTGGTGTCAAGTCAATCACATAATAACGTTTTGAGATTGCGTCTTCCTCGTACCTCGTCATCGCAATGACGTCACTTCGAGGCAGTATGACGAAGCAGTCTCTCTGCCAAAAGACACTTGACTTGACACTTTTCTATATTTGAAAAAGCCTACAAGCTCAGTATTTATTTATTGAGCCTTATTTTGAAATCGAAAAGGACAAGGCACTATGCCAACTTCGAAAAATGAAAAATATGTAATTCTAATTTCTTTAACCATTGGAATATTTCTGATGGGTTATTGGTTATTCTACAATCCTGTTAAGGATTTTAAAACAAGCGTGCCCGGAATGGATAACCGTCCTGATAGTATTGCCGGATCAAGTGAAGTAGTTGTAATTGGTGAAACATTTGTTCGATTTACAGAAGATACAACCTCAAAACTATCTGGAAGCTGGACACGTTTCAGAGGAGCTGATTTTGATAATATCAATAAAGAAACGACAAAACTAATTGACAAATTTCCCGAAGATGGGCCAAATATCCTATGGGAAATCAATCTTGGTGAAGGCCATGCCGCTCCGGCTGTGTACAATGGCAAAGTTTATATACTTGATTATATTGAAGAAGAAAAAGCCGATGCCCTAAGATGTTTTTCTTTGGAAACAGGCAAAGAATTATGGCAACGTAAACACGGCGTTCATATAAAACGAAACCATGGAATGTCGCGAACAATACCTGCTATTAATGATGACTTTATTGTAACAGTTGGACCACTAGGCCATGTTATGTGCTGCAATCCTAATAATGGAGATTTCTATTGGGGAATAGATCTTGTGAGAGATTATCATACAGATATTCCATTTTGGTATACAGGCCAATGCCCACTAATTGATGGTGACACAGCAATAATTGCCCCCGGTGGAAGTTCATTACTTATAGCTGTAGATTGCAAAACAGGAAAAATTATTTGGGAAACACCAAATCCTGACAATTGGGGAATGTCGCACTCATCAATAATGCCAATGATGCTAGATGGAAAAAAAATGTATGTTTATGCAGCCATTGGTGGTATTTGTGGGATAAGTGCCGAAGGAAAAAATAAGGGAAGTATACTTTGGAAACTTACTGATTTTAATCCCAACGTAGTGGCTCCTTCTCCGCTTATACTTGAGAATGGAAAGATTTTTTTAACCGCAGGATATGGAGCGGGGTCGATATTATTTAAAGTTGAAAAGGTTAACAACAGCTATACAACTACAGTTCTTCAGCAGTTTAAACCAAAAGATGGGATAGCATCTGAACAGCAAACCCCAATAACTTTCGATGGCCATATATTTACAATATTGCCAAAGGATGCTGGCTCAAATAGAAATCAGTTTGTGTGCTGTAGCACAGATAATTGTGAAAATATACTTTGGACAAGTGGAACATCTGAGCGATTTGGACTTGGTCCGTATGTGGTTGCCGACAATAAATTTTTTATCTTAAAAGATGACGGAACCTTGTCGATTGCAAAGGCATCCACGAAAGGATTCACTTTACTGGATAAGAAAAAAATTATGGATGGCCATGATGCATGGGGGCCTATTGCTATTGTTGATGGTAAACTACTAATGCGCGACTCAAAAAAAATGTTGTGCCTTGATATACTACATAACTAAAATACAGAACTAATGAAACAAAATAAACTAATAATTTCTGTAGCAATATTATTCTTATTGGCAATTGTTGCTTTTATGACCTGGGACTTTTTTGGAGACACTAAACCGGAAAAAAACGTCTACGAATATAATCTTGATAATTATAATAAAGTAGACACAAATTTGATAGACTATACAGAAATACAACAAATTAACCCTGGCTTAGAATTTCTACAGTGCGTTTCAATTGACTCTGATGACAATATTTATGTTACCGGAGATAATGTCATAAACATCTACAATAGTGCCGGTATTTTAATTAACGAAATATTGACTAACTCAGATGCCACATGTATAACTGTTGATCAGGATAACAATATTTACATGGGAGCTAAAGATCACGTTGAAATATGGAATACCAATGGCTCTCGAAAGAGTATATGGGAACCAATGAACGAAAAATCAATTATCACAAGTATTGCCATTAGCGACTCAAATGTTTTTGTTGCTGATGCAGGAAACAAAATTATTTATCATTACAATACTAACGGTGAGTTTATTAATGAAATTGGAAGAAAAGATTCCATCGCCGGGATTCAGGGTTTTGTTATACCAAGTCCGTATTTCGATGTTGCCATCGGTCGTGATGGTGAAATTTGGGCTGTAAATTCAGGAAGGCATCAATTTGAGGCTTATAAGCCTGATGGCAGATTAATCTCATCTTGGAAAAAAACATCAATGGGATTGGACGGTTTTAGTGGGTGTTGTAATCCTTCACATATAGCATTGCTCAGTGATGGATCGTTTGTAACGAGTGAAAAAGGATTAGTTCGCATTAAAATAC
>CALDOI010000174.1 GCA_937912115.1 uncultured Bacteroidota bacterium | reverse complement strand
TTGATGAAAGAAGCCGGAATCAATACCATTAGGGTTTATGAACCCATTACAGATGTTGCTGTGATTGATCAGATACATGCCTCCGGACTAAAAGTCATTATGGGTTTTGGATATAATCAAGGAGGGCACTTTGATCTTCTTTCAGGTACATTTATTAATTATATAGATACACACAAAAATCATGATGCAATATTACTTTGGGAACTTGGCAACGAATATAACTATCACCCTGAGTGGTTTGATGGTGATATTAAAAATTGGTTTCAGGCATTAAATAATGCTGCTGAGTTAATCCATAAAAGAGATCCTTTTCATCCTGTTTCCACAGCACATGGAGAGTTACCGAATTCAACTGCAATTGCTGCTTGCCCTAATATTGATATATGGGGGATGAATGTATATCGATGGGATAATCCGGAAATTATTTTTTCAGAATGGAGTGCTGTAAGTTCCAAACCCATGTACTTGTCAGAAGCTGGTGCCGATAGTTATATGACTGCTTCAAGCAATGGATATGGTAGTGGTGAAAATGAAAAAGCCCAGGCTGATGCAACAGCTAATATTCTGGCTGATGTTTTCAGGTATCCAAATATATGTTCGGGTGTTACCTTATTTGCATTTGTTGATGAATTGTGGAAAGCCGGGAACAATAATACACTCGATCCAGGAGGCTGGGCACCAAATAGTAGTGGTGTTCCATATGATGGAACAGCCAATGAAGAGTACTGGGGAATAGTAGATATTGATAGAAATACAAAAATGGCTTTCGATGTTGTAAAAGAAAAATATAAAGAGTTACGCAAATAATTATGAATACTACCAACATAAAATTATCACTAAAAGAGAAAGTAGGCTATGGTCTTGGAGATACAGCCTCTCACTTTGTATGGGATATGGTTGGTTTCTGGATACTCATTTTTTATACCGACACTTTTGGGATATCGGCAGCAGCAGCAGGAACAATAATGCTGGTTGCAAGGATTTGGGATATGGTAAGTGACCCACTTATGGGTATAATAGCCGATAGGACAAATACCCGTTGGGGTAAATTCCGCCCATATATATTGTGGATGGCATTGCCCTACAGTATACTTGCTGTTTTAACTTTTAGCACTCCCGATTTGGGACCTACCGGAAAAATATTATATGCAGGTATAACTTACTTGTTATTAATGACGGTTTTTACAGCCATTAATTTACCTTATTCTTCATTGGGAGCTGTAATGACATCAGACTCATATGAGAGAGCAGGATTAAATTCATATCGTTTTATTTTCGCATTTATTGGCCAGTTTATAGTAACAGGTACTGCACTTTAT
>CALDOI010000173.1 GCA_937912115.1 uncultured Bacteroidota bacterium | reverse complement strand
CATTAAAATCACAAACAAACCGAATCCCTTTATATTTTTTAATTACCACTTTAATGCCTGCCATAGCCTGCAACCCATAATCATTATGATATTCTGACACAAGGCTTACTTTCGAATCACTATCTGTACCCACACATTCATAATAATACTTATCCTCAAAATAGTTATATCTGTATGTTAAGTCAGCGGCAAAATAAAAACCAGCCCTTGGTATAATCTTATATCCATATCCAACAGAAAAAGAACTGCTTGTGAAAACTTTTTGTTTGTTAACATCATATGAGATTAGAACTAAAGTATTTTTTTTATACGAGTTTTTTTTCGAAAGTGGTTGCACAGAGGCATTGACACGTATGAATCCTTTTGGGCTTATCATTCTTTCGTATCCAACAGTAAATGTCCTAAAAAATGGATAAGTTATTCCGGCACCTATATAGTTTCTAAAATTTACTGAATCTGTTGATTGAGAGTATGACTTTGTTTGAAATAAAAGAACACTTATAAATAATCCAATTAAAAATAATTTTCGCATAGCAGATAGGTTAACATGTTGAAGTGTTTTTACAAATATACATAAATATTGATTTGAGGCGTGCCAATTGAATAGGTATGAGTTACGAATCATTGGTTAGCTAATGGAAAACAAATATTGTATGTATGTTCTTTTTATATCTTTACACACACTAATTTAAACACAACTGATGAAAAAACATATTACTCTTATTATACTATTGCTATTTCTAGGAATAAATTCCATTGCTCAGCAATTTCATGGCGGTGTGATGGCCGGATTGGTAGGATCGCAGGTGGCTGGAGATACATGGTCGGGATATAAAAAAGCCGGAATTTTTGCTGGAGGATATGTTAATCTTGATATTGGAACTGTTTCAGCATTGCAACTCGAACTTACATATTTTCAAAAAGGAAGTCGTGAAAATCCCACAGAAAAAAATGGCTATCAATCCTATTTGTTGAGATTGAATTATATTGAGATGCCAATCCTATATCAATACAAAACAGGGAGATTTACAATCGAAGTCGGTCCTTCAGCAGGATTTTTAATGGGGTATTATGAATCAGTTAATCAAGAGGTAATTAGTGATCAACAATATTACGTTAAACCTGCTAGGGTAACTTTACAAATAAACCTTGGATTTCAATTTGCACTAACACCTAAGATTGGTGTAGACTTTAGAACAAACAACTCCCTACTTAACATTTATTCCCAGAAACAAAGTGGTGATTTCAGACGATTTTTTGATCAGGGAAGATATAATGATTCATTGGTAATATCAATGTTCTACAAGTTTAGATAGTAATGCTCTTTTGTAAGATAACTTAAGCTTGTCATTCTGAAGTGAAGAATCTAATCAATCATACAATTAAACAAATAGAGATCCTTCGCTATCGCTCAGGATGACAATCTAATAACTAGAAATAATATCTGAATATCAAAAAGAGAAATCATTCCTTCCACTTAATATTACAGCCCACACTTGGGGTTTGATCCTCAGGTACTTTTTTTCCTGCAACAACAAGATCAAGTGCTTCTCGTAAATCTTTTCCATCAATCAGATTATTATTACTTGGTCGTGATCCATCCAACTGTCCGCGATAAACACAAAAGCCATCTGCATCAAACAAATTAAAATCGGGGGTGCAAGCAGCATCATAAGCTCTGGCAACATCCTGGGTTTCATCGTAAAGGTATGGGAATGGAAATTTTAACGATAATGCAAACTCCTTCATTCTGTCAGGATGATCCTGAGGATGACTAATTACATCATTTGAGCTTATTGCAATAATGCCAATTCCCTGATTCATATAATCATAACCTATTTTCACAAGCTCATGAATAACATGTAGTACAAAGGGACAATGATTGCAGATAAACATTACCAGTGTTCCTTTTTCACCTTTTACATCATCTGATGATACTATTTTATTAGTGATTGCATCGGGTAAAGAAAACTGAGGCATTGAAAAGCCAAGAGGTATTTGATTAGTTGGAGTAAGTGACATATTTATAAATCATTTGTTTTATGGCAAAATTAATGAATGTTTTGGGAGTTCTGGGTTTTGGGTTCTGGGTTTTGAGTTCTGGGTTTTGAAATATGATCGGACAATATAACATTACTACTATATTTGCATTAAAATATGTAGGGTTGAAAAAATTACTTCTCATTCGTTTTAGTTCCATCGGCGATATTGTACTCACTACCCCCATTGTTCGTGCTATAAAACATCAAACTGATT
>CALDOI010000172.1 GCA_937912115.1 uncultured Bacteroidota bacterium | reverse complement strand
CGTTACATGCAAGGCTGAAAAAAAGATCAGTAGTACATAGAATGAAAATATTGAAAAGAAATATTAACAAATATAATGAGTGAACAGACAGATATGAAAGATTATATCTTTACCCTTTGGGACAATTGGAAATCCAACGTACATTGCACACATTTGCAAATCGCACAGGCTGACACACAGACCAAAATTTACAAAAGAGTGCAATTATCCCAACCTCTTGTTTTATTCAACAATTGAGATATGAACAATAGACTTTTTGCAATTGGAGATATTCATGGATGTTTTGATTCATTAAAAGAATTGATTGAACATAAAATCCAACTCCAAAAAAATGACAAACTTATTTTACTTGGGGATTACATTGATAGAGGAGATAAAAGTAAAGAAGTTGTTGATTTCATAATTAAACTACAGGAAGAGGGTTATGATCTCGTACCTCTTTTAGGGAATCATGAATCAATGCTCCTTAATGTTCATAAAAACAAAGAACATATTTCTAAATGGATACAAAACGGTGGTTCCGAAACATTAAAAAGTTTTAAGATAAGTTCATTAAAGGATATTGATTCTAAGTATTTAAAGTTCTTCAATGAGCTCACATATTATTATTTATTTGGCAAATTTCTTTTTGTACATGCCGGCTTTAATGACCATATAGTTAATCCTTTTGAGGATAAATATTCAATGTTGTGGAATTGCAAAGAATCTTATTCTAACCCTCTGTTAATAAATAAAACCATAGTTCATGGTCATTGTCCTATAATTGTTTCTAAATGTGAAGATAGGATTGCATCTAAACTTAATGCAATAAATATTGATACTGGTTGTGTATTTAAGAATAGAGATGATTATGGTGTATTAACTGCATTTGATTGTTATGCTAATAGAATAGTTATTGTATAAGTTAATAATATAGCTATATTTGCAATTCGCGATTCGCGAATTAAAGATGTGAGCTATGAAGAAACATAATGGAATGCGACCACAAGACATTGTAGTGTTACTAAAGATACTATCAATAAAGAATAATGATTGGCGTAATATAGATATAGCTAATGCACTACAAATTAGCCCATCTGAAGTATCTGAAGCATTAAATAGATGTAAGATCGCCAAGCTTATTAATAGTAAAAAAAGAAGTGTTCATGTTAACGCATTTAACGAATTTCTAATCTACGGTTTAAAGTATGTGTTTCCTACAGAACCTGGTGCAATGGTAAAAGGAATTCCAACTGCTCATTCAGCATCACCAATAAAAGAACATGTTTCTTCGGGCGCAGATGTATATGTCTGGCCTTATGCTAAAGGAAATATTAGAGGACAGGCAATAGAACCACTTTATAAAACCATAGCAGCATCTGTACACGATGATAAACTATTTTATGAATTATTAGTAATTATAGATACAATTAGAGTTGGTAGAGTACGAGAAATAAGCTTTGCTATTGAAGAACTGGAAAAAAGATTGCTACATGACTAGAACAAATATTGATATGCTACAGACAGTAGCAAATGGATTAGGAGACTTGAAAGATGAAGTAGTATTTGTAGGGGGAGCTGTGGCTGAACTTTATGCTGATAATCCTGCAGCGTCTGACATTAGACCAACAAAGGATGTTGATTGTGTTATAGAACTGAAATCCCGGATGGAACATGCTAGTCTAGAAGAAAATCTGAGGACCAAAGGTTTTGCGCATGATACTTCAGAAGATGCTCCTATTTGTAGAATGATATATCAGGATATAAAAGTAGATGTGATGCCGACAGATGAAGATATTCTTGGATTCAGTAATAATTGGTATGAGGAAGGTATTGAAAACAGAATACTTAAAACACTACCTAATGAAACAGAAATATTTGTATTTCCGCCAGAATACTATTTAGCAGCAAAATTTGAGGCTCATAAAGGACGTGGAGGAAATGACTTACGGCAAAGCCACGATTTTGAAGATATTATTTACATTCTTGATAATTGCACTGAATTGTTGGATGACATTAGAAACGCAAATTCAACTGTTAAAGCATACTTGAAGGAGGAATGCCAGAATTTATTGGAAAATAATAATATAACAGAAGGCATAGAAACTGCCTTGCCTTATGGTTCTGGGGAAGAAGCAACTGATATTATTTTAGGATTAATTCAGAGTATTGCAGAAAGTATTTAGAGAAAGTTATCGTAATGTAGTATCAATTGAAAAGTAAATGTTTACAAATGAAGACCATAAGTTAACACTCATTCACTCGCTTTTCAACTCCCGAAAAGATGTTTTCGCTATACATTGGCAAAAGGGTAATAAAAGTGGGTATATGCCTGCTTATCATTACGATCCTTATATGTATCGTATGCATAAAATGAAAGGTGGATCATTTAAAAACTATAAAGACAAAACTTACCTGCCACTAACTGACCAGCAAATCATTAAACATCTCAAAGGAGAACAATTGATAGGTATTTACCCATTGCTTCAAAACAACACTTCATGGTTTATTGCTGCCGATTTTGATAAACAAAACTGGATGGAGGAGTGCCGAATACTTATTGAAATATGCACGAGAAATGATATTCCGTCATATCTCGAAAGATCACGATCTGGAAAAGGAGGACATGTCTGGATATTTTTTGATCAGCCCTATCAGGCTATTAAAAGTCGGAAAATCTTAACAACACTACTGGAACAATCTGGTATATTTTCTGTGTACGACAAAAGTTCCAGTTTTGACCGCTTGTTCCCTAATCAGAATTTTCATTCAGGTAAAGGCTTGGGCAATCTAATTGCTCTTCCATTTCACAAACCTGCTTATATCCTAGGTAATAGCTGTTTCGTTAACCTGTCAAATAATGAATTGAAACTTTATCCTGATCAGTGGCAGTTTTTATCTACTATTCAAAAGGTCTCTGTGAAACATCTAGATGAATTGTATCAATCCCTGCCAACCAATACTGCTAACATTAACCATAATCAAAACATTTCCAGCAAACTTCAAGTCACTTTAAGCAATGATATTCGCTTGAACAGATCTGGAATGAAGCCTGATTTAGTCAACTTCCTAAAAGAAGAACTCAATTTTGCAAACTCTGAATTTTTTATTAAAAAGAAAATCGGAAAAAGTACATGGGGAACACAGCGCTTTTTTAAATGCATCGAAGAAACCGAATACGATATAATTATACCCAGAGGCTTTATTGGACGAATACTTAGATTTTGCAAACAACATAACATAGATTTTGAATTTCTGGACAATAGGGAAAAACAAAATCCAGTAGATTTCACAAATAATTTAAGTCTTCGTCCACATCAACATATTGCTAGTGAGGCGATATCACAAAAAGATCTTGGAGTCATTTCATCTCCCCCAGGTTCGGGCAAGACGGTGATAGGGTTAAAAATCATTGCGGATAAACAACAACCTAGCTTAATCATTGTGCACCGAAAGCAACTGCTTGAACAATGGATTGAGCGAATTCAAACCTTCCTTGGAATTGCAAAAAATGAAATTGGGAGAATAGGGCAAGGAAAAGCCAAAATTGGAAAAACAGTTACAGTTGCAATGATTCAAAGCCTTGGAAAACACATTATAAAACAAGAAACTAAAGATTTTGTTCAGTCCTTTGGTACTATCATTATAGATGAATGCCATCACATACCAGCCGATACTTTTAGGAACACCATTTCAAAACTATCACCATATTACCAATACGGTTTGACAGCCACACCCTTCAGAAAGGGAAATGATGATAAGCTTATTTTTATTTATCTTGGAGAAATTATTGCAGAGATCAAACCAAATGAAATTGAGAAGTATAAGCATCCTAGGATTGAGATAAGAAATACATCACTTAATGTACCCTATAATTCCAAAACAGATACTTTCGAGACCCTTTCAAAAATATTAATTCATGACTCGACCAGAAACAAACTAATTATAAAAGATGTAATAGCTGAGTTAAACAAGGGCAAAAAGGTTATCATTATTACTGAGCGAAAGGATCATATAGATACATTAAACCAATTTCTTAAACAATCTTTTGAGACCGTGACATTAAGTGGGGAAGACTCTGAAAGTAGCCGATTAATAAAATGGAAACTACTTAACGAGGGGAATTATCAAGTACTGATAACTACAGGGCAGTTTTTCGGAGAGGGATCAGATCTTCAAAATGCATCCTGCCTATTCTTGGCTTATCCATTTTCATTTAAAGGTAAACTCATTCAGTATATTGGCCGAGTACAACGTTCTGAGATTACTCCAATTATTTATGACTATAGGGACCACCAAATCGACTACTTAAACCGACTTTTCTTAAAAAGGAATAAACACTACAGGTATCTTGACAAGCAAGCATCACTGTTTGATGAACATACAGAAAAGGAGGATTTACCCAAAATATTCAACATTGACAAAAAAATCAAGGTACCAATTGATAAACTGGATTTCCGTTATGGTGCCGTTGCTTTTAATTTCCAGATTCCGGACTTCAAAACTGAACTTGAATTTGAAGTTGAGAACGATGATTTGCGGCCTGAATTTGATGTTTTAAAATCTTATTTCTCGAAAGTATTGAAATCAAAATTTGTGGAAGTTGAAATATATGTCGAATTTGAAAACAAATTATTAGTTGCTCAAACTGCTAATTCTCCGGATATAGAAAGAATCAACAAAGAAATTATTGAAAGTGTAAAATTCCGATTTATTGAAAAAGACATACTAAACAAACGTTATTTCCCAGGATTAGAAGAAAGCTTACTTGATTTAAAGAAATTACTGGAAGATAAGAACAATCAGTCAATTTATGATTCAGAAGAAGATTTACTGAATGATCTTTTGAATAAAAAGTATGTTAAACACTCTCGACAATTAAGATACTTAGCATCCAAACATGAGAGTAAAACTATGAAACTTCGTTTTGTATTGAATCCTTTTTCATTTGTATTTTTACTTTCAGGGAGAGAAGGGTATCACATGATTCTAGAAACCTTAGATACTGAAGAGGCAACATACATCTGGCACTTTGAAAAAAATATTCAGTCACTAAAACAAAGGATTGTAGAAGTTAATAATGACTTAAACATAATCAGGAACAATGGTAGACAAATCTTTCTAGAGAATCACCCAGAAAACTTTAGCAGAGTTATCCATGATTATTCCAATGAACGGAAAGGATTTGTAATATGGAAAGACTTATTAGAGGAGAGACTTACTTAAAAATGTTGCTAACCCAAACAGCTAAGCACATTTGCAATTCACACAAGCCAACACTAAAGCCAAAAATTGCAAAAGAGCTTGTCTGTCTGCCACCACTTTTTTGCCGACCCGAATAACAAAATCAGGAAAGTACAAAACTGAAAATGAAACGATAAGATATAAATAAAGCCCAGCAGGTAACAACAAATATAGTGCATGCCGCAATTAGTAGTACCCAGAAAAAGAATTGTAAATTTGATGAAACTAAAACCAAATAAAATTATTGAATAAAGTGCGGCACGCACCATATTCAAAACGTTGGCAGCAATAGCCAGAAATCTCAAATAATTTAAAAATATTCTTGACTTAGTAAACTAATTAGTTAACTTTGCAAAATGATTAGAGAGATTGTTACCTACAAGGAAAGGTTTATTAAATTTTACAAAAAACAGGACTTAAAAGTTCAGCTAAAAATTGAATACGCTCTTGACCTCGTTAGATTTGAAAGACAAGTTCCTAAGAAGTTTTTTAAGTTACTTGAAAATACGAATGGAATATGGGAAATTAAGGTAATTACAACTTTCAAAAGCATTCGGATTTTATGTTTTCAGGACGAAGGAAACCTAGTTGTTCTAACCAATTGTTTTCTGAAAAAGACTCAAAAAACTCCGAAAATGGAAATTAAACTTGCCGAAAAACTTAAAACAGAGTATCTAAAAGAAAAGAAAGGAAATATATAAAATGAAAAACATAAAAAGATTTGAAGACATATTAACAGAAAAGTATGGAGAAAAAGGTACTCCGTCCCGAGATAAATACGATACTGAATCATTAGCGTTCAGATTGGGAATTATGCTAAAAGAAGCAAGAAAAGAAGCTCAATTGACTCAAGAAGAACTTGCAGAACGGACAGGAACCAAAAAAAGTTATATTTCCAGAATTGAACGCGGACTGAGCGATATTCAAATCTCGACTTACTACAAATTGATAGAACTTGGACTTGGGAAAAATTTAAATATTTCGATTGGATAAAAAAACTACTGCAGCCAACAACAGTAACCGTTGCACAAGTCCATAAATTCATAACTATTTGAGAATTTT
>CALDOI010000171.1 GCA_937912115.1 uncultured Bacteroidota bacterium | reverse complement strand
GCCATAACTATTCATTAACAGTAACGAAAATTGTGACAATAGAGCTTGAGTACAATGCCATCGAACAAAATATGTGCCTCTTCGGTTGGCTAAATAAAATGCGGCTGTTGCAATTAGATTTATTATGGGTAAAGGCAAACCGGCAACCAATGCTACCAGCGACATAATATAACTGCCCGAAGCCTTTTCAGCTTCATGTTCACTAGGTTTGTAGTCGAATTCCCTTACAACAATCATAGTCCTTTTTGAATGTTCCAAATCCAATTGGCAAGTATTAGAAAAATGGCGATACCTGTAATGTATTTATTTCTAAAAAGCATCTCAAACCTTCTATAAAAAATATAAAGAGAATTTTTTTTTCGCAAATAATCTATGACTATCCATATAGGTGAAATAGTCATTATTATCACCAGAATTATTCCGATGGGATTCCAATATAATGCTTCTTCAAGATTGTACTGCAACAAAGATATTATTGATCGCGTTGCCCCGCATGACGGACAAGGAATACCTGTAACTTGTTTTATAATACAAGTGTTTATCCCGTTGTTGAAATTATCTAAGTTGTATGTATAGTTATAGTAAACCCAAACATAACCGGCAAAGCATGCTAATAATAATAATAAATATAACTTGTTCCTGTTTAATGTCGATGACATCAATAGATCACTTGTCTGAGTTTCTCCATGTTTTTTTCGCGAGTAGCTCCCATTATTAAAAACCAGTCTACTACAGCCCAAATTCCCAGTCCGCCACAGGTTAATAGTTTTCCAATTCCCATTCCAGTATCTCCAATAAAAAATCTGTCAATGCCTAAACTTCCTCCCAGTAGGGAAATTATTAAGCTTATTGTTGGATCCTTGAACTGAAGGGTTTGAATAATTCCCCATTTTGAATCATCCATCTCAAGCAAACGATCCCTTATTGGTATTAAATGATTACTTTCAAAAAACTTACCATTAGTCATTATAAACAAATCTACTTTTTGTGCTTCCATTATAAATTGTTTTTTTATCCCTACTCTTGAGGCTTTTCGGTTACGCCATTAGCTAAATAATTATCAATATTAGTAAATCTTTATGAATTCCTCAAAGATATGCCCATTTTTTTGATGCGAATAATAACCCCCGGCTTATCTTAGAACCACTTTGTCAATGATTATTACATCGGGTTGAGTTATCCTAATAATAAATAAGCCTTTTTCTTTAATATATATTTGAGAATGTAAACCAGAGGAGATCGTGTTAATTATTATATTTCCTGATAAATCCAGAACCTCAATATTTCGTAATTCTTGTTTTGAAAAACGGATATTTACCAATCCCGTTGATGGATTCGGATAAAGGGAATGGCTCGTAATTTTATCTAGTTGGACCGTTTCATCATCAATTGAATTTGGTTCAATATCCCCACGTACAAAAACAACATCAAGATTGAAAACACTACTATCACCAGATGTTAAATAAACTTTAGCGAACAAAGCTGAAAAACCAGTTTCCCGTACTGTGTAATTAAAATCGATTGATGACAAACCTCCACCATAATATGCACCAATTTTCTCGGATTTATTAAAAACATGTATACTATCCCAGTCAATATCCGGTTCGAAATTATATGTTACAATATCTCCACTATCCGCAATATTAGCTGATAAACTTGCCTTGTTATTCATTCGGTTGTATGATGAATGTGCTGCAAAAAGAAAAGCAAGATCTTTATTTATATGCCAGCTTGCGGAATCAATATTCCCCGGATAATCCCCATGGTTAAAAACACCAACTATTCCACTATCCCATGTTGTTGAATCCGAAAGCCAACCATCATTTTCATGCAAATTTCTTAAAGTAACCGATCCGTTAACAGGGGTTTGATCCAAAGGATAACGTAATCTATACGCTGCCTCGGCTAATATCAAAAATAAGTTGTGAGTTTCGGCCATTAAAGTATGACCTACTCCCTGATTCAGTATATGCGACCAAAGTGCTCCCCTCGATCGGTTATTATAAAAAAGATCATTTATAGCGTCTATACGGTATTGCTCATCCAATTCACCTGCTACAAGTAATCCCGGGGTACGAAGTGCCATAGTATCAGGGATAGGGTTTATGTAGTAACCTCCCTTGTCGACTAAAAAAGCAATACATTTTTCAGGATGAATGGAGTTATAGCTATGTGCCATTTGTCCGCCGTTGGAACAACCAAAAAAGATGAATGGAGCATCAGAAATTTCCGGGTGTCCTGACATTTGTGCAAGGCTGTCAATACAAAATTCAAAAAGATCGAATTCTTCGGCAACTTTAAATCTTCCCCAAAGGGAAGTCCCCATTACTACAAAATTTATACTGCGGGCAAATTCATTGGCTATAGCATTATCA
>CALDOI010000170.1 GCA_937912115.1 uncultured Bacteroidota bacterium | reverse complement strand
GCTTGGGTTTTGTTGGGCTCCCTATTAGAACCAAGAGAATCAGCGCAGCTAATTCTCGTAATACTTGTAATTATTCTGTTTGAGAAATGTTCAAAGCATGCGTTGCAAGCTAGGAAAGGGCTAATTCTTCTTCCATTATCTAATCATTTAATGACGACATAAACCATAATAATATTCCGTTATGCTTATCAATCATATTTAAGGATTAAAAAATATCGTATATTTGTTTAACCTAATATTGAATACTAACAACAAACAAAATACCCCAAAACATGAAATAGGTTATTTCTCAAAATAGAATCTTTTTGGCTTATATTGAATTTTTCAAAATTTATTAAAAGCCAAAATTTAAAATATAGATGTTAAACTATGTTATCAAGAATTTCATTTTTATCTTTATTATTCGTGCTGCTTACTACCAATATTATTGCACAAGATTTCTCAATTGGCATGAAAGATGGTATCTCATGGTCAAGTATTAGCGGAAGATATGATTTTGCTAATTTTAATAACACCCAAATCGAAAAAGTAACAGAACATAGTTTTGGCATAAGACTTAATTATAAACTTAACAAGCATCTCTTACTTCAAACAGAAGTTAATATTGAGCAGAAGGGTTTTGATTTTAATATGGATCCGGATTATAATGGAGGAGGATATTGGGGTAAATATTCTATTAAATATTTAACAATTCCATTAATAATTCAATACCAGTTGGGTAAAAAGGTTAAATTTTATGGATATAGCGGAATAAGTTTTGGTATGCTATTACAAGCAAACAATAGTACTTCACTATCTTCAACTTCAACATCTACTCTGAAAATATATGACTATAGTTATGATCCTACAAATGAATTCAACAAGTTTGAACTAGGAGAAATTTTTGGATTAGGAATTAAAATACCATTATGTGATAAAGTTAATTTTACTGTTGATTCGCGTTATATTTTTGGATTAACAAAAGCTGCCAAAGATACAGACTTTAATTATAATCCAAATCAATGGCATAAAGGTGACCCCAGTAACTTTTAGAACGCTTATAATCGCTCATTGATTGTCAGTTTTGGTATATTATATAGTATTTCTAACAGTGTTAACTGAATTCTTTGATTAAACATAAAATAAGTTGTGAATAATAAAATACTCTAATTCATGAAAAAAATCTATACTCTTTTGTTTGTGATATCCATATCAACATGTTCCATATCCCAAACCTTCCTAACCGAAGATTTTAGCGAAGGCATAATGCCACCAACTGGTTGGACTATTGACAACTATGCAAGTCAGTGGAATAATAATATGTCAGCCATGGCGGAAGGAAGTGCCCCTGAGGCAAAATTTAGTTATATTGATATTGTTGGCACATCTAGGTTAATCTCTCCTCAAATTGATTTAACTGGGCATGAATCAGTAATAGTTAAGTTTAAACACTATCTTGATGATTGGGCTTCAGAGCAATATTCATTAGGTGTTGCCACACGTTCTGGTGGAGGTGATTGGAATATTGCTTGGCAAGTGGATCCTACTTGGAATATTGGTCCGGAAGAACTATTGATAACAATTGATAATGATGATGTTGGAGCGAGTGATTTCCAGTTTTGTATTTTTATAGATGGTAATTTAAAAAAGCTTAAATATTGGTATATTGATGATATATCATTATTTAGTGCATTTAATCTCGATGGTGAAATGCAAACAATTACTACATATCCATTTGTAACTGAAGCTACTCTAGTTGAAGGTATTGTATATAACAAAGGACATGACCCAATTACGTCTCTGGAAGTTAGCTGGCAGGCAGGTAATAGTGAAATATTTACCTCAAATTTTTCGGGATTTAATATTAGCATGGGTGAAACATATTCATTTGAATGCCTTGATATTTTAAATTCTCCGATTGGGACATATGAACTGAATGTATGGCTTTCTGCCGTTAATGGAGTTACTGATGATAATCCTGTAAATGACATACTTACAAAAGAGATAAGTGTTGTCAGTAATGTTGTATTTAAACGTCCGTTGTTGGAGCAATTTGCCAGTTCTTATTCATATCCTAGTGCATGGGTCAATAATTTTTTTGTACCATGGTGCGAAGAGCTTTCAGATAGTATTGTTCTTTTTAAATACCCATGGAGATTTCCAACTCCTCTGGACCCTTATTATACTGAAGAGTGCCTTGCACGAGAAGTGTTTTATGGGATAGTTAATTGGAATGATGTTTATTTATGTGGAAATGGAAAACAGACCGATGATTCGGATGTTTATTATTTAAACCTGTTTTTTGACGAGGCAACCCAGGAACCCGGGTTCGCAAGCATTGTTGCTTCACGATCAACAGTAAGCAAAGGAATAGTAATGGATATAGACGTTACAATACTACCTTATGCTAACTTTAATAATCATAAACTATTTGTAGTAGTATTTGAAAAAACCACAACCGGTAATGTTGGAAATAACGGTGAAACCGAATTTAAACATGTAATGATGAAAATGGTACCTGATCCATACGGCACAGATATATTATTGAATGACAGAGAGCCAATAACTTTTACTCAGAGTATCGACTTAGCAGGCACAAATGTTGAGGAATGGGATGATTTAGGAGTTGCTATTTTTATTCAGAATTATGATACCAGAGAAGTTTTTCAATCAACATATGCAGTTGAAAATGCCAATTTCGCAACCGATGCAACCTTGAGTGAGTTAAATATTAATGGTTCACTTGTGGCAGGGTTTAATCCTAATATATATGAATATAATGTTGTATTGCCTTTGGGGACAACTGTGGTTCCTGAAGTAACAGCCGTGCCAACAGATGAAAATGCTATACCAGTAGTAGTTCCCACAAATGAGTTACCCGGTACAACTACAATTGAAGTATTTGCTGAAGATTTGACAACAAAGCTTACATACAATGTTAACTTTACAGTAATAACAGGTTTTGAAAATCTTGCAGCAGCTAATGTTAAGGTTTACCCAAACCCAACCAAAGGAGTATTCAAGGTTGATGGAGTTAATGATGCAACTATTTTAGTGTATACTGTTTCAGGTAGTTTGATTTCTAAATTTGAAAATTCTAATGGACAGATAATTGATTTATCAAATCAAACCAATGGCGTATATATTATTAGAATAAGAGAAAAGGATTTTATTTCGACAAAACGGGTTATTGTGAACCGATAATCAATTTATAAATCGACTGACAGGCCCATTTTTAAAACATCAAAAATTGGTGAGGATTTTGGGAAAATAATAAAAATCAACAAAATCTGCAAGGCTTTGTTTTTGTTGGGCTCCCCAATAGAGCCATGAGAATAAGCATAGCAAATAACATAACAATATGTAATACATATGACCATAG
>CALDOI010000169.1 GCA_937912115.1 uncultured Bacteroidota bacterium | reverse complement strand
ATAAGCATCATTAAAGGATGTTCCATTCCGTAAAACCTGAGCTCTTCATTTTTCATAAATCCTTCTCCAAAATGAACCAAGGGGCTGATAAACATTAATGTAATACCAAGTAATGCCTGAATATACATTAACCATTTTGTGTAAAAGAAAAATTTATACCAATGTGCTGAAGATGTTTCTTCCTTTTTTATGAGCTTAATAAGGCTAAATATTACGCTTAAAGTTAACATGACCACTACGAGCCACATGATTCCTGAATGTGTGTGTTGAATTATATTGTACATAGTATCATTTTAGTTTATGTTGCAAAATAATACCTTTTTTTCTAATAAACCATGCCTTATTTGGTTTAAAACTAAATAAAAGAAAATCATTGTCTGCTGGTTAATTGATTATTAATGATGGATTAATTAAAAATCGATTGTTCATTTATCATCAATCATATTGTGTATCATTTTCATTCAAAAATCAATATGAGCCTTGGGATGGAATATATAACGGAGAAGCAGCGCCATTGGGTGTTTATGTATGGAAGGAAAAGTATCAATACCGACTTGAAGGAGCGGGTTCGGAAGTAATTGAAGAATCGGAAACCGTAACGTTATCAAGATAATCAACTGTTATTGTAACTCTCACTATTTTTTATTGTCATTACTGTAATTATTTAATAGCTAAAGTCATGACGGAGTTAAATTGGTTAAAACTATCGGGCTTATTGCACCGATGCTTATACAACAGCGAAAATCCACAATGTCCTTTTTTGGATTATAGAAACCTTGATTATTTTCAACAATATCAAACATTGAATCAGCTTAGTGATACATCGGGACAACAAATGCTAAAGGCCTGTGGTTCCTGTAGAAATCAGTGTAAGGAAATGAAAGTTAGGGTTGTCCCCATTGACAACTCGAGGCATTTTAGGATAGTGGGTTAAGATATATCTTCTATCTCATCAGTAGGTGATTTCTTCTTAAACCAGTTTTTGGGATTCATATAGGCTTTGTATTTAGTAAACAACTCCTTTCCTACCAACAATCCTCCCGACCAAAATATCACCTCAGCAGCAATGAAAAGGGATGTTGTTACAGTAACCTTAGTTTTTGCTTCAAAATCCAGAAATGGAATCAGAAATGCCACAAGAAATATCGGAATCGATACTACAATTAATATTATTCCTAATTTGATTTTCCAATTTGTGTTTTTCATGTTTTTCTATCCTAAGATTTGGTCAAAAATAATTAAAGAATCCACCATCTAAGAAGGTGGGTTTCAAATGCATATTAAATGGATGTGAAAAGACTTATACCGTGATTTGCTTTTCAACAACCCTTTCTATTTGTAGCTGACTCATCATCCTCACAACCAGAGGCACACAGGTTGCCGAAAATATTAGATGATGATTACCCAGGCTACTATTTTTTAGTAATAAAGTTTGTTCTTCAGAAGTACTAAATTCTATTTGAGTACGACAGGCAAAGTTGTGATTCGGAGTTTCAGAGATTTCTCCTTCCAATAACATATACTTATCCAATTTGTTGTTGATACGAAAAACACCAACTCTCCCCTTTTTAAATTTTCCCTGTATTGCAGTGCCGCAATTGGTTTCGAAATGAGTTGTTATATTATATGATGAAAGGCTGTTTAATGGCGCCGTACAATGTGCAAAAAGTACTGTTTCGTCTCGTATCTCGGCAATATTTGCCTGCCAGGGAATTTTGCCACATAGAGCCCTAACAATCATGCTGCCAATCATACTACAAACATCTCCCTCACAAGCGGCTACTATATTCTTAGTATTAAAAACAGCAAGTGGCAAACAAGCTGTTACCTGATCTCTTCTTACCATCGAAAAGCACTCCACGCTAATGGCAGAAAGAGCATTTTCCGTAATCACATTATCAAGTAAGTGATATACTTTTGAGGTTTCCAACAACTTTTCTTTATCGATATCAGGAAAAAAAGTGTTAAATTCTTTTGAAGGTTCTTTTATTCTATAATCTTCCAGTTTATTCCATGGTAAGCGCAACAATTCAATTCCTAATTTTTCTTTAATGATTGTATTTTCAATATCTGAAATAATTAACCAATTGGAAACTTCACCAATAATGGCGGCCTTTTGCTTCGACAAGGATTCAATGGCTTGATTAATTTTATAGACCTCTTCAAACTCCTTAAATGCATCGGGTATCATAAGGTCTATTATGCTAACATTTTTATTTTTTGCTCTTAAATAAGCGGCGATTTCAATGGTGGCAGCAAAGGAATTATTTTCTCTATGACATAAGAGAATAATATTATTATGTTTGCTGGTGAGTTCTGCGGCAAACTGCTCCGAACCACCACTTGCTATAAAAAGCACTCCCTTAAAATCATTAACTATTTGATATTCATTATCAATAAAGAAATTACTTAATATTGATGCTGATCGATTTCTTAATTCCTGATCATTGTTGTCGTAGGATATATATGTTATTTTGTGAGTCATTTTTAATTTTATTATTCAGAATAAAAGCGACTCACAAAAGTACAGAAACGGGTTCAATAATGAGCAACCTCGCTGCAAAGTGGACGAGGCATCTCAATTACGGAAACGATGTTAGAGAACTCAGCATTGTAATAAATCAAATACGATTGTTTTAGATTAGCAAGTATTGATTTTAACCTTTGTTTGGTTATCCTGATGGATTTCTTTTGGGATGTATACGCTCAAATTTTTTTATGCTCAATTCATATAGAAAAATTAAATATTTCTTTTTCAACAATAAACCTGTTTTCTTCCATTATTATAGTGTCGCTCTTTATCTAACCTGTACTGATTTACTCTATTAGATCTGTAATAAATACAGTATAACAGGAAGGCTTATCAGACTTAGAATTGTGGAAATAAAAAAGTTTTTCATTGCCAAATTATCATCAGCACCATATCGTTTTGCAATCAACACCAGAATTGTCATACAGGGCATTGCTGCCTCTAATATTAATACTGAGAATGCAATATTACTAATCTGTAAATTGAACAATTCGATTAAAAACCCAAATAAGAAAATAAAAACTACCGGAAGTAACAGCAATTTGTTAAAACTAAGCATAAATACATTAGATGTATTCAACATGTCCTGTAATTTTATTTGAGCCAGCAATATGCCAATGTAAATCATTGATAAATAGAGTGTGGTTTGCCCTAGTCCTGCCAAGGGGATTGTTAGTATTTGCGGTAATTGTATTCGAAAACCCATCATAACAAGGCCGATGGTCAGGGCTATAATATTGGGGTTTAATAGCTTTTTTAGATTCTTAATGCCTTTTTCTTTTGATGCAGGAGCTAGCTTATGTATGCCATAAGTCCACATCACAGTATTCATGGTTAGCTGATAAAGGGCCGCATATAAAATTGCTTCACCTCCGGGAAACAGAGCGTCCAACAATGGAAATCCCAAAAAAACAATATTCCCCAACATGGTATGCAGCATATGTATTGAGGCCTGTGGGCGTTTCAGTTTAAAAAGTTTGGCGGTTAACTTTCCGATAATTGCCTGTATAAACAAAATGAAATACGTACCAATAATGATAAAAATTCCATTCCTAAGAATATCCGATGTGAGTGTAAGGCTTGATAATTTTGTTACAATAAGTAATGGTAGTGTGATATAAAACACCAATTTCTCGATTACATCTTTGGCCGAGTTTTGAATAATTTTAGCTCTGTACGCAATAATTCCGCACAATGCCAAAATTGCCAAAAATGAAATCTGATCGATTATTATTGAAAAGCCCATAATTAACTCTAACTGCTCATTGCGTAAAATTAAGGTGTTTTTGCTTTGATTATTGAATTGAGACGACTTAATGAAATATTAGAACCGGCTAGTTGATTTAATTTAACATCAATCACCAGTAAATAAGTTCACATTAGTTATTCTTTTTTCTAAGCAGGTTCCATATCACTTTTATCAGAGTTTTTATCACTTTCCATATGGATTGTTTGGGTTGGAAAGGCAAATTCAATTCCTTCCTGTGTAAACCGTTTTATTATTTCTAAATTTATATTTTCCCCGTGTTTCAAAAATTCCCACCAATCAGGTGGAAAATGCCAATAACTAATGTAAATATTTAGTGAATCCGGATTAAATTTATCGAAAATAACATGTGGAGGAAAATCAGGATGATTAATTGCTTGATTCGGATGTAACTTATTATCTGGTAATTCTGGTACGGCCAGGATATCTCTGATAATTTGCAAACTCTTTTCGATCATTTCCGTCGAGGTATTATAAGTTATTGTGATATCGAATTGTCGACGAAGGAATAATCTATGCTGAATATTTTCAATCTCCGTTGCAGCCATTTTTTCATTTGGTATTGATACCAACGGCCCGGTTAGCGTTCTTACTTTTGTTGATCTTATTCCAATTTCTTCAATTGTTCCATTGTGATCTTTTACTTTCACTCTATCTCCAACTCTATATGGTCTGTCGGCTAATATTGTAAATGATGCTATTATATTCTCCATGGTTGATCGGGCAGCAAGAGCTATTGTTAAACCACCAATTCCAACTCCTGTTATAATAGGTAGTAGTGAAACGCCCAACTGAGATAATCCATAAATTAAAATAATAATTGAGACTATAAATGCCAGAATACTAAAAATCGCTCTTGTGTATGTAGCTTCGATTCCCATTTTTTTTATTCGCGTCGACATGATTACTGTTAAACTCATCGAAAC
Source organism: uncultured Bacteroidota bacterium (assembly GCA_937912115.1). Taxonomy (GTDB): domain Bacteria; phylum Bacteroidota; class Bacteroidia; order Bacteroidales; family F082. The sequence continues at coordinate 780 of CALDOI010000169.1, read as the reverse complement.
AATGAAATAGAATGATAGTATTGATATTAATACCCATGAAATGGATTCGAAAAGTAATCGGGTAAAAACAAAGACTTCATTGGTAAGATTTACCGTTGTACTAAGAAAAACATATAGACCTTCTATCATTAAAATAACCAGTATCAGATACAGCACCAATCCCCAGCGCTTCCCAATATCTTCTTTTTTTCTTAAACGATAAACGAATATGAAATAAAATATTCGCGATAAAAAAATTAACAGACTTATTGAAATAATATATGCTATCCATTGCCAAATTGTTTGTGAATAAAACATATTGTCCGACCAATCGGGCAGAATTCGAGCCCATTTTGGAGGTAGAAGCTTTCCCGGAGTTGATATAAAAAAGTTATAATACCCTTTTGTCACAAACTTATCTGTACTATAAGGTTGATCCTTAATAATATTATAATATGCTGGTAGTTCTGTAATTGTACTAGCCGAAAACAGGTATTCACCTTCGTCTTCACCTTCCATTATCCTTTTTAGTACGATATTGGTATTCGGAACTGTCCATCTCAGCAATTTGGGATATTTCTTAGTTTCTAAATCTTCTTCTACCGCTTCTAAATTTGGAATATCCTCAAGTGGAGGCAAATGTATTCTGTCGAGAATTTCTTTCAATAGAAGGGCCATTTCGTAACCCATATCTTTTCGTAAAGTTGGAGGGTATTCACTTAGATCTAAACAATGAACACTTCTGGCAAATAAATATTCTGCTTGCTCAGATTGATTTTTTACGTCTTCTGACAAAAATAA
>CALDOI010000168.1 GCA_937912115.1 uncultured Bacteroidota bacterium | reverse complement strand
CTGTAATATAGGTATGGCTAATGATAATATGCCCTACGTTGTAACTGTTAATTACGGATATGATGATAATTTTATTTATTTTCATGGATCTCAAAAAGGTAGGAAGGTTGAAATGATTGCCAACAACCCAAATGTATGTTTCGAAGTAAATTATGGAGGAGAGGTGTTTTCAAACAAACAGGCATGCAATTGGGGCACAAAATTTCGTTCAATAATTGGAAATGGAAAAGCTGAATTAATCACAAATGATGAACTTAAGAAAACCGCATTACTCGCTATTATGAGAAAATATTCAGGGAATAACGATCATGAGTTTAACGAACATGTAGTTCTTCATACTAATGTTTATCGCGTTAGTTTAAAAGATGTTACAGCCAGGCAAAATCACATGTACTGGAACGACTAGCAATGGAATATTTGGCAGTAGCCAAACCCGGAGTTAGTTTTATTGGGTAATATCAACTCGTAACTTGTGGCATTAGTATTGACTCGAGTAAATATGTTACAAAACTCAGCACAACACTAAATATCAAAGCCCACCAAAATCCATCAACCTTAAATCCACCTACCAGTGAGCTTGCTAGCATTATAATAAGTGCATTAATAACAAATAAGAATAACCCAAATGTTATTATAGTTATTGGTATTGATAAGAAAACCATAACAGGGCTAACGAAATAGTTAAGCAAAGCAAGTACTATAGCAACAAGTATTGCTGTGCCAAAGCTTTTTATTTGAATGCCTGGAAGAACGGCTGCTGTTAAAATTACTGCTACAGCAATAATTAGAATTTGCACGATAATCATCATCATAATTAATAGTTTTAGATTAAAGGCATAAAGGTAAGTTTTTTTTCATAACCCATCAGGCTATTGTATAACTAGTTAATACTAAATCCATAAAGAAATTCGAAATTTACCTGCTCATCGAAAAACCTGTAATTACTTCTCACACCTAGTTTAATATTTGGTATTAGGCTAAGGAAATTCCAGTCTGAATATAATTCAAGCCCTGCTGAACTATAACTTTTTGTATTTCCATGATAATTATCACCCGTAACATAATCATAGTACACATGTAGTGTAACTCGTTTTAAATATGCTACTGCTTGAATATCCAAATCGGGATATATTATTGGCAATGCGTATTCTGCCTTTAGGCTGATCATGTTATTTAAATTAATGCCGGTATAACCTCGGGGAGTACTCACCATGTTACTGTAACTATAGTTGCCTTTCTGATTATACTGAAAAGCAGAATATAGCCTAATACCATGATGATTAAAAATACCCGGGAAATAGTATGTTTCTGCCCAGCCATAATTAATGCTCACAGATTTAGAAAATGGAGTATGCCGGTAAAATATATTTGTGGTAAAACCCCATTTTGGGAAAATGTCCTTTTTAGATCTTTTATATTGAGTATAAGCGAATAATCCGTACGAAAGTGAGGTAATCTGATCTTCGCTAAAATTAGCTGGACTCTCACCAACTTTATTTAGAAATTTCTGAGAACCATTTACATATGGCTGGATACCCATAACCCATATACCACTGGTAAAACTTAATGGAATAGAAATGCCTAAAGCTAAGTTTGTTTCCATCCACTTAATCTCTTGACTAACATTGTTGGTATCAAGATAATTAGTGCGGCGCAAACCATAGTCGCTTGATAGCTTAATCAAAGGATACCATCCCGCATATGTGAAATCCAATTTAGTTTTTCCTGCATTTTCATTGGGATCGTAATAATAACCAATTGACCCATAGGCAGTACTTAGGATATTCTGAGTCAGGATATTTACCCCCGGTTGAAAATCGTAGTTATTTAAATCAACTGCAGCTAATCCCCAACTATGGAGGTTGAATAGGTGTCCTGATCGACTGTATTTTTTTACGGGATACTCTTTTTGAGGTACGATACTATCATCCAAATTAAATCCATTCTCGGGTGATAGTTGATCAATTATATAGTTTGTTTTAAGATTTGGAAGTTCTACTCTATCAGATTTTTTATTAGTCAATGGAATACTGGCAATTCGATAACCATCGCTTGTGTATGATACAAAATGCACCTCTTTTTTATCAACAGAAAATACCGCATCTGATGCTCCAAATCTTACATTTGTGAGTTTAAAAGTTTGATTTCTTGATATGTCGATCATGTATAAATCGCTGGTTCCTTCATATGTTCCGGAATACATAATCTTATTTCCATTTATTACGGGCCTTTTAATATCCACATAGCTAAACGGAAGAACAAACTCATATTTCCATGTTTTTGTGTTTATCAGAATTATTGACTTCCCTTTTTCACCAAGTACAACAGCCACGATGAAATTATCATTATCCGACCATCTGGGGTGAGTGAAAAAAAGGTTGTCGGGAGTATTGAATTCGTTAATGATTTCCTTTGTACTGATATCAATTACCTGTAGCGAATATTGGTTTAATTCGCTTACATATACGGCTACTATTTTTGATGAGTTATTTGCCAATGATGGAGAAAACAATCTGCTTTTTCGAGTTAACTGCTTAAGTTTTTTCCTTTTATAATTATATATTTTTATAACCGAATAATCACGATTTGACCATCTGGGGTCGAATGTTTTTTCGTTCCAGCAAAGCAAACTGTCGTTAGCCGATAATGATTCCGTAAAATCATATCCTGGAGTGAAAATCTTATCTTCACTACCATCGGGGTAGACCTTTACAAACCTGTTTATATCATCGATACTGCTTTTCTCAACAATAAAGCTGCCGTCTTTTAATGGATTAACAAAGCGGTAACTTGTAAAAAAATCCTCTTTTTGAGGAATAATTATTGAAGTTTTTGTTTTGGTAGAATCTATATTTGCCCAACATTTCTTACTTGATTCCAAAGTTTTTTTATAATAACCAACTTTTCCTACTCCTGTTTTATCTTTAACTGATTTTGTAAAAGGAATAAAAGTATATGGTCGTCTTGCAACATTATTTAATGTATTATTCCATAATTCTTCACCATAGTTTATATTACCATTAACCACAAGTTCATATCCTAAAGTGTAATGATCGGGTACATAATCTTTATACGATCCATAAAGGGCTTTATCGTAAGGATATATTCTTTTATCAAGTACTTGAGCTTTCAAATCCATTGTAAAATCGGGTGATCTACCTCTTCCGCTACTACTGTATATTGTTTCGCTAAAAACAGCATCACCCTCAATAAACCAGAAGGGAAGAAAAACACCCATTATACCTCCAATAGCCTGTTCACCAAATGCATAAGTTAATCCCTTTGTAAAACCCTGATTAAGTTTCTGCATTTGAACTACGTGCCGGTACTCATGAAGGGTTAATTGTTTTGCCCATGTTTGTGCATAAGTATTTTGGTCGGGCATCTCAAAAAAATCAGCATGCATTGGGGTTGGACTTACCATAGCATTTGATGTAACTGAACGATTATGAAGTACTATCTGGAATTTTTTGTTTTGCTCTATATATGGTAGGCTTACACTTTTGTGAGATAGCTCAATTAGATTTGCATATTCTTGAGCCTTTGTTTCATAACCTTCCGGAAAAATAATCTTGATAGTTGGGGAGTTAATTTGTTTCCACTTTATGGATGATGGATCTTGCCCCACCACATAATACTGAGCTATTACTTTTGCAGGCAAAAATAGAGTCAGGAAAATTATAAATTGAATAATTGATGCTTTGATAATTTTCATGGTTCAAATATATGAGATTTTTGAGATGTATTTTGATAAAAGTAAATCACAATACAATGAACATTTGTAGGATGGCAAAAAAAGTTCTCTACCAATTACCCAGACTTCTTTGGATAAAAAACATTGGATAAAAAACATTTGTCTTAATCATCTATTCGCATTTATAATCAGTACTTTTGCCACCAAATAAAATACATACCAGAGTGAAGAATTTTGAAGAACTAGGAGTACACCAAGATTTTGTATTAGGTTTAAAAGACCTAAAAATTATTATCCCAACAGATATACAAAAAGAAGTTATACCGATTTTGCTAAAAAGTAATACCGATCTTGTGGGACAAGCTCAAACAGGAACAGGTAAAACAGCTGCATATGGTTTGCCATTGCTTCAAAGAATAAACCCCGCTAATAAAGTGGTTCAGGGATTAATCCTTTGTCCCACTCGCGAATTAGTTCAGCAAGTAGCAAAACAACTATTTAAATTCACAAAATATTCTGAGAAAATTTTTACCGAGGCTGTTTATGGAGGAGCCAAAATAGATGATCAAATATCAGCTTTGCAAAGGCCAACTCATATAGTTGTTGCCACCCCTGGCAGATTAATTGATTTGGTAAAAAGAAAAGCTGTGGATATTACCAATGTGAAAACAGTAATACTGGATGAAGCAGATGAAATGTTAAGTATGGGTTTTAAGGAAGAGTTAGATGAGATACTTTCCCAACTTTCGAACACAAAAAATAAATGGCTTTTTTCGGCAACAATTCCCCAAACACTGGATCAAATAATAAATAAGCACATGGCGCCTGATGCCCACAGGATTGTTGTGAGCAGAAGTAATGTGATAAATAGAGATATTGAACATCAGTACATAGCTTGTTCAGATAATGAAAAACTCAACGTTCTAGTAAAATTTTTAGGCACGAATAAGAGCAACCGGGGAATGATTTTTTGTAGAACAAAGGTAAATGCCCAAAAACTTTCAAAACAGCTTATTGCAAAAAATGTTGCTGCAGAAGCATTGCATGGCGATTTATTACAGAAGGAGCGAGATAAGGTGATGCGAGCATTTAAAAAGGGTAATTTGCAATTAATTGTAGCTACAGATTTAGCTGCTCGAGGTATTGATGTAGATAGTCTTTCATTTGTAGTACATTATCAAATGGCTGAAAAAAAAGAGTATTATACACACCGAAGTGGTAGAACTGCGCGTGCCGGGAAAAAGGGTATTTCACTTTGTCTCATAACCCCTTCTGATATTACCCAAATGAAATATTTTGAAAAGGAGCTGGATATTAAGTTTAAGAAAATTAGTTAATTTACAGATATTCAGCACAAACTGCTAGTCAGGATTTGCAATCCTGACTTAAAGAGCATTGGATTTACAATCCATATTACCAATAAATTTCTCAAGAATAATTCTCAACAAAATAATCCCACAAAGGATCTGATGGAGGAGGAGCAACAACTTTAACAGTCTCTTGCTTAATTGGATGCATGAACTCTATGGATCGGGCGTGCAAACTAATTGAAGCATCTCTGTTACTTCGTGGGGACCCATATTTAAGATCACCTTTAATAGGGCAGCCTATTGCCGCCAATTGAGCCCTTATTTGGTGATGACGTCCGGTTTTTATTTCTATTTCCAGCAAATAATATTTTTCGCTTTCGCTTATTAATTCGTACTCTAGTATTGCTTCTTTTGAATCGGGTTTTTGAATGTGGAAAGCAGTGGATTTATTTTTAGTTGTATTTCTTACCAGATGGTGAATTAGCTCAGCTTTGTGCAATTCAGGCCTGTTTTGAACAATCGCCCAATATTTTTTTTTAAGTCCAAAATTCCTTATTAGATAGTTCATCTTGGAGAGACTTTTACTGGTTTTTGCAAAAATTACTGCTCCACTTGTAGGTCTGTCGATTCGATGAACAATTCCTGTAAATACATTGCCAGGTTTGTTGTATTTTTCCTTAATAAATGCTCTAACATCTTCACTTAATGGAGTGTCGCCGGTTTTGTCTCCCTGAACAATTTCTGAGGGAAGTTTATTTACAACTATGAGGTGGTTGTCTTCATAAAGGATACGTTTTGATAAAGGTGGTATAGATATTATCATGGTTGTCAAGTTGTCTGGTTGTCGGGTTGCAGTGGTTGTTAAATTGTTATTATCGTTCTTTTTTCTTAAATATAACAAAGACAACAACGATAACCTGACAACATTTTCAATACTTCTCTTTATCGTTCGGGAATCTAACTTCCTTTACATCATCAATATAAGCCTCAAAAGCTTTAATCATTTCATCGTGAAGATTGTGGTAGCGTCTTAGGAATCGTGGTGAAAAATCCTGATTAATACCAAGCATATCATGTAATACAAGTACCTGTCCATCAACATCGGATCCTGCACCAATTCCTATTGTTGGAATGGAAATTGATCTTGTCACTTCAGCGGCTAGTACTGCTGGTATTTTTTCAAGCACTACTCCAAAACAACCGGCACTTTCCAGTATTTTGGCATCTCTTTTTAGTTTTTCAGCTTCTTCCTGGTTAGTAGCACGAACAACATAGGTCCCGAATTTATTTATCGACTGTGGTGTTAGTCCCAAATGTCCCAATACCGGAATGCCCGCACTCAATATCCTGTCGATGGATTCAAGTATTTCTTCACCACCTTCAACCTTTATTGCATTTGCTCCCGATTCTTTCATTATACGAATGGCCGAATTCAATGCTTCTTTTGAGTTACCCTGATATGTTCCAAAAGGTAAATCCACAACAACCAATGCCCTCTCAACAGCTCTCATTACTGACGAGGCATGATATATCATCTGATCGAGTGTGATTGGTAATGTGGTTTTATGTCCTGCCATTACGTTGGATGCTGAGTCACCCACAAGGATTACATCAATACGTGCTTCATCAAGCAATTGAGCCATGGAATAATCATATCCGGTAAGCATTGCTATTTTCTCACCCTTCTGCTTCATTTCCTGAAGCACATGAGTTGTAATCTTTGGAAGGTCTCTGGTTGTATTCATCAATACAATTTTTATTACAGGGCAAAAGTATCATATTTTACAAACTAGGTAATAATTTTTAATTGTTTTTATATGTTTAGATTTATTTTGATACTTGAAACTCTTTATCAACATCACCACTAATTTCAGTAAACTAATTATAATAAATTTGCACCTTTTAAGTTTACCCTGTAATGAAGGTTAGAAGCACTATATATTTTTCGGTTTTTGTATTTATTACTTTATTACTGGCAGGGTTTCCTGATATTGTAAAATCACAAACAGCTACGGTTGAGGGTAATGTATTAAATAATAGAGGTAAAGCCATTGAGCTTGCCAATGTTGCAATTGTTGGAGAACCAGGAGGAACCACAACTAACGAAAAAGGATATTTTAAACTTAAGGTATCTGCCAATAAAGATATTGTACTTGCAATTACTTTTGTTGGTTTTGCTGATAGTAGACAAAAGATAAACCTTAGTCCGGGCGAAATTAAGACGATTGAAGTTAGGCTGGAGTCAACATCCACCAACCTTCCGGGGTTCGAAGTAAAAGATGAACAACTTCGTACTCAAAGCATGGTTAGGCTAAATCCAAAAGATGCAAATTTAACCCCATCACTAACAGAAGGAATTTCTGATATTATTAAAACCTTACCGGGTGTTTCTTCTTCAAATGAGATGAGTTCGCAATATTCGGTACGCGGCGGAAATTTTGATGAGAACCTGGTTTATGTTAATGATATTGAAATTTACAGACCTTTTCTGGTAAATTCAGGACAACAAGAAGGTTTGAGTTTTGTAAATTCATCTCTTGTGTCATCAATATTATTTTCGGCAGGAGGATTTGGTGTGCAGTATGGCGATAAAATGTCATCAGTGCTCGATGTACAGTATAAGGTTCCATCTGAGTTTGGTGGATCCTTTTCAGCAAGTTTGCTAGGCGCCGAATTAAATTTTGGTGGAACTGCAGCTAAGGATAGGCTAACTTATCTGGTTGGCGCACGTTATAAAACAAATAGTTATCTTCTTAATAGTTTGGAAACTCAAGGCGAATATCAACCCGAGTTTATGGATATCCAATCACTAATTACATATAAATTAAGTAACAAATGGGATTTGTCCTTTCTGGGATATTATTCACACAATAAATATAAGGTAATTCCAGCAAATCGTGAAACTGATTTCGGGACATTTCAGGAAGTAATAAGGTTTAAGGTTTATTTCGATGGTAACGAAACCGACCGTTACGATATGTATCAGGGTGGATTAACTCTTGGATACAGGCCGGCAAAAAATACCAATCTAAAACTGATATTATCGGCATTTAATACCAACGAATCAGAAACATATGATATACAAGGTCAGTATTGGATAGGGCAAGTTGAAACCAGCCTGGGAAGCGAAGAATATGGTGAAGCAGTTCAATCACAAGGTGTAGGTACATATTTGCTTCATGCCCGAAATTACTTTAAGGCAAGTGTTGTTTCGGCAGAACACAAAGGTGCAATTATTAAGGAGAAGAGTACTTTGAAATGGGGTCTTCGCTATCAACATCAGGAAATTGATGATAGGTTACGTGAATGGGAGATGGTGGATTCTGCCGGATATTCATTGCCAAATCCAACCGATACTCCAGGTAATCCAAATCCCGACAATCCAAATCTTGTAATCAAGGATTTTGTAAGTGCTAAAAATGTTCTAAGTACAAACAGGTTGGCTGCCTATGCTTCAAATCAGTGGAATCTGAAAACCAAGAATAATAGTGAGATTACAATTGCTGCAGGACTTAGAGCAAACTACTGGGATTACAATGAAGAATTTTTACTTGCTCCCAGAGTGAATTTATCATACAAACCTTCTCAAAACCCAAACCTGGTTTTCAGGTTGGCTTCAGGTATTTACTACCAAACACCCTTTTATCGGGAGATGAGAAGTCTTGATGGTACATTGAATCCAAATGTAAAGTCACAAAAGTCAACACATTTTATCGCAGGAAGTGATTTTAGATTTAATACTTGGGGCAGACCATTTATATTTACTACCGAAGTGTATTATAAAATGTTAGATAACCTTATACCTTATTATGTTGATAATGTTAGGATAAGATATCTTACTGACCAGTTGGCTAAGGGTTATGCAGCAGGTATCGATTTCAAGATATATGGCGAATTTGTGAAAGGTATTGATAGCTGGATGAGTTTATCAATAATGCAAACCAAAGAAGATATTTACAACGATTTTTATTATAATTATTATAATTCGGAAGGTGAAAAAATAATTTCAGGAATAACTGTTGATACTGATGTTGCAGATAGTACTAAAGTTGAACCGGGGTATATTCCACGCCCTACGGATCAAAGGGTGAATTTTTCAATTTTCTTCCAGGATTACATTCCAAATCATCCCTACTTAAAAATGCACTTGCGATTATTGTTTAGTACAGGTATGCCTTTTGGAGCACCTGATACAGAAAGATATAATCACACATTGCGGATGCCAGATTATCGCCGGGTTGATATTGGTTTCTCGTACCAGTTTATCAATGAAGGATCAACTTTTGGTAAAGGAAATCCATTTAAGCACTTTAAAAATATGTGGGTGAGCCTCGAAATTTTCAACCTGCTTCAGATATACAATACCGTTTCCTACATTTGGATTAAAGATATAAATAACAGGCAATATGCCGTTCCTAATTACCTTACCCCAAGGTTATTAAACATAAAACTTACTGCTGAATTTTGATAAAGAGTCAGAAGTTGGACTTTGTTAATGCCTAATTAGCGTTGACCGTTTTCACTCACTTCCGTCTCCCGACTTCCAGCTCCCGACTCCGGTCTTCCAACTTTAGTACTTCTTCCACCAAACAATAAACCCTGAAATCAAGATAAAAAGTATCAACAATCCAGCAAGGGGAATAAACAGTATGTAGAAATTACCAAACATAAACTTATACATCCTGGCCGTGTGAATTTCCAAAGCCACATTCCATAACGACATTGGTTGATTAGAGAGTTGTTCGGGCATCCTATTGAACGCTTGCCCATTAACTAAATTCCATCCTCCGGAGTTAAAGTCGAAGAAAATCTCTTTATTGCTAAAGTGATCTGAGTATCCTGTTACAAGGAAATCTCCCAATGGAGCACCGCCTCTTTCTTTAACTTTAATTGGGCTCTTGGTTATATAATCCATTTTGTTACCTGATGTCAGATTCCATAAAAAAAGACCTTCGAACGATCCGATGAGTATTGTATTTTCGTTAAGCTTTTCCCATACTGTAACACCCATAACGCTTATTGGTGGTTGTCCGTAAACACGTTTTAGAGTTGATTTGAAATTGTCATCGGAATAATAAATGCCATCAAGTGTAGCAACCAGATAAATATCCGAATCTTCAAAATACATCACTCTTCTTAGTTTATCGAACCACGGGTTTGGTGAGTCGAGTTCGGTATATGGTATTTTATCGACTCTGGCATACGCAATTGCAGCCAACAAAGGTGGACGTAAAAATATTCCGGTAGATGTTGTAATTATTAATAATATCAGAGTAATCCATCCAATTTTATTGTGCCATTTTAGAGAAAACCTTCGTATTCTAACATTTTTGGTTGTTGATTTATTCTTCTTTTTCTTTCTTTTTGATGAATGAGGTATTATCCAGTAAATCAAGCCTGTAATACAAAGAAAAATAAATATTAAACCAATTGCATCAACCAGTAGTATGCCAGGTAGTCCCCATATCTCGCCACTATGGATTATCCAAAGGGTTTTAAATAATCCCACTTTATTATCGTAATCTTCGGGTTGAGGCAGGGTTTGTTTTTTGAAATTAACTCCATCAACGGATGATAAAAGAAACGATCTGCTGAGCACTAATAATGTATCTTCTTTTTCAGTAATATCAACAATGCGCTGGTTGTGAATAGGTAGTTCAATTGAAGCCCATAAACTATCAGTTTCATTAAATTTGTAAAGTCCGAAATGGGTTCCTGCAAATAATCCATATATCTTTGAATTAAATATTTTACTAATCTTTCTGTTATCAATACCATCAGGGAAACCGTTGTTGTAATCAGTAAATATATCCCCTATTGTATCAGTTAACCAAATCCCAATATTCCCATAAATAAGGATGCTGTCAACCCCAATCATAGTGGTTCCTGCTACAGCCGCATTATTCCAATTTGTGTAACTGTAATCAGATGGTAAATAATCTCTATTTACATCAATACCTGAAAATAATTGTCGGTGATTAAGTATAATTCCGGACACTGAAAAAAGGAGTATAAATATTGTGAAAACTATACTTACCCACTTGTGGTATTTTTTAAAAAACTTAATCATTACCCATATTTATGAATGATGACAAAAATAGTAATCAGCTAATATCTACACATACCTTGATGTTGGTATTTTTAATGAACTGTTGATATAACCATAATCATTTATTGTATTTTTGGAAAAACTGAATAGGATTATGAAAGCTATAAAAAAAGGATTCGCCAGCGATAATTGGTCGGGAGTTTGCCCTGAGATAATGGAAGCTTTAGCTGATATAAACAAAGGTCACATATTTGCATATGGAGAAGGCGAAGAAGAAGTTTCACAAACTGCATTCCGTAAATTTGAGGAGCATTTTGGCAAAGATATTAAGGTCTTTTTTGTATATAATGGAACTGCAGCCAATGTATTAGGAGTAGGTCATTTAATAAATTCATATCAGGCAATTGTTGCAGCTCATTCTGCTCATTTAAATGAAGATGAATGCGGAGCCCCTGAAAAGTTTATCGGAGCCAAAATACTTGAAATACATACGGATAATGGAAAGATAGTTCCTGAACAGGTTAAGCCTTTTTTGAGTAGTATTGGATTTCAGCATCATAGTCAGCCAAAGGTAATATCCATTTCACAGGTTACTGAGATGGGGACTGTTTATACAAAGGAAGAAATTAAGGCGTTGGCGGATTTTGCCCACGAAAATAATATGTATATACATATGGATGGTGCACGAATTAGTAATGCGGTTGCTGCACTAAACACAGATTTTCGAAATATAACAACTGATGTAGGTGTTGATGTTCTTTCGTTTGGAGGAACAAAAAATGGCTTAATGTTTGGAGAAGTGGTTATATTCTTTAACAAAAAACTGGCTTTTGATTTTGAGTATGCACGCAAACAAGGCATGCAGTTGCATTCAAAGATGAGATTTATAGCTTCACAATTTACCCAATACTTAACAGATGACTTGTGGAGAAAAAATGCTGAGATTGCAAATAATATGGCTAAAAAGCTGGCAAAAAAAATATCACTTATACCAGAGCTTAGTATTAGTAATAAAGTAGAAGCAAACGGTGTTTTTGTTCTTATGCCATCTGAATTAATACCAAAACTTCAGAAGCATTATTTTTTCCATGTGTGGAAAGAAAGTCCGGTTTATGAAGGAAATATACCTATGAAAGAAGTACGCTTGATGTGTTCATGGGATACAACAAAAGAAGATATTGATGGCTTTATTGATTTGATTTTGGAATTGGTTTAGTATAGTAAATGTTTATATAATTCGTTGTTTCGGAAATAATAGATGGTTCTATGATTTCATCTTTTGCACAAGAACCAAAAAAAACTATTAATATTGGTATCAATCTAAATAAAGTTCTGTTCATTATGATGTGTTTAGTTGGAGCCATCTACTCGATTGACACCAGTTTTCTTTTTTAAAAGTCATATGGCACTTGTTTTCTCTTCACGTAAAATTTTCTCCATTTTTCGTCCTTTTGCTAATTCATCAAAACCGGTTAGCCACTCTATCACTTGATGTAGTTCTTCCTTTGTTCTGCCTTTCTTTTCCACCTTTATCACATAATGGGGATAAACTGAAGCAAATGTCATTTTTGCTATTCGTTGATTATGTTCAGATGTAGCTTTCATTTCTTATTTATTTTTGCTGTTAGTCATTCTCCTGTTTTTTCATAAATTCAAATGCTCCTTTACGAAGTTGTATTCCATACTCCAGATAGGCTTTCATGCAGGCAAGAAAATTTGCCCATCCCCCTGTATTTTCTATAACCCATTTCAGGTTATGTTCATTAAATTCCTTTCCGTTTTCGGTTACTTTTACTATAGTACTTTTGTCAGGTAGAGCTTCTAATACAATGTTTACAACGGTTTCTGAATCCCAAACAAATGAAACTGAACGATTGGTTTCAACCTTAATGTCTTTCACAGGGTACTTGTCAGCAAATTCAGGAAATTTCCAAAATACTTCTTTTCCTGATTCCAGTGGTCCGCTACTTTCTGAAATAAAATACTTGGTCATTTTCGTAGGGTTTACAATCCCCTCAAAAACTTCTTCTATCGGTTTTTGAATTTGTAAAGTTGATTGAGATATAAGTTTCATCATGATTTTAGAGTTTGTGTTTACAGCTCAAAATTAAGAATTATTTTTCTGCCTAGCCAATGCCGCGACTATGGCCTTGAGCTGTTGTTACCACAGGTACTTTATTTCTAATGAACATGTTACCTAAAAAATCTAAATCTATCCTTGTTGCTAAAACTCCATTGAATATTAACTATATTATTTTTCACACTTAATACTTTACAGTTTATAATTTCTCCATTTTCCAAGTTCTTTTCAATATGTTTTATTTCACTTACACCAAATGTGAAAAACTCGTCATATATTTTTAGTATCCCAATATATTTGTCTTCCACTAGATATTTTACTTTTATTCTGCTACTACCAAAACTTTTGTTTTCTTTAACAACTTTTACTTCGACAGTTTTTCCAATTAGATTTAATCTTTCAGCAGTCTCATTATTTATGATATTCTCTATTGTATTTCTTGTGGTAGCATTAATATATGTTTTCTGCGGTCGCAGGTTACCTTTTATTATATTTCTTGAAAATATTTTTTCTATCTCTGATGGTGTGTCCCATTTCAATTGAAAGGTTCTTTTGGGTTTATTAACTGATAATATTTCACAATTAATTATTTCGCCATCTTCGAGATTTCTAATTGCCTTTTTAATTTTAAGCTTGTTTTCTGGATATATTAAATTAATTAATGAGCAATGTTGCCGAAAATCGGTCTTGTACTATGTAAGTGACATTATTGTCAGATGCTTTTAATACTCTTACTGGTAAAATTTTACCAATAAGTTGTTCTATTTCGTTAGTAAACCATTCTTTTAGTTCGGCTTTAAGTCCATATATTAGTTGTTCTTTTTCGTTATATCCCCAAAACAATATTTTAATGACCGTACCTATTTCAATATTTTCAAAATGTTCAGTAGTCTCAAAATGTGACTTGTGCAACAACCCGACTAATGAACCGCTTTTCCAATTGAATGCGTATCCAATATCTATAAATACGCCAAAATATGTTTTATCGAGAATTATTCCAT
>CALDOI010000167.1 GCA_937912115.1 uncultured Bacteroidota bacterium | reverse complement strand
AAACTGATTGTTTTTGGAGAGTAATCCAAACCGATATATGATTTCACCGGTTTCGAAATCAATTTTTGTTATCTCATCCAAATGTCGAGATGAAATAAGCAAATTACCGTCAGTATCAAATGCAAAAGCATTTCCATGAACGTAGTCAATATTTGCACCAAGAAGATTTATGTCGTCGGTTGCATCAGTAATTTGGAAATGATCCCAGCTGCGCCATTGAAAGTAAACATTTTCATTAATATCAACTTCTTGAATAACAAGTCCGATTACCGTTGCATTTGGATTGCCTCCAAAAACAACATTGCTCATATCAACTGGTTGAGGATCGTACGACATCAGTAAATAATTTCCATTATCCAACAAAAGAATATCATGACCATCCATATTATAACCATTGCCGGTTTTTATTGAATCCAAAACAACATATGAGCTGTCCATAAAGAAATATCTCTCCAATTCAGGATAGCCATATTCATTGCGAGCATATGCCAGTTGTCCATCTTTCATTTTATGGAGATACAAATCATTATTTGGCCGTTTTCTGAAAAAAATCGGGATACCATATTTATCGTTAATTGACAAATAGTTGTTGTAGTTGGGTGCGCCGGCTCTTGGACTTAATGTAAAAAACAGATAGTTTTCATCAACATCAAAATAGTTTTCTATTTCAGGACATGGATAGTCAGCAGGGAGGTCGTTAACATCTCTGAATTGTTTATTATAAATTTCATTATCAGAATTTGCTGGTAATTGATTAGTTTTTTCAAGTTCCCATTTATAAAAATCCCGAAGCAATTGTAGGTTGTCTTTTGGCTTAATTTTAAATATGAACTGAGTTCCTGAAATTATATTTCCATCTTTAGTTTTAAGGCCATTGTTCAAGGTGAATGTAACAGTTTCACCAAATAAAAAATATGTATCAGGGATAATTATCAAAGTTTTTAAATCGTTTGATATTTTCCATGTAAATGAATGATCCATACTTTCGGATCCAACTATTGTAATTTTATTATTTAATATGGATTTTTCGTCAAACGCAGTTCCGGTTTTAAGGATTATTGTTTGCTCAGGGTTAATGTATTCGGCATCCGCAACAGGGGAGGTGTAATTAAGTGAAACGGATTGCCCAAGTACGCTAATGCTAACCAGGCATAACAGAATTGTAATAAATTTTGTAAAAAGAGTTTTCATGATACTATTGTTTTAGTTAATCAATAGAAAAGCAATAAGAGACAGTCTCTTAGATGATTTTGCTTTTACACCACGTTGGCAGTCCTTCAAAGATAGTAAATTATCGAATATCCAAATATAATTGTTCATGAAATAATGTGGGTTTACATAGGTTTAAGTAGTTAGCAGCTATATTCAAATGATTTTCTTAAATTCGCAATTGATAATAGGACTTTATGTCAAAAAAGGATTTTCTTTTAACAACTACTTTAACTTTTATTACCATATTATTGAATGCTAATGAGTATTCGATAGGAACCCCTTTTGTAGAAAATTATCAACGCTCAGAATATCTAGCAGGTAGTCAAACCTGGGATATTCAACAAGGATCAAATGGCATGATGTATTTTGCAAACAACGATGGTCTACTGGAATATGATGGCACAAATTGGAATATCTACAAGTTACCAAACAACAGCATTGTTAGGTCGATTGAAAAAGGTAGAGAAGGGATACTTTATGCTGGCGGGTATGATGAATTGGGTTATTTTGAAATTGGCAACATGGGTGGTGCTACTTACAAGTCAATTTTAAATCTACTACCACATGATCTTCAGGACTTTGGAGATGTTTGGAAGATTTATAATCATCCTGATGGTGTTTTCTTTCAAACCTACAATCAATTAATAATCTATAAAAACGACACAGTTAATGTTATTGGTGCACCATCCTTATTTCATTTTTCATTCATGGTAAATAATGAATACTATGTTAATGATATGGAGAAGGGTCTGATGCGTTATGCGATGGGAAAACTTTATCCATTAAATGGTTTGGACAAATTGAAAGGGAAGGAAATTTGGGGCATATTACCGATAGAAAATGAACTTTTAATAACTACTGCTTCAGATGGTACTTATTTGTATAACGGAAATTCATTAGTAGCTATGGATTCAAAATCTATATCATTTCTAATGAAAAATCAAATTTATTGTACGGCTCTACTAACCAATAATCAATTAGCATATGGTACAATTCAAAATGGTTTACTAATAACTGATTTGTTTGGTAATCCCATCCAACATATTAATAAGGAGGATGGTTTACAGAATAATACAATATTATGTATAGGTCAAGATTTTTTAGGAAATGTATGGCTCGGCACCGACCACGGTATTGATTATGTAGAGTTAAACTCACCCCTGTCACAAATATCATACAATTTTAATGTTAGTACCGGATATTGTGCCTTCATAAAAAATGAGAGAGTTTATCTGGGTACAAATCAAGGCTTATTTACTCGTAAGAATGATAGCATAAATTGTAATGCTACAAAAAAGATGGTGTTAATTGATGAAACCCGGGGTCAGGTGTGGTCGTTGGCCGAAATAGGAGGAACACTTTTTTGTGGGCATAATAATGGTGCCTATGTAATTGAAGATACCATTGCCCATAGGATAAGTAATATTCCGGGTGGTTGGGTCTTTCTTCAGGTGCCCAATAACCCAAATAAAATAATTGGCGGAACATATACAGGATTAGTTCTTTATATCAAGGAAAATGGTTCCTGGAGGTTCGACAAGCAATTAAAGGGATTCTCACAGTCATCCAGAAAAATGGAATTTGACAATGACGGTTCGTTATGGATGACTCATGGTTATAAGGGTATATATCATATCCAGTTTAGTTCTAATTATGATAGTATTGTTGGAATCGATTTTTTTAATAGTAAAAATAGTGACATTCCAGATCAGGTTTCGGGATTAGCAAAAATTAAAGAGAATATACTGTTTACTACTAATAAAGGTGTATTACAGTATTCAAATGAAAATGGCAAGTTTGGAATTAATAATGAGTTTAATGATTTATTTAGTGGAAAGTTTCTCCAAGCGATAAAAATAGATGGAAAAGGAAATATATGGTATTTCAATTATGAAGATGTTGGTGTTTTGCGTTATCAGGAAGATGGACATTATATAAATATTTCCCTACCTTTTAAAAAACTCAAAGGCACGTTTGTGAACAGTTTTGAATTTGTTTATCCTTATGATGATGAAAACGTTTTCTTCGGTACTGAAAAAGGGTTCGTTCTTTATAATCCTAAATTCAGTAAGAACTATTCCTATGAGTTCCAAACTTACCTGATATCAATGAATACCTTTAATCCTGACTCAGTGTATGATAACTCAAATTATATTGGAGATGATATTAGCTTGGAATTTGAAAATAATAGTGCCGAATTTGTATTTTCAGCAAATGATTTTGAAAATTCCGGAAAGATATTGTATTC
>CALDOI010000166.1 GCA_937912115.1 uncultured Bacteroidota bacterium | reverse complement strand
ATCTTAAACGTGTATTTCGTCATGCACGTACAACTGATATTGAAAAGTGGTTAGAGGTAATTGAGATGGAGGATATTACCATGCTTAATTCAAGATCAATAGCTGCAGATCTTAAACTTGATATGAAAATAAACGATGTTGAATATCAGGGCGATAAAACAAAAGCAGTTTTTTACTATACAGCAAGCGATAGAGTTGACTTTAGAGAATTGATAAGGAAACTTGCAGATTCATTCAAAGTTAGAATTGAGATGAAACAAATTGGTGTTCGACAGGAAGCTGCTAAAGTTGGTGGTATTGGTCCATGTGGTCGTGAACTTTGTTGTTCATCATATATGAGTAATTTCACCAGTGTATCAACAAACTCTGCACGAATTCAGCAATTATCACTCAATCCTCAAAAACTTGCCGGGCAATGTGGAAAGCTAAAATGTTGCTTAAACTATGAAGTTGACGATTATATTGAAACATTACAAGAATTTCCTGATAGCTCAACTCCCTTAAAAACAAAAAAGGGTAAAGCCTATTACATTAAAAGTGAGGTTTTTAGAAAAATAATGTGGTATGCATATGCTGGCGAATCAAATAATATGATGGCAATACCTATCGATAAAGTTAAATTTATACAGCAGCAAAACAAAAAAGGAAAGTTTCCGGCTGAACTTGAAGAATTTGCTGAACAAAATACTCAGGTAGATATTGTTGATGAAGGTCATACTAATGACATTACAGGTTATATATAGACTTTTGTGAACTTTTTTTATGATTTAAATAATAATTGCTTTAAAATCACATTACTATAACATAATGCTTCCATATGTTTAAAAAATCGATTTACATAATTGTAATTATTGCCTTCATCTCAATGTTATTATCTTGTAATTCAAATACGGTTTACAATCAAAGTGTTGAATTACCTACAATTGGATGGTTAAGTAAAGATGCTGTTGCATTTGAAGTAGTTGTTGCCGATTCAGTTAACAACTACGAATTTGGAATTGTTATCAGGAACACCACCACTTACAGATATAGTAATATTTATTTATTTCTATTGACGGAATTCCCAAATGGTAATGTAAGTCGTGATACCATTGAATGTATGATTGCAAATATTGAAGGCAAATGGCTCGGAAAAGGGTGGGGCGATATTAAAGAAAATAATATACTACTCAAATCCGGACTACGATTCCCACTTACCGGTAACTACAAATTTCTTATTCAACAAGCAATGCGTGTTGACACTTTGAAAGGAATAAGTGATATTGGTTTATACATTATTAAAGAAGAAACATCTAATTAATGCATCAAACAAAATAGAGCAATTTTACCATGGCAGATAATCATCCACAGAAAAAGAAGTTTTTTAACTATATTTTCAAATTATGGCTCTTGTGGGCAATAATGCTAGGCATAGTTATTATTATTTTTTATGGAATTGTTGCTGAATGGTTTGGTCCAATGCCAACATTTGAAGAGTTGGAAAATCCCAAGAGTAATTTGGCATCAGAAGTATTTTCATCCGATGGAGAATTACTAGGCACTTACTTCATCGAAAACCGATCGAATATAAGTTATCGTGAAATTTCTCCAAATCTAATTAATTCACTTCTTTCCATTGAGGATATTAGATTTGAAGAGCATTCAGGTATTGATGAAAAAGCATTGATACGAGTGTTTTATGGAGTATTAACCGGAAATCACAAAGGTGGAGGAAGTACCATTACTCAACAACTTGCAAAAAATCTTTTCCCACGGGGCGAAAGATTATCAACATTACAGCTAGTTATGAGGAAATTTCAGGAGTGGATAACTGCTTTAAAACTCGAAAGGTACTATTCGAAAGAGGAGATAATTGCTATGTATCTGAATACAGTTACATACGGTCATAATACATATGGAATTAAGTCGGCTACAGCTGCTTTTTTTGACTGCTCACCCGATTCGCTCAACATTCAGCAAGCTGCCCTGATGGCTGGCGTAGTAAATGCACCATCAAGATATAGTCCCATTTCAAATCCCGAAAAGGCATTGGTTCGTAGAAACGTAGTGTTAAAACAAATGCATAAATACGGATTCATTTCTAAGACTGATTATGATTCGGTTAGTAATCTACCATTAGGTGTTTCCAAATATTCAATGCGCGATCATAATCAAGGATTGGCAACCTATGCACGAGAATATTTACGTGGTGAACTGAAAAAATGGTGTAGTACACATTACAAACCCGATGGGTCAGAGTATAACTTATATAAAGATGGATTAAAAATATACACTACCATTGATTCCAGAATGCAACGTTACGCCGAAGAAGCTGTTCGCGAACATCTATCGCTTGATTTACAACCCGCATTTTATAATCATTGGGCAGGTCACGAAAACGCTCCTTTTGTATTTGAAGAGGATGAAGCTGAAGAGTCAATTGAAAGAATAATGTTGCAATCCATAAAAAGAAGTGAAAGATATCGAAGAATGCGCATTACCGGAACTCCTATGGATTCAATATTATTAAGCTTTAGCATTCCAACCGAAATGAGGGTATTTA
>CALDOI010000165.1 GCA_937912115.1 uncultured Bacteroidota bacterium | reverse complement strand
AAGTTGGAATGCGTATAAAACTTAATCCCGAATCACGTGATGGTATATTAATGTTTTCATCAACAGATAATAGATTCAGGTATTGGTTTGACAACCGTGTTTATTTTGATGGAGCATTTTATTTGGGAGATAATACTTACCAAGGAGTTGAGCACGAAATTGGTAATGGAGTAAATATCCGCCGTATGCGTTTTGCATTGAAGGCCATAATCTGGGGTAACTGGGGTGGTGAAATTGATTTTGACTTTGGTAATAATGCGGTTGATATTAAAGATGCTTATGTAAGATATATTGGCAAAAACTGGCAAATAAAGGCCGGTAACTTTAGAGAGCCAATGTCGATAGAAACAATGACAACTTCCAGATACATAACGTTTATGGAAAGACCTTATGCTACAGAACAAGCCCCCTCACGCCATTTAGGTATAGATTATAAAATGTTTACTAATCACATATTCTTTGAAGGTGGTTTATTTTCAAGCAATATTGCTAATGACCTTATAAGAGATCAAAATAAGAGCAATGGAACAAATGCAGGATGGTCGGTAACCGGTCGTTTTGCATATGCACCAATTAAAAAAGAGAAAATGGTTCTGCATCTTGGAGTATCAGGCTCATACAGAGTTCCAAAAATTCAAGAACTTGGTGACCCAATAAATAGCTTCAGATATGGAGAAAATGCTGAAACCGAAATTAACCGAAAGAAATATATTGATACCGACTGGGTTCCTGACTGTAAAACAAAAACCATCGTAGGACTGGAAGCTGCCTATGCCGTAAAAAACTTTCGTGTACAAGGTGAATACCTGAGAACAGATATTACAAGAGATGCTGACAAGGTACCTGCAGGTGAAGATAAATACTCATTGCATGGGTTTTATGTTATGGGTGCATGGTTAATCAATAATGCTGATTATTACTATAATATGGCTGATGCCGAATTCTCACAAATAGACTTTAGAAATAATAAAAAAGGTGCATTTGAGTTTGCCCTAAGATATTCTTTCATGGATGCAAACACTTTTAAAGAAGGTGTTGATATTCCTTATATGCAAGGTGGATCAGGTGAGAGCTATACAGCCGGAGTTAGCTACTATTTCAATTACAATGTAAAATTAATGCTTAACTATTCTTATATGAATCACGATCGCTGGGCAGATGGAAAAGGTAAATTCAAAACCTACGATATTGATGCCAATGGTAATGATATAACTCCAGCCGGAGAAGGTGGAATTGACTTTAGCACAATTCAGGCAAGAATACTAATTGCATTTTAATAGTCGACAAAATATAAAAAAGATATAGAAATGAAAAAATATATA
The DNA here is from genome assembly GCA_937912115.1 of uncultured Bacteroidota bacterium. GTDB lineage: Bacteria > Bacteroidota > Bacteroidia > Bacteroidales > F082. The sequence goes on along the minus strand of CALDOI010000165.1, from coordinate 980 downwards.
TTAATAAGCATTATTGCTACACTATTTTTCTCAGGATGTGTTAAGGACGATCAACCAGCTCCTTTACCTCCTCCATCTGAAGAATATGAAAACATTGTTATCAACGAGCTGATAACAAAAGACCTGAGCGATCCGTACTTTGTTGACGGACAGGGAGAAGCTGCTGATTGGATCGAATTATATAACAAAGGGACAAAACCAGTTAATGTTGCTGGTATGTGGGTAACTGACAACCCTGGTGTTGAAGATGAATATAACCGCATTCCTGATTCTGACGCAGCTTTAACCACGATCCCTCCAAAGGGTTTCATTGTAATGATTTGTGGAGCAAAAGATACTGAAGGAAACAAAATAGTCACAAGCATTGTTGATGGTAAGGTTTTTATTGAAATGGGACTTAGTTCATCAAGTGATTATTTTACCGCAATTTACACTCCTGAAAAAGTTGAAGTTGACAAATCATATGATTTTAACGGGCTTGAAGATGGAAAATCATTTGGACGTACTACAGATGCTGGAGATATCTGGGCAACTTTAACCAACAAAACACCTGGGGCTCCAAATGACGGAATAGTTCCTGTTGCCGGATCATTAATTATTAATGAATTTATGTGTAGTAACGACACAACTTTCATTCCTGATGGTGGAGAGGATAATTATCCCGACTGGTTCGAAATATACAATACAGGAGACACGCCATTAGATATTGGTGGTTGGTATGTTACAGAAAGTTTAGCAGATCCAATGCTTTATCAAATACCAACAGATATTCCTGAACAAACTATGATTCCCGCTCATGGATACCTTATTGTAAAATGTAATGGTATTGGTGAAGGACTAAATGCCAGTTTTAAATTAGGTAGTGGTGGTGATGACATTGGATTATCAAAGGATGGTATTACGTTTGATGATTCACTTAGTTATGGTACTGGCGCAGGTGGTGGTCCTGAGGCACCAAATCCTGAAACAGATATGTCTTC
>CALDOI010000164.1 GCA_937912115.1 uncultured Bacteroidota bacterium | reverse complement strand
ATTCGGGCAACAATGCACCCATGAAGAACAATATTAAAATTAATCGTACAAGTACCGAAGTTATAAATAATACACTTATAGTTTTAAATACACCCTGCTTTGCAAACCAATGAGCGATCAACCCAGGAATTACCCAACCAACGGCCTGAAGTTCAAGAGTAGTAGAGGCAATATTTATCAACAAGAAGTACCGTGAGAAATTCGCCAAAAAAACTCCGATCAGTAAACTCAACACCATTTGACGGCGGCCATATAAAAAAGTATACTTGCTTAATACTTTAATAATTAGATATGTTAGCAAACTAACGGCAACAATACCAACTAATCTGTCGGGATGTGATAGCTGTAGTGCAATATACCCCGGTACAACTATGCCTCCGGCAGCAAGCCCGAAAACCTCATAAGAAAGTAAGCTAAATATTAAACCTAAAGTGATTGCGAATTCTATCATAATTGTACACTTCTATGTTCAAAAAATTCTGCAGTTTCAGCCCCCATTCCACCCATATTACCAATTGCCACTATTGTTGATGATTTTTCGGTAACCGATAATACCTTTTCGAAAATTTTAGCGGGTATTGTCCAGCCCAAATTAATAATTTTTGTTTTAGATAATCCATAACCTATGCACATGTTTTCTACTACTTCTGTTGATTGTCCCATCAATATTAAATAATCTATTTCGCCAGCTAATTTATGCCCAACCATTTCTGCCAACTGACGGGCTCTGTCAAGCCTGTCGTGACGAGTGTTTAATAGAACTATCCGGATACCTTCAAATCCAATTTCATTATCAATTTTTTGCCAAATCATATGTGTTGAGTCAGGATCGTTTGCAGCAAAGGCATTGTAAAAAAACATCTGTTTTTGAAAAGCGTCTACTTTATGGCAGCTTAATACTCCGGCATCGGGTATAGCATCGTACATGCCTTTTAATGCTACTCCACGATCAACCTTTAGGTGATCACAAATTGCTAAAGCTAGCGCTACATTATCGCGATGCTCAATGTATGAGAAACCCTTCATCTCTTCAGTACTTACTGATTCAATATCAATGAAATGAGATACTGTATTCAGCTTATCAGCCATTTTTTTTAGTGTATGAGGGATTACATTTTCAGAAGTAAACAGATGTTCATTTTTTGGAATTGTTTTTCCCATGGTTTCAGCTATTTCGGGCAATGTATGCCCCATAACATCCACATGATCCATCCTAACATTTGTCACAACACTTAAATTGGAGTGAATCATCTGATTTTCGGTAATCCACTGGTATTGTGGTTGCAGAGCCATACACTCCATCACCAGAGCCTGTGCATTTCTTTTTGCTGTATATTTTACAATGGATAATTGTTCAATAATATTGGCAAATGACTTGCGATGGATAAAAGTCTCGGTTCCATCTTCAAGTATCAAACGCGGAAAGGTTCCTGTTACTTTGGTAATAGTTGGAATTCCCCCTGCTCTTAAACCGGCTCCAACCAATCGGGTTACGCTTGATTTACCTCTTGTACCATTTACATGGATGCGAATAGGTATGGAATAAATTCGTTTTTGATGACGAATAAATTCAACTAAACCAGCAATTGTTGCAGTGATAATTAAAACCAATAGTATGTAAAAACCATACATTTTCTTTCCTTTTAAATATGATAGGTTTATATACTTTCTATTATATGATAGTTTATTTCGTTCAAAATTTAGTGTAGTTGCCTGGTTACTTATACATAAACATTTTCTTGCTCACAACAGTATTTCCAGTTTGAAGTTGATAGAAATAAATACCCGAACTCATGCGTTGCCCCGAATCATTTGCTCCGTCCCATTCAACTGAGTATTTTCCAGCCATTTGTCGTCCATTTTGAAGTGTTCGAACCAATTCTCCATTAATATTATACACTTTTAAAGCTATATAGTTTGACTCATCAACAGTATAACTAATACGAGTTTGTAGTTTAAACGGATTAGGATAATTTTGATATAAACCATCATCATCACTAAACTGATTACCATCTTGATTTTCATCCACAGAAACAATAACTTTAGGAAATTCGGTGGTGAACTTTATTGCAACCCCATTACTAATTCGAGCAGCAGTTGGATCACGATCATCATTGAAAACATATTGCAGTCCAATGTCTTGTGTATGATTTTCTATACCAACTGTATTGCTGTGTTGGTTTTGAATTACATTATATTGAAAAATGATTTCGCCATCACCTGTGTTCGTTGGATAATAGTCAGGATCCAATAGTATAATCTGAAAAGTTTCCTGTTTCGGTGGCCAGGAGTATTCGGCATGTCCTATTGAGTACCATTCAATTATAAAACGATGGTCTACAATATCATTATAGTATGAAATAACACCTTCTTCCCAACCCCAAGTATCATATAAATCATCCCAAAAAGGCGCTACCATGGAGTTTACATTATCATTGTTTGGCAATGGGGCATTATTGGGTGCGGTTTGTGTACCACTACCAAAGGCAATCCATCCGTCGGTACTTATACGTAGTTGGCTATAATCAAGCCCATAATACTTAAAGCTAAATGGTAAATCCACGGTCTCAGTATAATCTCCATCATTACCCGGGTACAAATGATTACTAATACCTATAAACGTTATTTCAAACCAATCAAATGTTGGGGCTTGTTCATAGATTGTATCAATATCAGAAAATGCATAATAGCCATATGCATCTGGCCCTGTAAAATCAGTTGTTGTGGGAGTAGCCACCGGAATACTAAGGTCGAGGACTGTTTCATAGGGATAATTTCCATTCTGGGTAATAAGCTTCAATGTGTAATCGACCATGTATTCAATTGGACAATTGATATCAACATCAACAATAAAGGGACTTTCGGAATTCATCACAATTGAACCCACTCCGATAGTTCCAAATGAGGCAGTGGTGTCGAGTATGGTTATGTATGGATCATTTGTTCTTAGAACACCTGTTACGTCATTTGCTAAATCTTCACCAATATTATTCACATTAAGAAATAATTTAACTGTTTCGCCAGGATCCATCCTGAAATTAACTATTAACGAGCCTTCATCATTAACAATATTACTTAAGTATTGTATATCGCACCCTACTATATTTTCATAATAAGTATATTCCCAGGAGCTTGTACTGCTAGTAACATGTAGTTTAAGTGTTATGTTTTGATTTAGTGGACATTCAGGTTTTACATAAAACTGAAATGATTCTCCGGTAAAAGTAGCACCTGAAGCCAAATTACCAAAACTAACAGCATTTGTAGTGATAACCTCTGCATATTCAGTTTCTACAACCGAAAGGGTAGCTTCAACATTATTGGAGGTTTGTGTTCCCCAATTTTTAAGTGTAAAAGTAATATTGCAATTTTCGTTGGGATTAATCAATCCATCAGTATTGCCATCAATGTCTACAATTTCAGGGTATTCGTAAGGAGCAACTTGTTCAGCTGTTTGATTAACGGTTAAGGTTCCTTCATAAGGAATTACCGTACCTCCACGAACTATTACCGACAACGTGCCTGGTGTTTCCGGAGTAACATCAATTAGCACAATACCTGTTGAATCGGTAAAAGCGGTAGTAAATACATCATCTCCGGTTAAACAAACCTGTGCATTTGAAACCGGTTGACCATTAGATGCATATGTAATAATAAATTCGGGTTGGCTATAACCTACAGGAATATATGTTGGATAACTAACATTCACCTCCAGGGGAACATCTTTCCATATATGAACACTTGGATCACCCAGCAAACAAAACACTCTGTAGTGGTATTCAACCATGGGATCATCTCCAAAAACATTGTACACATATAGTTTCCCCCTTAACAGTGCCTGGCCTGGAGTATCCATTCCTTCCTGAAACATCCCCACATAGATTCCCTTATCGATTCGATTGTTATAAGTTGAGTGTGTGTTAGAAGTTGGTCCCACAAATGCGATGGCTCCTCTTGGCGCGTCAATTGTACCTAACTGAAGCCATTCTTCACCAAAACAATTACCCCACTGTGTGTCGAACATCGCAACACCACATCCAATGCTGGTTACGAAAGTAAGTTTTTCGCCATTGTTTAATGAAGATACATGCGATGTTAAAAATTCATAGCAGTTAGCATGCCAGCCATCGTCCCAGCCTTCACCACGATAGTTTAAAAAACTTCGTCCTTCATTGAGCGCGGATTTAATATCATTAACATTCATTGAGCAGCCTGATCCCCAGGTTCCATCACTCATTAAGGTATCTACGGAAGTAAATCCACCATCGGTTATCATTACATTGGCTGTGAAACGCTTGGTATATACTTGTGAGGCATAATCATTATTTGAGCAACAGATTCCTTTTTTAAACCACTCGGTATTTGCAGTATAAGGCTCTTTTTCATATTTCATAAACTTGTTTACCATCACCTGTAACTGATAATCATTTTGGTTGGTAATACGCCCAACCATCATCTCAGGGAAGAAATCATCACCATCTATTTCAACGAAATAATCTTCATTTGCGAATGAATAATCGTAATTAACAATTTTTTCAGGAAAAATGCCGTCATCGCCAACTAGCAATACATAAGTTGGTGGGTATTCCCAATTATAATAAGCATCTGTAATATGGTCTTTTATTATTGTTGCATTTGAGGCGTTTGCACCTATATCACTAAACTTTGTTATAACAATATCAGTACCACTAGCTCTTTTCCAGTCAGCGTAAGGTTCAAAGCTATCCACAAATTGATCGGGAATAATGCATAACATAACATCACGCCCGGCTTCCTCGCCATTGTATCGGCTATTTAATACAGTTTGATAATTGGAAATGAAACTACGATACAATTTTCCAAATGAAGGGGCAATTGCTTTGTTTGATGCTGTTTTTGGATTAATTACTTCTCCACGACCATAGTTAATCCTGATGGTGATTGAGGTAACCGCCTGTAGCTCTTTTTTTGCAGCTAAATAGCGAAGTGGGAATAATGAGAGACGTGTGAGTCGAAAATCACGAAAAACAGATGGAGGATCGAGTTTAGCATATTCCTTTGGATAGATATCAGATGAATTGTAAACCTCTTGATTTTCCTCATAAAGAGATTCAGGTTCACCTTCAATCCAACTACTACGAGCAGGTTTCAAATAAATATTTTTGAAGGTTTGTACCTCTCCTGTTTCTAATATTTCAAGTGATATGCCTGATTGATCAGGGATAGCCAATACCTGGGTAATATATGACAGCTCAGGATAACCGACTTCTGCCGATAGTATATCTGTCATTAAATCTACTGACTGATAAGTTCTTCCTTCTGTTGAAAATTCAGTTAAATTGAAGCCTGAGATATCTATTTTTATAACAGTACTATTATTATCATCGCTGAGAACTGTAACCTTAGGAGGAGTATTGGATGTTCTGTTCTTATTCAGCGATATCCAATCCGCACTCATTTTGAAAGGAATTAATATTGAAATAGCAAGAATTAGTAAGTAATTTTTTACCATAATATTATCTTTTAAATATGAGAAACGGTTTAGTACCAATTAAATTTCAGAATGAGCTTAATAAATCAATAGATTTTTAGTTTTAGCAAACTGAAAAAATAATTGCATAGCCAAAGCTACGGAAA
>CALDOI010000163.1 GCA_937912115.1 uncultured Bacteroidota bacterium | reverse complement strand
TGAATTGTCGTATCTGCAGGTTGTAGATCAACAACTGGGGTTGGTAATACATTTACCATGATACTATCCTCAGCAGTATTGCCAGTTTGGTCAATTACTAAAAGTAAATATTGTGTAGTGTCGGAAGGGCAAGGAGTAATAAACTCATTATTGCTATACAAATTGCCATTTTCATACCAGAAATAATAATTCATATCAGGTGGTCCTGTGAGAGTAACACATTCTCCTTCACAAATTGTAGTATCCGGACCTAAATCGAAAAATAGAAAATTAATATTTACTTGTACACTATCCATACCAGCACATCCATATATATTTGATGCAGAGAGGTTATATTGAGTAGTATCTGTAGGACATTTATTTATATTTTGATCTGTAGAGATTAGAGAATCACCAATAAACCACATATAATTATAATATCCTGATGGTCCAAATAAATCGATACAGTTGCCGAAAGTAATTGTTGTATCATTTGACTGAATAGTAACATTTGGAGATGGTAATACATTAATAGATATACTGTCCTCATCTGAAGCACCCATCTGATCCTCTGCCCAAAGAACAAATTGTGTAGTATCACTCGGACACGGTTCTATAATTTGCCCTACATTTATTAGTGTATTATTTGCGAACCAAAGATATTGACTCATACCGGGCGGGCCTTCAATTGTTACACAGTTTCCATCACAAATTGTTGTGTCATTTCCAAGGCTAAAATCTAGAATATGAACACTAACTAATACACTATCTTCAGAAGAACAGCCATATTGATCAGTTACCACTAGATTGTATTGTGTTGTGTCTTCAGGGCATTTGAATATACTCTGAAATGAACTGATGAGAGAATCCCCGATAAACCATTGGTAGGTGAAATTGCCTGAGGAGCCACTTAATAAAATACATTCATCAATAACAATTGTTGTATCATTAGAGGATATTTCTACAACAGGTAATAGGTTTACGTTTACAGTTATACTATCTTCAGCTGATGCACCAAGCTGATCTTCAGCCCATAGGACATATTCAGTTGCGGTTTCCGGACAAGGTTCAAAAATCTGATCCACACCAACTAAAGTATTGTTAACAAACCAATTATATTGATTCATATTAGGTGGACCTTCAATAATTGCACAATCGCCAAAACAAATCGATGTATCGTTTCCCAAACTAAAAATGAGTTTATGGACATTTACCATTATACTATCTTCTGCAGGACAACCATATGTGTTTGTTGCAATAAGATTAAATTGCATTGTATCTACTGGAGAAGTCAGAATTGATTGTGTAGAATCAACTATTGAGTCAGCAACTTGCCATAAATAATCATACTCACCACTTGGTCCGTTTAATGTAATTGACTCACCTATATTGATAGTTACTTCGGTTTGTTGGAGATCGATCGTACAATTGCAAAACCCATCATCGTATATTTTATTTGGGATATTGCAAAGAACCTGACGCAATGAATCCTTATGCGCACTATTGGTCAAGGTAATAACATAATCCATAGCAACCCAACAGTCGTATTGTAATTGAGATCCAACAGCAATTGTTACCATGGAGTCTGCTAATTGCTCCGGGGGTATTACATAATGTCCATTCCAGTTAAGGTTAATTAATGCATTTGTTTCTCCAATTCCAGTTAAGGTATAATCATTAGCTCCATTTATATTGATGCTATTAATGACTGCATCTGAATTAATAACTAAAGAGGATGTATAGTAACGCAGATCATCACGAACTTCACCGCTGTATGTAATAAACAGTGAGGTACCGCTGATAAAATAATTAACAGTTACGGCATCTCTAACAATTAAATAATCTTGGATTTCTTCATCGGTGGTCATTAGTATATTATCCAGTCCGTTGATACCATAGGTATTTGCCACATATGTAAAATCGGAGACAAATTGATTGAAGGGGTATTGAGTAATTAGCGAGTGTGTAAAAATTGGACAACAAAAGTTTGCCCCTCCTACACTTGAATTGGACAATCCATCAACAAAACTTGGCACAACTATATCATCCGCAGTTCGTCGGAGCAGGCTATAGGGTTGTGTCCAATCAACTCCGGGAGCGTTAACATCTCCACCATTATTACCAATGGGAAAAGTTTCATGTTGATTTAAAGCACTTATATTTCCCAGAGCAAAAGATGGGTCAGTCCATGGCTGACTACCATTAGGGTTAACAAATACACTTGTAATAACACCACCATCAGTAGCATTATATAATTTCCTTCTAATATGACTTCTATTACGCCTTATTGAATAATTGATAAAAGATGACTGGGTATTTGCATTTCCGTTTACACCATGATTTAATATTCCCCAATTATGATTATACAAAGTATCTAGTTGGGTCCAGGTTAAATGAGCAGGAAAACTACCATCATGAACATCCTGTCCATTTTCATTATTACTATTAAATACATATGTTGACGAACTCATTTTAAAACTATGACTATTTCCACAACCATCTGAATAATAAAAACCAGGGTAAGTTGTCCCATTATATACGCCTCCTTCAAATACAGGTAAGCCATGAGTATACATTGAAATGTGAGAGTCATCGATTTGCATACTGAATGCAAAATCCTTATTATACTTTAAGGGTGCTTTATTTACAGTTATTAATGTTGGAGTTTGATCGAAATTAATTTGTATAAAGTTAACACCAACAGGAGAAGTTCCCGATTGTGCAACTATGTGCTGTGATAATACAGCACCAAAAAAAAGAGCAAATATCGTATGTAATATTGACCTATACATTAATTTCTTTTATAATTAAAATCCTTTACTTCGGGATAACTTACGCTTCGTGATTTTCTACTTTTACCTCGAGAATTGGTACTTTCTTTTGCATCAAAATAATTGTCGCTTGTAAAATTAAATCTATATCCAATTGTTATTTCGTGTGATCCTCCTGAGCCTTTATTTATACCACTCATTCCAATTTCATAGGAATAATTAAAAACAAAGCCATTGTAGATATGTCCTCCAAGGTTAATGGCAAGAACTCCTCCGCTCCGATAGAGCATTCCTCCCCAAAAGCGCCCCAAATATATTGCCATTGCTGAGATTTCGACACATGATGGTTCATTTGCAGTATTACGAAGCAAACCAGTTGTTTGAAGCTGCCAACTATTGTCAAAATCAAACATGTATGAAATATGAAATTGAAATTGACGCTGTACAATATACTTAAATGTAGCGCTTTGCTGATACTCATCGTTTAGGCCAAATATTGTAGGCATACTTATGCCGATATTTAATTTGTTCCAGTTATAGTTTATTCCAATTCCGGCATTAAAAGCTGAACTATTTGTTTTACCATTATTAATTAATATGGGATCGTTTGGATCTATTCCGATACCATTACCAGTATTTATTGATGCCTGATAGTAGGTAGTCCAAACTCCAAAATACAAAAATTGATTATTTTCAACTTGTAATTTGTATGTCCAGCTAAGGTTAGCTCTAAATACTGATAGTATATCTGTTTTATCAGTCATAATCTCACCACCAACCCACATTTTTTCTTTGTAAACATTACCAAATCCATTTGCGCTAAAAGTACGTGGGCTGCCATCTATTTTAGTCCAGTCGTTTCTGTAATTTAAAAAGACTTCAGAATACCCGGTATACCCAGCTAAGGTGGGAGAAAGAGCATATGGGTTAATTAAATAATGTGTGCTGTTTGGAAGCTGCTGAGCATACAAAAACTGTCCTCCAAAAAGAAGGATGAGGATGAATATATATTTTTGCCGCTTTAACATATATTATCTAATTATTGTAACTGCTCCTTTAAAAGTTTTCCCATCTGAATCTTCAATTATATAATAATAAGTTGCTTGAGGTAAAGGGTTATTATTATATTGCCCATCCCAAGTATTTTGATAATTATTATTGGAAAAAACCTGTTTTCCACTCCTATTGTAAACACTTACTTTAAATGGAGATACTAACTGGGGATCATTAACCACCCAAACATCATTAAAGCCATCTCCATTTGGTGTAAATAAATTCATTATTTCATCACCTGATGGCTGCGGAGATCCTCCCCAGAGCGTATAGAAGCCCTGCTTTGCCTCACATCCATTACTGTAGCCATTAACGAAAAAAGAGCCCTCTTCGGCAATCGTTACCGATTCGGTGTTATCGCCATCAAACCAAATTACACTATCATAACTGGCAAAATTAGAAACTGTTAGTGTTGTTGTTTGATTTTTAGTAAAGTACACTGTATCGCTATTACCTATTATACTATCATTTGGTGCTTTAAGAACAATGCTTGGGGATTCGATAATTTC
>CALDOI010000162.1 GCA_937912115.1 uncultured Bacteroidota bacterium | reverse complement strand
CTAATTGATAATAGGATATTACTACATCCACATCATCTTCTCCAAAACATTTAATTCTTATAGCAAGGGCTTTTTTATGGTTTTCAATAGCGTTTTCATATTGGCTATTCATATAATAATTCGTCCCTAGTTCGTAGTAGCAATCGCCTACTTCTTCATGGTCTTTTCCGAGTTCATTAATTTTTGCGTAGAGGTCTTTTTTGTTCTGTACGATTGCTTTTTCGTGTTCGTTAAGTATGTGTTTTTCAGCAGGGTGCAGACGTTGTATATCTTCGTCAACTACATTTAGTGATGAGGAAGACACCAGATTCTCTGCTTTTGGTGAAGAGCCTGTAACGGTTGGTTTTCCTACGCATGTGGATTGAGTTGAAATAGCAGCGATTTCTGTTAATATCTTTTCCTGATGTTTAGATGATTTGATTCCAATCCTATTCAGGTCTTCATGAGTTTTGATATTGAGCAGTTCATCTATGGTGATTCCATTTTTCTTAAAAAGTTCCGAATATTGTCCCAAGCCAATGTTTTCAAGCCAACTTTTTATATTCATTTTTTACTTTTTTTATTAACGATATTCCCCAGCTTCTAGTTTACATCTAATCAGGATGTAGCCTTGGGATATCATCATCATTGCTAACAGTTTTTTTTCTTCTTCTCCGGGTTATCTTAGGTCGCTTGCGGGTTTTTTTTGAAGTTGTTGTTTCTTTTTTAAAATTGATAATAGGATCATTAATGCCCTCATCTTCCCAGCTGTAAAGATCTTTTTTAAATTCTCTAAACCCACCTGCAAGTATGGTTCCTGCAGTTTCTTCATCCTCTTCCTCATCATAGTCTCTATTCCTTCGATGCCTCCTTTTTGATGTAAAGAAAAGCCACCATATTACTTTAATTACTAAATAAGCGACTGCTATAAAAATGATTATCGATAAAGTAATTACAGTTAAGTTAGCCATTATCAGGCACAAAATGCTGTAAATAGTTATTCGTATGGGAGCATATTTACCATGCATCTTGATGCTTTCAATGCAAATTAGAGCAAACAGTCCCATGTATAGCAATGTGATTATATTCATGAAATTCACAAAAGTGCCTGAGGTAAATAATCCGATTATCCCATTATCTTGTAAAAACCCCAGCGAATAATAAGCATATACCGCCGACCTGCTTTTTAGCATTGCAATAAAAATCAGAACAGATATAAATGAAGATGTTTTTAGTGCCCACCAGTTTTTCGTAAAATAATTGTCGTGCCCCAATACCATTGCGTAAAAATACTCCGGAATTACACCAATTGAAAAAGGTATTCTATAATACAATTGAAATCCGTTGTACGATGAGTTGGTTTTGTTAGAGAAGTACTCATCAAGCTTTCGGACCCCAATCAGTCCGTAACGCGCAGAAACAGCAAGTAGAAATACAGAAACGGCAAATACAATTATTGATATTATGAAATTCATGATAATACTATTTAATTGTCAAACGTTTTTTCCAAAAGAATAAGAAATATATTATTATGGCAATTACAAAAAGTGTTGCCAGAAATAGCCCTGTTAGTAATCCCGCATAAAAATATGCTGTTGATAAAATTAGCCAAATCCCAAAACGAAGCAGCCCGTAACTAATGCCGAAGTGTTTAATACTTTCAACAAGTAGCCTAATAATTATTATAAGTGCAAAAATTGCAATTGTTATTTCAGGCCAACTCCAATTATTTGGTATTATTGTTAATTCACCGGGAAGAAATACGCTAAAAATAAAAACCAGTAAACCAACTCCCAATCCTGATATTAGTGGCCAAGGTTTTCCTTCCCATTTTCCATTTATACTTTGTAATCTGTTAATTTGTAAATCAATTAGATAGGAATATTTCTGAACCAAAAACATTACAATAAAAACAATAAATGTGAAGATATAGATGCTCCACTCGTTGTTTAAGAGGTTAGTATTTGTGTTTGCAATTGTGTCCATAATTATTTTGTTATTATCATGATCAAAGCAATAGGTTTATTATATCAAATTCGGCACTACGATTTTATGCACTTTGTAGTACCTGACTTAATAGCGTAATTGTAAATATAGTAAGCAGGAACCACCCCACAATACCTTCAATTATTGAAAGATACATCGCAAACCACTCATCTTCTTCCGGTAAGGCTCCAAATCCAATAACCACAAAACTGTTTAAGCTTAGTAGCAATGAGTTTAAAAACTTAACGATAAATACATAAACTAAAAACAACATGGTTATTAATAGTATGATTAATCCTGACCGGATTTTTTTTGCTCTTGGTTTAATGTTTTCCCAACTACCCGGTTGAAAGTTTAGTCCCTTTATTAAACCTGGAATTATATCATAGCGAAACTTACCTAAAAAATGAAGTGGTCCTCCGAATAGTTTTAATATTCTGGGCATTTCCTTGCCTTCCATTTGTAATTTTTTCCGTAGTTCCTGAATGTCACTATTATCAAAATCAATTTCTTTTTTGAATATGACATCAATAGGGTCGTTTGTAGTGATGTAATTCGAAAATCGGTGAAATTGATGCACATAATACCTGTAATTCATACCATCCCACCTTGAAAATGAAAACATATATAACACAGTAAAACCCAGTAGTACCCATAGTGATTGTATTAATGACTTACCAGGATTTGTGGCATAGTCGGAGAAAAACCTTAGGAATACATTTAGTTTGTAGTTGATTAAATTGTTTAGGGATGGGTTAATTTTTTGAGTAAAGGCCTGCTTTCTTGTTTCAATATCTTTTATCTCTACATATGAACTGTTTGCCGAGTTAATATCACCCCGGTCGTGATACAAAGTATTGAACTTCGTATAAGCACTCATTAAATCATTATATTTCAAATTGTCGGTAAGCTCTGTGTCAGTTTTAGCCTGATAGGGTATAACAAGTTCAGACTCTTCTGTATAGAAAATTGAAAATTTTTCTCCACCCAAATTATACCATGGAACGTTTGTATTTGTTTCCGGGAAATCGAAATTGAGGATTCCAATATAATCGTCAACAAATAGAGAGTCAATGAGTAATGATTTAGCTACTTCGGCATAACTTAAATTAATGGTTTGTAATTGATTGTTAATCATTATTAATTCACCAATTTCAGCAGCTTCAAGGCTAATTGAAAAAATATTGAACAGGTCTTTATTGTCGAATATATTTGAGGTTATTTCGAGATAATCAACTGTTTTGTCGGAGATAATGAGCTGATAATGATTTTTTTCTTCATCACGATTTGAGAATTTTTCAGGATTGGCAAAAAACCTGCAATCATCAAGTGTGAGGTTAACTACCGGTATGTCAATCCATAAGCCTGTATTGAAGACATTTTTCCTAAAACTTATATTATTAATAGGAAATGCATTGCCAAAAAATTTGACATCATCATGAAAAATACAATTCTCGATAATGAACGGGTATTTTCCATTGTGTGATATGTAATTAAATTCAACCGGACCTAAAAACTCACAACCTATAATATTAAGTTTATTCAATTGCCAATCGCTGAAAACCAATGGAGATTGATCCGACAGATTAAAACTACAGTTATAGAAATATACTTTCTTCGAAATCGTCTCCTTTGGAGTTATTTTATAAACGCTATAAAATATTTTATCAATTAGGAAATTATTGTCCAACTCTGTGGAAACGATTTCATAGTCGCTAATAACAACTTCTATTTCATTTGAATTAAGTAGTTTGTCAAGATCCGTTAAGCTAATGATTACTCTATCAACATTCTCATCAACAACTTCTTCATCAACTATTTCTTCAACAATAATTGAGTCTTCCTGAGATATTGCATATAGGCTACCAAAAAATAGTAATGAACATAGAATTATCTTGAGTAGATTAGCATTCATAGGTACTAGGATTTTTTAAGCAGTTCTTTTTTGAGGTTAAGTTTTTTTACGGAATTATCTATATCAAAATTAAATAATAAATCACCTGTGTCTTTAAACAGTTTGATGGAATTCATATCTAGCCAGTGATTTCCACTTCCAACATAAATTCCTGATAGAACTTCAACAAGTATATTTCCGCTCTTATATTTTACTATCCTAATTCTTGCGTCATTATCAATTTTAATTTTATCAAGTATTATCGGGTTTTCCTGAGTTGTTTTGATGGTAATTATACCTTTTTCATTCTTCACAAATTTCATATTTGCAAGATTGGTATAAATACTTGAGGCATAACTTATAAACTTGTGGTTATATTTATCGAATGTTGATTTTATCTCCGAGCCTTGAATTTCTATTGTATTTGCCTTTAGCAGATTGAGTGCAGCGAATAGGCCTGCAATTGCTGCTTCATATTCATCCTCCTTTAACTTTACATCGGTTTCATGAAGAGCCTCAGATATATCAAGCTCGCTGCCAATGTTATAGTTTGTGTAGTCATTTGTGTTCAATCCCGAAGTAGCAAAGAAAGAACCCTTGATTACAGCGTTTCCAAGTAGGTCGATATCAAGTCCGTAATGATTAAAATCTTCCGATTGGCTATACAACTTAGCCATTATCTTGTCACCATCGGAATTAAATTTAGCAACAAACATAAAATCTAAACTGTGATCAAGTTTGTCAATACCAGCTTTTTCAACCCAATATAGTTCACCATTCTGTGAATAGCTTGCAACAAATACATCTGGTGCCCCGATCGCAGTTATTGTTGTAGTTGAAAAGTTTAATTCATTCTCAAAACTTCCATAAACATATATGTTTTCGCCATTCAGAGCAATACTCATTGCCACGTCATTTCCTTGCCCGGTTGCTGAGTTTACCCAAATTGGAACTAAATCTTTATCATATTTAGCAATAAATGCATCTCTGCCCTCATTTGTGGATATTAATTTATGACCATTAAAATCAGCACTTCCGATAAAGTATCCACATACATATGTGTTACCGTCTTTATCTCGAACTATATCAGCCAACCTATCGGATTTAAAACCACCATAATCATTGGTTTTTTTCCAGAGTTTCTCTGAAATTTCTGCATCAGCATTATTGGTTTCAATATTATAAATAGTGGCTTTTTTATCGGCAACAGCCGACATAACAATACCAACAGGAGCTCCATAGAAAGTAGGATCGGCAAGTATGAATATGTTGTTGTTATAACTTAATTGCGTGCCTTCAACTTCTTCAACAAAACTAATAGCTGTAGCCATATGACCTGGAAAACCAACTGCAATAACTTCCTTTTTCAGAAGTGTTTTTACCAAGTATGCGAATAATACTGAGCGATCTTCGCAGTCGGAAAATTGATAATGCAATACCTCATCAGCAAAAAAATATTTTTCAGTACCATAGGCATATTGATCAGTTTTGTAACCAAATGCTTGCTGCAAAAAACTAAGTAGCAAATTAGCCGATTCAACATCATCTTTGCCGGCCAAAAGAGGTTCAAAAGCTTTTTTTACAGATTCTTTAGTTCTATCACATACTACTGAATTGAAATAAACAACTATATCAGAAAGAGGAATTGTTTTATAAAAATTTATCATTTCTTCATCATACTCGAGTACTACAGTGTGTTTTTTATCTTCAAATGTGAAATGATAATCTCTGCTTTTATTGATAGGGTTGGTATTGAATGGTTTTTTAATACTAACATCCATTAATATATCCGCCTCTGGGAAGTCAAAAGCATAGGTTTGTATTTCCTTACCTACTCCATCCATTACATAATAGTTTATTCCATCTGCGATAATGTAGTCAATATCATACATCTTATAAACAGAAGGTAGAAGAACATACATGTTATCATTGTCGAAACCAATTTTAACTCTATATCTACTCCTACTTAATAGTACCCATTGGAATGCAACTTGCATTTTATTGTTGGATGGGTACACTTTTTTACTGCACTCATTAATAAGCTGGTAATAAGCCCATTGATTAAGGTTGAGGATATTTGCAACTTCAGATACCTGATATAGAAAATGATTGTAATTAAGTTCAGCAAACTTGGTCCATAGTTGACTAATGTTTTCTGCGGATGGTTTTTCAGATTCTATTCCAATGAAATTTTTATCAAGATCAAAATACAGAGGCCAGCCAAGGAAATCAACATTAATTCTATGAGTATCAAAATTAATGCCTTCAGTTTTTTTAATTCCAGGGTATGCAGGGCCTTGATAAGTTATGGGAGTTGAGCCAACTTCAAAATCAAGTGTATTACCACTTATTTCGATTTCGCCCATTTCTGGTAAATCAACTGGTTTGGGTGATTCCTCTATAGTTGCAGCCTTTTCAATTTTGTGGCTTGAAAACCCATTTACTAAGTAATCCGAAAACTCTTTGTCAATTTGAGCCACAAAAGTGTCGAACTTTTGCTGGGTTTCTTTCTCAAAAGTATTGTATTCATTTCGTATTTGCTTTTTGAAATCCTCAAATGATTGTGAAAAAACAAAAGAACTCAATAATACTAGAATTACAACACAGGCAGTATTTCTTGCCGGCCTTATCATATTATTTGTTTAGGGTTAAAAGTCGAGAATAGTATCAAGTTGCTCGGATTGTATCTTCATTTTTCCCTTTAACTCTTTCTTAATAATATCCTTTGCCATATTAACTGCTTCATCGTACGAGTATGCTATGGTTACAAATATTTCAGTGTTTTTCCCGATTGTTTTATCTGCCTCAAATAAAGTATTCGTTCTACCCATTTTTGATCCAACTATTGATTTGAAAGTAGCCACAGTTTCGGTAACAGATGCGGCTTCTTCAGCATTAAGTTGGGCATTTGCAATATTCGTTTCAATTAAACCAGCCACTTCGGTTCCTATTTGACCAGCAAGGTTAACCTTTGCTACTTCATAAGCCTGAAGTTTAGCCGCAGAATGCGTTTCTCCAACAGCCCGTGCGTCTGCAACAAACCATTTTTTGTTTCCTTTGTCATCAGTTTCATATCGTTTAATCCATGTTGCTTCAATTTGTTTGTCCATTGGCATTTGTCCGGGAGCAACATTAAAACCATCTTTCTTTAATTTCTTCGCTTCTTTTCGTGCTTGCTTAATCGCTTTGTCTTTAATATCCTTTTTGATTTCCTTTTCGCTTTGAGCAATAGTTGGCATTGCAATTAATAAGGCTAATACCGTTACAATTACTGATAGTGCTTTTCTCATGTAATTAGTTTTTAAGTTAAAAAATAGATTTTGTTAATAAATAACACCAAATATAGAAAAAATATCCATATTGTTATTAAATTCACAATTAAAAATGTAGTTTTACAATTAATTAGTATGTAATGACGACTTTTAGAACCCAAATACTAACTTGCAACCATTGTGCACATAGAATGTTTACTTATGAGCTGAGTTCATATCATGTGCATAGCTCGGAGGTATATACTGATGGTTACATTGATTATAATCCTCCGATTTCATTTAATCCTAATGTACTAATTTGCAGTAATTGTTTAATGCCAATGTGGCGAGAAGATATTAATATTGAGGAAATGGATCATAATACACCTGAGGCAGAACTTGATCAAAGTAAAGATGTTTATGATTTGGAACAAAGTAAGTTAAATTACGCCTACAATATAGCTAAGTATTATTCTGAGTTGATTAAGGATGGATTTGCAAATACTGTTAGCAGGGAAATTACACTGCGAATTGAGATTTGGCATCTATTAAACAACAATTATAGGTTCGCCCACCCTAACATCTTAACACTAGTTATTCACGGAAATTTTAAACGAGCAGTTCATTTATATAAGAATCTAAATCAAAATAAATTAGAGGATCGGCTAACTGCTGATCTTTTCAAAAAAAATATTATACAGCTAATTAACATCTTTAAGCCTGAAGATGAGGAAGAGAAGTTATTGTTGGCCGAAATGTATAGAGAGAATCGTAATTATCAGAAATCAAGAGTTTTGTTAAAAGAAATTAAGCACCTGACCAAAACAAGAGCATATAGAGTAATTAATAGTGCTGCAAAGAGAAGAAAATCAAGAGTAATCAAAGTAAATTAATATGAAATACCTAAAGCTAGTCATTTGTCTACTATCCATTATTAATGTTAGTATAATACAATCTCAGGATGTGGAAAGTTTTATTCTTAAAGCTCCCGAAAAGCCTTTCTATACCATAAAAAAAATAGGCATCTTAGAATTTGAGTGTTCCAATAATCGTCATATGAATACTATTGTAACAAATTTTATTGTTACCGACTTGCTGGATCAATTCAGAGGAATTTATGATAAAGAGAGTAAATATTGGGGGCTAAAGAAAGGGAAAGAGGGTCAAACCTTTATAAAGGGGGTAAAAACAGATTTTTATCAAATAATTGAACGTGATCAGTTACAGAAAGTACTAAAAGAGCAAAGGCTATCATTAAGTGGTGCCATTGATGAGGGTTCGGCTGCTGAGGTTGGGCGTTTACTTGGCCTTGATATTATAATTATGGGAACTGTGAGCTATAGCAGCGTGGATGAAAAAGGATCTAGTTTATTGGGGCTTGCCAGTTCTTCTGGTTCAAACTGTTTAACGAGAAAAGTGGTGGCAAAAGGAACCATGAAAATGGTAAGTGTTGAAACGGCTCAAATTGTGGGAACAAAATCTGCTGAAAATGAATTAAAGATCTATAAATGTGATGATCAACGATCGGGAATCCCACGGCCTGAGATTATGGCCGAAACATGCATGAAAGAGTTGGCTCGTGAGTTTACCGATTATTTTGCCCCTGGTTACCAGTATATTGAATATGAATTTGAGAAAATTAAATTAAAGGAATTTAAGTCGAAAGGAAAAGAGGCAATGGGATATGTTGAAAATGGCGATCTCGACCGTGCATTCCCTATTGTTTATGCTATGTTTGAGGCCGATTCATACAATCCTAAGGCTGCATATAATTTGGGAATACTTTATGAAATGGTAGGGTCATATCCCGATGCCTATGAGTATTATAATATTGCGTATGAACTGGATTATAAAAATGATAGATATGCACAAGCCGCTAAACGAGCTAAGGCCGGTATTGGTTTAAATGAATATCTGGAGGATATTGGCAGGCCGGTAGAACCTTATACGTTTACCGGAGGTGGAGCTGCCGGTGCTTTAGCCGATAGAGTAAAGATTAAAGGCAGTAGCTCGGATAGAACCGATGTTTATGAGTTGCCAGATAGGAGTTCGTCAGTAGTTGCTAAAGTACCTGGTGAGCTTGAATTTAATGTAATAAAAAAAAGTGGTCCGTTTTATAAAATCCAACTACGAGGAACCAAAACTGGATTTGTTCACAAATCTGACGTTAAGTAGATTTTTACAAATTATTCGTTTTGAAATTATTGATCTCAACATAAAATTTACGAAATGCTATCTAGAAAAATATACTTTATTTTTATTTTATTAGGAATCTCACTAAACATTTTGGCTCAAAAACCAGCATGGACTGAATATAACAGTAGGATAGAAATGTATCCTGAAAATGAATTTCTGGTAGGTTTTGTCTCGGGCGTAAATACAACAGATGAAGAGCAGGGGAAATTGAAAACCATCTATGAAACTATAGCAAAAGATAAGGTGATTCAAAGTATTCAGGTTGAAATAGAGTCTAATAATAGTCTTAATATTTCTAATGTAAATGGGAAATCGGGTGAGGAATTTCTATCAAAAAGCGTATCCTTTTCGAAAGCAAATGTTGCAGGGTTAATAACACAGAGTTATTATGACAGAAAGAAGAAGGAAGTTTTTGCAATTGCTTTCGTAAATAAGAAAGAACTGGCATTCTACTATCGAAATATTATTAAAGCAAGTAAGGAGGATATTGAGCAAAAACTTAAAGAGGGAAGGGAATATGCAAAAAAAGGAAAAAAAGAATTAGCATTAAAGAGTTACTATGAGGCAATGCCATTACTAATGAATGTTGATGAAGCCAGAGCGCTATTGATTTCACTAAATAGAAAAATGTATGCTGATATTAATATGGATGAGATAAATAATCTAAACCTTGAACTCAACAATGAAATAGTTTTACTTCTTAACCCTATCGATCTTAGCTTGAGTGAAACGGCTTATTTCATTGCATATGGGTTGTTCCTACAACTTGGTGAGATTGAAGGAAAATTGTTTTTGGTTGAATTTAGCTATGAAAATACAGGCCTTGGAAGCAATTTTACAAACAAATGGAACCAGGAATTTGCTGCAGCTTTGGTGAGTACAGCAAATTATGAAGTTCAAAAAGGATCAGGAACAGATGGGGATTTAACAGTTACCGGCAATTATTGGAAGGAAGGTAATTTTATTAAGATAGCAGCATCAGCCTCAAAAAATGATAAGTTGCTTGCTGTATCAAAAGGTAGCATTCCAATTAATTGGCTTGAAAACGAGAATATTGATTTTTTGCCTGAGCAAATTCAACTCATGGATGCACTTAAGAATTATCAACTTTCTGTTGTTAGTTCTCCAGGTTCTATTAAACTTGGTATGGCTACTACGATTCCAGTTGAAATTAAGGTTGATGAAAACAATGAATATAGAGCTAAGCCTGTAAAGGGTATCCCCATTGAAATAGTTAATTCCGAAACGAAAGATGTATTATGCTCAGGTATATCAAATGAGTTGGGTGTAACTAAATGTTATTTGCCATCAATACAAAGTGATAAACCAGTTATCAGAGTTATGGTTTCAATAGATTTATCAGGTTATCTAAATATTGATAGGGAAACCTTTTTTTACACAATTGCATCGCGTCAAAATCCGGTTGTTCCGGTAATAATTGATTTGGCAACTGAAAAACCCACAATATATATTAAAAGTGAGGAATTGATTCAGGGTAAAGCTATGGATATTAAAACACTGGAACCGGTTATTAAGGAATTATTGGCTGAAAAGGGATATAATTTTGTTGATATTAAGACAGATGCTGATTATATAATAACGATTAACGCAAATACAACAACAGGAAGCCAGTATCATGGAATCTATTTTGCTTTTCTGGATATAAACTTTTCTATTATTGAAACATCTACCAGTGAAGAAATTTACAAAACACATATTGATCAGGTGAAAGGTGGAGGTAGTAATTACACTAAAGCTGGAAAGAAAGCTTATTTAATAGGATCCGAGCGACTTAAGGAAAGTCTTAAGAATTTTGCTCTTTCTAAATAAGTATTTCAATTTACGGAATTATTATTGTTTGTTTTCTTTTTATTTATCTTTATCCATTTATAAATTACCCGGTAAAATGAGTTTCGCAGCCAACAAATTTTTACCATTACTGTTTTGTTTGTTTTTCTTTAGTTCAATTGCTCAAAACGAATTTCAATCATACTCAAAAAGTAATGGACTCACTTCATCAACTATAACAACGTCAAAGGTTGATTCGAAAGGTATTGTTTGGTTAGGAACCAGCAATGGAATATCTGTTTATACAGGAGGAAATTGGGTGCCAATAAAAGCTATTTCAGATGATAAAGGATACAATAAAAATATAGGGCAGGTTTCACTAATTTTTGAGGCATTAAATGGTGATATTTGGATTTCCTCAGATAAAGGAATTTTCGTTTATAACGGCAAAAACTGGACTTTTTTTGTTGATCCGGAAAATGATGATTTTAAAGTTACAGAGATAAGTGAAGATAGAAAAGGTTGGATATGGATATTGCTCGAAAAATATAAGAGTTTAAAAGAAGTTTCAAGTCTTGGTTTTTCACTGGTTGAGGGGAGGGTTCAAATTTACAACGGTTTTCAGTGGATAAAATTCCAGAGCGAAATTGGTGGATCCGCAGCAACTCAAATTGGCGATCTAACTGAATATTTTACCTCACATATAATTGATATGGAGGGTAATATATGGATTACAAGTCTTGATGGGTTATATAAATTTAATTACACAAACTGGACAGAATACAACCAAGATCACTTACCATCCGACATTTGTAATGAAGTTATCGAAACTAAAAACAAAGATATATGGGTTGCAACAAAATATGGAGTAGCTAAGCAAGATAGTAATGATTGGATAAAGTACGAAAAGACAAAAGGTATAAAAGGCAATGTTATTGTTGACTTATTTGAAGATAACCAAAAACGGATTTGGGTAATTACCAAAAAGGATAGTAGGTTTAAAAATTTGTGTGTTTTTGAAAATGGTAAATGGAAACATTTTACTAAAGAAAATACTAAACTTAAGGGCAACATTGATCAGTTAGTTGATTTTAATGGGCAAGTAATTGCACTTTCAAAAAAAGGGTTATCCCTATTTAATGGAAAGAAATGGGAAAACCTTATTGCCAAATACAAAATAGATGATGATAATTTTGGTAGTCAAATTGTTGCCAGTGATAAAGCAATTTGGTTTGCCGGGCGACATGGATTATATAGACTTTCACAAGACAGGCTTCAACAAATTTATACACCAGTAAATGAATGGAAAGTAACAACTGTATTTGAGAGTAAAGATGGTGAAATTTGGGTTGGTACTGAAAAAGATGGTGTTTTTGTTATTGACGCAATTAGTAATGAAAACTACAATAGTGAAAACGGACTCGAAGATAATTATATAAAGGAGATATTTGAAGATAAAAGTGGAAGTGTTTGGATTGTTACCAAGGGTGGCGTTAGCAAGTTGATTACCAATAGTTAACCTTACTAAAGATTAATCTGGATTTATACTTTTCAGATGAGCAATAGCCTTCTCAATTGTTTTTACTTTTCCAAATCTTAGGGTTAAACTTCTTTTAATCTCTTTCATTTCAACTGCTAAAGGATTAGCCTGAATGAATTCTAATAACTTACCAAATTTATCAGATTGATAGTATGGTGACTCCTGATTTCCGGGGAAATATCCGGTCATTCGGTTGTTTTTTAAATTTAGTTTAACAAATCCTATTTTTCCGGCAAGCCATCTTAATCTCACAACATTAATTAGGGCCACGGCTTCCATTGGGAGGGGGCCAAATCTGTCTATTAAAGTATTACCGAAAGCCATTAGCTTATCCTCTTCTTTAATGTTGTCAAGTTCTTTGTAAAGACTTAGCCTTTCCGTTATATTGTTAATGTAGTCATCAGGAATTCTTATTTCCAAATCTGTTTCAATCTGACAGTCACTAACATAGTCGTCAGCTAGTTTTTCAGCATTATAGAGTTCTGCAAATTCACTTTCCTTAAGTTCCACAATCGCTTCATCAAGTATCTTCTGGTACATTTCGTATCCGATATCTGAAATAAAACCGCTTTGCTCAGCACCCAGTATATTTCCTGCGCCACGAATATCTAAATCGCGCATTGCTATGTTAAAGCCACTCCCTAAATCGCCATGTTCCTCAATAGCTTTCAGCCTTTTGCGTGCTTCTGAAGTTAGGGTTGAAAGGGGAGGAGATAGTAGATAGCAAAATGCCTGTTTATTCGATCTTCCAACTCTACCACGGAGTTGGTGTAAATCACTTAGCCCATGATTTTGTGCATCGTTTATAATGATTGTATTCGCATTGGGAATATCAAGTCCTGATTCAATAATTGTTGTAGCAAGGAGTACATCATAATCGCCATCAATGAAGTCGAGCATTACTTTTTCAAGTTTATGGCCATCCATTTGCCCATGCCCGATTCCAATTCGAACTCCCGGAACAAATTTCATGAGCATATCATAAACATCCATAATATTTTGAACTCGATTATGTACAAAAAATACCTGACCGCCTCTCGAAATTTCATAGTTAATTGCATCTCTTATTACATCTGCGCTAAACGACCTTATTTCTGTTTGTATTGGATGACGGTTTGGTGGAGCAGTATTTATAATGCTTAAGTCGCGAGCCCCCATTAATGAGAATTGAAGAGTTCGTGGAATTGGAGTTGCTGTTAATGTTAGTGTATCAACATTTGCTCGAAACTGCTTTAGTTTTTCTTTAGCACTTACTCCAAATTTCTGCTCTTCATCAACAATAAATAACCCAAGATCTTTAAATTCGATATCTTTACTAAGTAATCGGTGAGTACCTATCAGGATATCAATTTTTCCTTCTTTTAGTCTTTGTAAAGTTTCCTTTTGCTGCTTGGTACTTTTAAAACGATTAATGTAATCAACAGTTACCGGAAACTCATCAAGTCTTTGGGCAAAAGTTTTATAATGTTGTAAAGCAAGTATCGTTGTAGGAACCAGCACAGCAACTTGTTTGCTTTCGCTAACTGCTTTAAAGGCTGCCCTTATAGCTATTTCTGTTTTACCAAATCCAACATCTCCACAAATAAGCCTGTCCATTGGAAATTCGGCTTCCATATCCTGTTTTGTGTCGATTGTTGCCTTTAACTGATCAGGAGTATCTTCATAAATAAATGAGGCTTCAAGTTCATTTTGAAGATAAGTGTCGGGAGAATATTGAATTCCTTTTGAGTCCTTTCGCTGAGCATATAGCTTTATCAAATCTCGGGCAATATCTTTAACCCTGCTCTTTGTTTTATTTTTAAGTGTATTCCAAGCTTTGGTTCCTAATTTATTTAGGCTGGGTGGAGTACCGTCTTTTCCAACATATTTTGAAATACGATGTAATGAGTGGATGCTAACATAAAGAATATCTTCATTTTTGTACATTATTCTTATGGCTTCCTGTTTCTTCCCATTGTTATCGATTATTTGGAGGCCATCAAATCGCCCTACTCCATGATCGATGTGAGTAATGAAATCGCCGGGCACCAAATCGTAAAGTTCTTTTATGGAAACAATATCCTTATTGCCAAATCCTTCTCTCAATCTAAATCGGTGATATCTATTAAATATCTGGTGATCGGTATAACATAATAGTTTTATATCGTTATCAATAAACCCATTACTTAAGTTTTGATAAATGGGATTGAACTTAACTCTGTTTTTTTCAGATGTTTCGGCTTGCAAATCTTCGAATATTGCATATAGGCGTTCGATCTGCTTTTGGTTGTTTGAAAAAATTAGGCACTTATATCCGGCCAACGATTGTTTTGCAATGTCATTAATTAACAAATCGAAGTTTTTGTTAAACGACGGTTGAGGATTTTGATTGAAACTAACTACCGCATTATTGTTGAAGTAACTGCTTTTTGAAAATTCGATGGTCGAAAAACTAACTATCTTTTTGCGAACAGATTCACTCGTAGTAAAAAGAACTTCTGGTTTGATTATATTTTCAATGTCGTCAAGTTTTTTAAACCCGGTTAAGGCTTTATCATATTCCTTATCAATACAATCAAGGGCAATCTCAATATTATCAAACCACAACATTGTGCTTGATGGAATATATTCTAGTAACTCAACACGGTTTTCTATTATCTGACGACTTTGAACATTTGGTAATAATGTTAAACGATTAAGATGTTGAATTGATAATTGTGTTGATGGATCAAATGTTCTGATTGATTCAACCTCATCACCAAAAAATTCTATGCGATAAGGATGCTCATTAGAGAATGAAAATACATCAATTATCCCACCTCTAATTGCAAATTGACCTGGTTCGGATACAAAATCCGAATGTTCAAATTCGAGTTCAAAAAGCAGATCACTAATGAAATCCAGTGAAACTTCTTCACCTACCCTTAGTTTCATCAGGTTTTTCGTGAGATATTTTTTAGTGATCACCTTTTCGGATAAAGCTTCAGGATATGTAACAATTATCGTTTTCTTATCTCCTAACATAGTGCGTTTTAGAACTTCGGTACGCGATAACTGATACGCTCTGTTTACTTTTTCAGGTTCGTAAGGACGGCTATAGGATGTGGGATAGAAAAGAATTTTTTTTTGATTTAACTCAGAATCTGATTCCTCAAGTAAACTTTCAGCATCGTTATAGAAGTATGCAGCTTGCTCTTTATCGGGCAGTATTACAAGGTGTTGTTGTTTGCCCTTTTGATACAAAACTGATATAACTGCAAGTGCCTGAGAAGATCCGATTACTCCACTTGCAAGAATATGTGGTTTTCCATCGTTAATATATTTGTGAAGCAATGATGTTGCAGGGCTGTCAGAAAATAGAGCTATAAGATCGGATGGTTTCAATAAACTACTTTTCTATTTATTATTAAATAATTAATTGGCAAATCTAAATAAAAACATACTGGGGTTGATGTTCAATGGACAATATTGCTTTGTTATTTCCACATTATTTAGAATTGTTTTTAATTACCAATGGATTTTCTATTTTTGCACCAAATAATTCAAAAAAAATACTCATAAACTAATATGGAGAAGTTTAATCCTAAACAATATGCTACTCAGGATCTAGAAAAGCAAATTAAGTATTTAAATTTACTTGCTGCCCGATTTCCAAATATCCAATCAGCCAGTACCGAAATAATTAATCTTGAAGCTATACTTAATTTGCCCAAGGGTACCGAGCATTTTCTTTCGGATATTCATGGCGAATATGAAACCTTTAGTCACGTATTAGCCAATGCCTCAGGAGTTGTTGTTCGCAAGATTGATGAAGTTTTTGGTAAAACTTTGCGTAAGAAAGAAAAAACAGCGCTTGCCACTCTAATTTATTATCCTAAAGAGAAGTTAGAGTTAATTCTTAAAAAAGAAGATGATATTAACGAATGGTATGCAATAACACTCCAGCGTTTATCGAAGGTTGCCAGAGGAGCAGCTTCAAAGTATACCCGCTCGAAGGTTAGAAAAGCAATGCCATCCGATTTTGCCTATATTATTGATGAGCTATTAAACGAAAGTGGCGAGGGCAAGGAAGATTATTTTGAAGGAATTATTAACTCAATTATTAATATTGATAGAGCTGAAGCTTTTATTGTTGCCTTGTGTGAGTTTATACAAAGATTGCTGGTCGACAGGCTTCATATTATTGGTGATATTTTTGATAGAGGGCCACATCCCGAAAAGGTTATGGATCGGTTAGTAAGTTATCATGCTGTTGATATTCAATGGGGTAATCATGATATTGTATGGATGGGTGCAGCAGCAGGTAATCTGGCGCTAATTGCAAATGTTATTCGAATCTCTCTTCGCTATAATAATCTTGATACACTTGAAGACGCTTATGGAATAAATATGTTACCACTTGCTCGATTTGCAATGGATCAGTACAAAAACGATGCATGTGATCTGTATGACGTTAAGGGTGAAGCAAGGCATGCTGATATTAAGCTGCTTAAGCAAATGCAAAAGGCCATATCGATAATTCAATTTAAAATGGAAGGACAAACTGTTACAAGGAATCCACATTTTAAAATGAGCGACAGGCTCGTATTTGATAATGTTGACTTTAAAAAGGGAACAACCGTAATTGATGGTAAAAAGCATGAACTTCTGGATAAGGATTTCCCAACTGTTGATCCTAAATCACCCTACGAGTTAAGTAATGAGGAAAAAGAGGTTATGGATAAGCTTAAGTCAAGCTTTATGAATAGCCAGCGTTTGCAAAAGCATATTGATTTTTTGTTTACTCGCGGAAGCATGTATCTTACACATAATTCAAACCTGCTTTATCATGGATGTATTCCGATGGATAAAGAGGGTAATTTCGAGAAATTTGAAATTGAAGGCAAAACCCATTCCGGAAAGCTTTTGTGTGATCATTTCGACCGAGTAGCACGTAAGGGTTATTTCCAACGGAAATCAAAAGGAGAAGAAAATACGAGTTTAGATTATATGTGGTATCTATGGTGTGGACCATTATCTCCCTTGTTTGGGAAAATGAAAATGGCAACTTTCGAAAGGTACTATATAGCTGATAAAGAAACCCACACCGAAAGTCGTAATCCATATTATAACCTTGCGTTTAAAGAGGAAAAATATTGTAACAAGATATTAGAAGAGTTCGATCTTGATCCTGAAATATCGCATATAGTTAATGGGCATGTTCCTGTTAAAGTTAAAAAAGGAGAAAGCCCCATTAAGGCAAATGGTAAACTTTTTGTTATTGATGGGGGGATGTCAATTCCTTATCAATCGGTAACAGGAGTTTCTGGCTACACATTGATTTTCAACTCTTATGGGCTTGTGTTAGTTGAGCATAAGGAGTTTTCATCTATGGCACATGCTATTTATGAAGAAAAGGATATTATTTCGGATCGTATTTTTATCGAAGGCAATGCAACAAGAAAATACGTTGAGGATACTGATGTTGGTAAAGAGCTTAATATTCAGATAAGTGATTTGAAACTACTGCTGGCTGCATTCAGAAAAGGACTTATTAAGGAGAAACGTTAGTAAATATATTGTGGTTAGAAGAAAAAGCCCCATTTTTACTTTTTAATGAAATACTTAAAAGAAGGATAGAAATTGAGGAGAGTAATGAAGTTTGGAGGAGCATTAATGGAGAATGCTTCAGGTATAGAAAGAGTTTCAAAACTCATTGAAGAATTTAGTTGTGAACCCCTTGTTGTTGTTGTATCTGCACTTGGCAAAACAACTAACGCATTGGAAAAATTGTATCACAAATATCTTGATGGTGAATCGATAGAGGAAGGGTTTTTTGAAATTAAGAAAAACCATATCAGTGTTACCCTAGATCTTTTTTCAACTATGGATGATGAGTTATCCTCCAATCTGGATAAACTCTTTGAACAACTTTTGGATGCTCTTAATACAGAATATTCGAACCGTTATGAAGCTTATGACTGTATCGTGTCTTTCGGTGAGGAATTATCGAGTTGTATTATATTTCATTTTTTAAAGAAACTCAAGATTTCTTCAAGGTTAATAAATGCAAAATGTTTAATTATTACAGATAGTAACTTTACTGACGCTTCTGTAAATTGGGAGTATACTTCAAAGACCATAACATCGAGAGTTATACCGGCACTTGACATAGGTGAGGTTGTAATTACTCAGGGGTTTATTGGAGCTGATGGTCTTGGTCGTTCAACAACATTAGGAAGGGAAGGTTCGGATTTTACTGCTGCAATACTTGGCAATATTCTTGATGCTGATGAGGTTACAATTTGGAAAAATGTTCCCGGTTTAATGAATGCTGATCCTGCAAGGTATACAAGTGCAATTAAAATAGATAGTTTGTCATATCATGAAGCCATTGAGCTTGCCTATTATGGTGCCTCTGTAATTCATCCTAAAACAATACAACCACTCAAACAAAAAGGGATTCCTCTCCTAGTTCGACCTTATTATGATACTTCGTTATCTCCAACATCCATTACAAATGATATGGGAAATGATTCAACAACATCTAGTATTATTGTTAAAGATAATCAGGTATTACTATCAATAAGCACAAAAAATCTTTCATTTATTGCAGAAGAAAATCTTAAACAGATTTTTGATGTGTTTAGCAGAAATAAGATTCACATAAATCTGATGCAGAATTCTGCCGTTAGCTTTTCAGTATGTTTTAATGAGGATGATATAAAACTGGAATCCCTAATTTCGGAGTTAAAAGGTGCATTTTCGTTAAAATATAATTCAGGATTACAGTTAATAACCATACGTCATTACTCTAACAAACTAGAAAATGAACTGATAGGTAATAAAAAGGTTTATTTAGTGCAAAAAAGCCGTGTTACAGTTCAGTTGCTCGTGAAGGAATAGTTTTAACCGGAAATGGCTTATTGGTTTTGCAGTTCCAATGACGATAAGCTAATAAAAAAAGCCAGATAGAAATTAATCCACCTGGCTTCAATAATTTTTTAAGTTGGAATTAAAAGATTACCTTTTTTGTAATTATCTTCCCGTTTTTAACTAACGAAACCATGTATAATCCTGACTGATTAGTTGTTCGTATTTGCGTTTTTGTAGAAGACAGTTTACCTCGATACACATACTGTCCCATAATATTTGTGACATTAATGTTGGCTCCTAACCATTGTTCTGATGATAGGATTGTGATGTTATTCGACTGTGTATATATACTAACGTTATCATTATCATTAGTGTTAATACCTACTGTTCCCCAATCACTTACAGTGATATCATCAAGAAAGCCTCCATATCCTAATGCCCCATTCATATGGAATCCTAAAAATACTATGCCGTCTTCTTCAGGAAAAAGCATTGAACTTGCTTCTTCCCAATCACCATTAAAAGCGTTATCCTCAAAAAGTATATTTGTAAGATCCTCAACGAATGGAGTCTCTCCCCAATATAATGTCATCGATTCATTGTGCCCACCGATTAATGGTCTGTAGAAATATCTAATATTATATTCGTTACCTACTTCTACACTAAAAGGAGGAGAAATAAACCAGTTATTATAATCCATTTCTACAAATCCGCTTGTATTATAACAGGCCATTGCGTTTTCGCCTGAATTGCTTGCTAAATCAGAGCTAAACCAATTTGCCTCAGTAAATGAATTGTCTTGCCAAAATTCTGGTAATTCAGGGGTAGTCAAGCTTTCCATATCAGCAATGTATGGATAAAGCGAAATAGATTCCATAGTTGTAAACGACCAAATTTCTGTGCAATTATCGGAAACACCCATACTATTACGAGGTGCTATTTGAACATAGTAGGTAGTATTAGGCTCCAACATAGTGGCGAAATTATTATTAATGTAATTATCACCATTTATTACGTTTGTAGGAGTGCTTACCCCGTTACCATCTGTACCAAAATAAACATCGTAGCTACTGGCAAACAGTGCTGGTTTCCATGTTACTTGGTGGTTTAGGAAGGCGTTTATGCCACCATCCACGGGTGATAGCAAGCTGTTTGAGCATTCAGGTAAACTAGTATATTCATCAATTCCACTAATAATAATAGAAAATACTTGTCCTCCGCCTGCGAGTGTACCATCATGGTCAACAGTAATTGTGTATGTTCCCGGTTCAGCATCTTCAATATAAACCATTTCAACATTATCAACATAGTTTTTGCCTGTTGTTGTAGCTGCCGCTGATGGATCTTCAGGATCAAGACTATAGGGGAAATAAGCTCCCTGTGTATCGCTGATTCTTAAATCAAGATCATTTACAAGCATTGCAGTTCTTGGATTTAGTTGGGGTGAGGTTGGTGTTCCCGGATTGTCAGTCCAACAAATTGTAACTCTAAGGTCACTTCCTTCAGGTACAGTTACTTGCCTGGTATATGTATCTCCGTTTGGAAGAACTATTTCTTCTATTACGTTTTGGCCTGCATTATCCGAAATAATGGCTGCTGCTCTTTCAGTATTCATTAATCCCCATCCAAAAATATAATCGGGACCATCATATTCACCAGCTTCATCAGCTGAATGAAGAACTAACCCCTTAAGTGTGGAAGCTCTCATACGATCGCTATTTATATTCTGATAATGATGTTGTAGCATAGCCATCGAACCAGATACATTTGGTGCCGACATTGAAGTTCCTTGCAATGATCCATAATCATTATTGCTTCCGTCTAAAGTGGAATATACATCAACTCCTTTACCAACAATATCTGGTTTTATTCTGCCATCATCTGCAGGTCCCCAGCAACTAAAGCTACTCATTGTTACATTATCGGGGCCGGTATAATTTGCCACTTCATTTACAGCTCCCACAGTAAGTAGGTTTTTAGCAACACCTTTTGGTGAAATACAGTCGTAACCATCTAAACCACCATCTTTTTCTGGTTCACCATTTCCTGCATTTGAGGGGCCTTCACCACGATCGTTTCCTGCTGATTTTACTATTAAGTAATATGGTGCGTTGTAGGCAATATTATCCCACTGTCTTGAGCCTGAGTCATAAAACCCAAACTTGTAATCTTCATCAGGTGAAATACTGTTAGTACCATACCACACCCAGTTTCCGTTGTTGTTCGACCATCCTTGAGCTACACCATATGAGTGATTCGAAATCTCAAGGCCATTTGCTGCAGCTGCAGCCATTTCTGATTCATCATTCGACCATTGCCATGCTTTTAGGTTGCCGCCGTACATCATTCCTTTTGCATTTGGTGAAACTCCTGCTGCAACCATTGTTCCTGCTACATGTGTTGCATGATAGTGAGTCGCAGATGCTCCATCCATTTGTGTAACTCGTGATGCTCCCTGATCAGTAAATTCCTGATGAGAAACTCTTACGCTTCCAGCATCCCATTCTCCCAATTGAGAGTAGCCTTCTCCGATTAGCTCTAATCCGCTGTTTCCCCCTACCCAAAGTTCATTTACTCTAGTAGTTACAGCAGCACCATAATTATCGGTGCGGTAATAAACAGGTCTTCCGTCAATTACATCTATCATTTGATAGAATACTCCCTGGGATGATTCATAGGTAATTGGAGTATTATTTTTTTGTGAGTAATCTGCAACTCTAATCTCTTTCTCTTTCCATGCCTTATCAAGTTCCTTTGATATCTCGATGAGTTTTTCTGTATTTGTAACCATCTGGGCAAAAACTTGTCCTGAGATAAATACAAATGTCAGCAATAATAAATAATTAGTAATTCTTTTCATTTTTTCTAGTTTAATTAGTTGATTGGTACTTAAAAAAGCTAATTGTAACAATCATATGAGTATATGACGTAATAGATAAAAAATCCTTACAAAACTTAACTATATTGTTCAATATTAATTTTTTGTTTAGCATTTTTTATCTTTGCAAAAATAATCAAATTAGATAACTAAGTAAATTACTGAGAAGATACTGAATACAAAGCAACTATTTGGTCATTCAGAAATAAAAAATTAATAGATGAAAGAATCAATTGCAATACTATGTGGAGGTGGTCCGGCGCCCGGAATCAACTCCGTAATTAGTTCAGTATCATTGGTATTTTTAAAATCAGGATACAGAGTAATAGGAATACATGAGGGTTACAAAGGGTTATTCGCAGAAAACCCAACAACCATTGATATAGAATTTAATTTTGCTGATGATATTCATAAACACGGAGGCTCGGCTCTTCAAATGAGTAGGCATAAGCCAAAGGATAGCGAGTTTTCAACAAAATTCTTTACTGATAATAATGTTCAACTACTGGTAACCATTGGTGGAGACGACACGGCTTCAACTGCAAATAGGATATCAAAATATTTACGTGCAAATGATGTAAGTATTCAAAATATCCATGTACCTAAAACCATTGATAATGATTTGCCACTTCCGGCAGGAATACCAACCTTTGGTTATCATTCGGCGAAGCAGGAAGGAGTACGAATTTCTCAAACTATTTATGAAGATGCACGAACTAGCGGAAACTGGTTTGTCCTTTCTGCAATGGGCCGCGAAGCAGGACACTTGGCATTTGGAATTGGAGCAGCATGCCATTTCCCCATGATTATTATTCCTGAAATGTTTGATAAAGTAGAAGTTACATTCGGAAGGATTATTAATCTTGTGATATCTGCAATTGTTAAACGCAAAATTGAAGGTATTGATTATGGTGTTGCCATAATTAGTGAAGGCGTTTTTCATTTTATGAGTGATGATGAAATTGAGAATTCGGGAATAGATTTTACTTATGATGATCATGGACATCCAGAGTTAGGCAATGTAAGTAAAGCACATATATTCAATGTGTTACTTCAGAATAAGTTGAAGAAATTAGGGATAAGTGTTAAAAGTCGTCCGGTAGAACTTGGTTACGAACTTAGATGTGTTCAACCAAATGCATATGATCTTATGTATTGCGGTATGCTAGGCTTTGGGGTTAAAAAGCTTTACGACGAAGGTAGAACAGGTTGCATGGTTACAGCTGATTCTGTTGGTAAAATTAAACCACTCTATCTGGATGATGTTGCTGATGAAAATGGAAAAGTTCAGCCCCGACTTGTTGATATGAAAGGCGACAAATCGCAAATGGTGTTTAACGATGGCCTTCAATTTATTGAGCCCGGTGATTATACCAAAGCAAAAGAGTTTGTTGAAAATCCGGAAGAAATCGATTTTAGAGAAATTCTGGGTTGGTAGTTAATCTCTTGGTTTATCCACATTAAAAATCAATGGAATTGATACGATTGTATCACCATTGATTTTAATTTTTGCCTTGTTGTAAGTTGGAATTCCAAGCTTTTTCCCATCTGTAAAATTTGAAATACCTACTGGCTCATCTGGTAAATTGAATCCTTTTGTGTCGAGTTTTCCATTGCTATTTATATCCTGAAAAACAGCAATAGCATATATTCCGGGACTAATTTTATTGAAGGATACCTCAGCATTTTTTTCTTTCGGAATAAAAATTAATGAATCAATTGCATTTGTCTTTGTTTTGAAATTCAACTCATTATCGTACAAACCAATAAAAACTTTACTATCGTTTACTTGAATATTTGAAATGCTCACAACTATTGAAAAAGTGTTTTGACCATTCGAAATACTGGCTGTAAACAAAATAAACAGAAGCAAAATTATTCTCATTATTTTTTTATAAGATGGATTTTCTGTTATCAATAAATACAATTGGTTTTCTATCACCATATTTAGTTTGTATTGCTGTTATTTCTGATGGTTTAAAGAATAATAATTCTGGAGCTACCCTAAGCTTTGCCCTGAAATTATCTTTAATCTCTTTCTCCGTATTCCTGGTTAGTTTATTACATCCTACTTTTATTGTTAGTTCGTCTATTCCAAGTTCACTGCTTGAGACTTCAACAATGTAATTCTCAATACAAGAGATTTCATTAAGAACATCATAAATTGATGGGGGATATAATGTTGTTCCCTTTAACTTAATCATTTGTTGCTTTCTGCCAATTACAGGACCGAGTCGCATAGTATTCCGACCACAAATACAGGGTTCAATATGGTGATAGCAAATATCTCCGGTTTTAAATCTTAACAAAGGCATTCCTTCAACACCTAGATTTGTAATTGTAACTTCCCCGGGTTCGTTTTCTTTAACGGGATTATTATTCTCATCCAAGAATTCGACAATAATCATCTCAGGATGGTGATGACCCCCTTTGCCGGATGAACACTCAGTAAAAGCAGTACCCATTTCTGTTGAAGCATATGTTGAATATAATTTGATATTCCAGTTGTCAACTATTTTCTTGCCAAGTGGGTTAAGTGTAAAATCAGGGTTCCGGATTGGTTCGCCTATGCAAACAGCTTTTTTTATGCTGGCGTTTTTATAATCAATATCGTTATCCCTTGCATAGGAAATCAATTTTGGGATAAATGAAGGCACTGATACAAAACCTGTTGGTTTAAACCTTTTTATTGATTCGAATTGAAGTTTTTGCAACCCCGGCCCTGTTCGAATAATTCCTGCCCCCAGTTTTCGTAAACCCAAAAAATAGGCCATACCTGCCATAAATCTTTTATCGAGTGTTACCAGAAGCTGAAAAATATCCTCATTTGTTGTGTCGGCACAAGAAAAAGATATGTATTCATTATATGCCAGTCGATTCAAATCATTATCGGTCATGGCAAATGTAACCGGATCGCCCATTGTACCTGATGTTGTAACATAGTCAATAATTTTCTTTGGTTCTACACATAAAAAATCATCTGTATATCGCTGTAGGTGATCCTTTGTTGTTACAGGTATCTGAACCAGGGCTTCAAGAGTTACAATATTCTTAATATCAATTTTATGCTCAGTAAATAATCGTTGGTAATATTTCGAATGGCTATTTAAATAGGATAATGTTTCCTTAAGACGACCTTCTTGATATTCTTTTATTTCCTGTTTCGATTTTTTTTCTATTTCGGGGATGAACATATTTACAAATCTATTAACTTATTTCAAATAATATCGCAAGTCTGAAGCGATGGATTTGTGTGGTGGGACTTGTGATTGTGTTGGTTCCAAGTCTCAACGCACGATGCCACCCGTCAGAGTTGATTTCTCAATTTCTTTAATTCTTTCTTCAACAACCATCTTAGTTGTGGTGTTTTCAAATTCTTTTGTTTGAGATATTTTATAGAATAATAATGCCTTATCCATCTTGTTATTCATAAAATAGTAGTCTGCTACAAGTACATAACCCTGGTAATAATTGGGATTACTGGCGATTAGATCATCAATAAAAAACTTTTCATCTTCAATTTTTGATTTTTCTTCAATATGATATTTGAGAATATTTCTCATTTTTCGAAATTCAAATAAGTTGTTGTATTCTTTACTTTCTAAAAAGAGTGAAGGCTCAATTGTATAATTTGAATCGTATAGAATCGTATTTGGGTTTGTAGTACTTGCTTTAGTAAAAACTGAGTCGATATTATACATTAAATATTCACCAAGTTGATACGGCGCACTAGATACCCATGTTCTTAACTTCTCAGGTTGAAAAATAATACTATGATGTGAAATCATTTGGGCCATTGTTTTTTCGTTTCCTATTCCGATATTAACATCATCTATTCCATTGTAGTCGCGTAGGATATCTGCTGCCTGATTGAAATCTATTATTTCATCTTGATTTATTAGTTGTTCACATCGCTGTTGGCGATAGCTGGATGCCGACTCCTGAATATATTGATTGTTGTTTTCATCATCTTTAAAAACATCACTTTGAAAGTGATTTGAACAGACAAGATCGTTTGCATCGGTTGTGTAAACCCCAAGTTTCGATGGCGATTTTTCGATGATTATTGCTTTATTGTCAAATGCTGAGCCTATGAAGATTGACTCGGAAACAAATGTTTTTCGCTTTTCGGCAACTTCAACAGCTTCATCAATATTACCTGCATATTGTAAAATTTCGCGGGCAAGTAATGAAATTGGCATTGTTGCTTTTGTGGGAATATCGGATTTTGCTGCGTTAATTGTTACTGTTAATCCTTTTTCGTTCATTCCGCTTACAACTCCAATCATACTTGCCCATGTAACGTACATAAATTTATGTCCTAGATCAGGATTAACAAATGCAACAATTTTATTTTTTGCAAAGGATTCATTAATATAAAAGTCGAAGTTGCGACCAATAATCATTGAGCTATCAACTGAATTAAAATTGGATCCAAAAGATGTGCAACCCACCAAGGCTAGACTTTGCAGGGCATGACCAATGTCGTGGGCTCCATGATAGTTTAGCATCCTTTCATAGTTATTTCCAATGTATTCATACCCATCCGA